>JBIOHR010000179.1:0-6935 GCA_044449085.1 Gemmatimonadales bacterium | reverse complement strand
CTTGAGCACGAGCGCGATGATGCTCGAGCCTTGCGCGCCGAGCGCGATGCGGACGCCGATTTCCTGCGTGCGCTGGCTGAAGGTGTAGGCGATGGTGCCATAGATGCCGACGGCGGCGACGAGCAGTGCCAGCAGTCCCGCCGCCGTGAACAGTGCGGCGCCAAGCCGCCAGTTCCGGAAGCTTGGATCGAGCCGTTCCGAAAACGTGTGGACCGAAGGGGTCATGCCGCTCCCAGCCATGCGCAGCAGGAGCTTGTTCACCTCTGCGGCGACCGCTTCCGCACGTCCGTCGGCGGTGCGGATTTCGATCGCTCCAGGGACGTAGCCTTTACCGGCTGCGCCAGCCTGGGCAAGCGGCACGTAGAACTGCACGGACGGTCTCTCGATCACCCCAAGGGCGTGCGAGTTCGATACAACACCGACAACGCGGCGGCACGGCGCCGTCGGCTCGCTGATCCTGAAGCACTTGCCAACGGCGGATTCTCCCGGCCACACGGCCTTGGCGAAAGCGGAGTTCACGACGACAACCTGCTCAGAACCGGAGCGATCGCCAGTCGCAAAATCCCGGCCCTCGAGAACACGCATCCCCATCGAGACGAAGAAGCCGGGAGAGATGAACGACACGGTCTTCATCATTCCTTTCGCCCGCAACGTGTCACCGGTAGGAAAGAACGTGTCCTCAACCGAGAACCCGCGGAGAGGTTCCATCGAGGCGAACGCGACGCGCTCGACACCCGGCATACGCTCGATTTGCGGCGCAGCTGCCTCGAGCACGGGTCCAGCGTCGTCCGCTTGGTGGCCAGAATCTCTGCCGTACTTGATCCCGGCAAAGACAATCCGGCGAGCATCGAAGCCCAAGTCGATCGTTTCCACCTGTCGCAGGCTCCGAACGAACAAGCCCGCACCCGCAAGCAGAACGCACGAGAGCGCCACCTGCGCCACAAGCAGTGTGCCGCGCAGTGTCGACCGGTGCTTGGCGCCGTCGCGCGAACCGCCGCGCAGAACGTTCGTGAGGTTCGGCCTGCTGGCATAGAACGCCGGTGCGAGGCCCGCGGCGAATCCCGCGGCCAGCGCAGCGGCGACGCCAAACGCTACGGCGCGCCATCCAACTGCCGGCGTATCCCATTGCACGGTCGGCAGGAGTGCGTGACGCAGCGCCGCAGCGCTCCACATCCCGAACACGAGCGCAGCAACGCTTCCGATCAGCGCGAGCACGACGCTTTCGGTAAGGAGTTGAGTGATGAGCCTGCCGCGGCTGACGCCGAGTGCAAGCCGAACGCCGATCTCGCGGCGCCGCTGGAGCGCACGGGACAACAGGAGGTTTGCAACGTTCGCGCACGCAATCAGAAGGATGGCGAACGCGACGACGGCCAGTCGCGTGGCGATCGCACCTTCGCTGATATTGAACGTCGGGGAGAGCATCTCGCGGATGGACCCGAGCGAGACACCCATCGAAGCCGTGTCGGACGTCATCGCCGTTCGCCGCACGACGCCGGTCATCAACGCCGGAAGGACAGCGAGCGACGCGGAATTCTCGGCGCGCACCAGCGTGCTGATGAAGCCGGTGTGCGGCTCCTCAAACCACTTGACGTTCATCAGGATGCGGGTGCCGTACACGTTCATCGGCGCCCATATGTCGGTGGCATTGAGCTCCGTTCCTCGAAAGCCTGCCGGTGCGACACCCGTGATCGTCAACCGGATCTCGCCGATGTCGATCGATTTGCCGACTGCACCTGCGTCGGAGCCGAATTGCGCGCGGGCGAGGTTGCTCGACACGATCGCCACCGGAGCGACGCCTTCGGCGCCGACTTCGTCGATCGTGAAGTTGCGTCCCACCGCGGGATGCACACCAGTCGTGCCGAAGTAATCACCGAGCACCCATGTCACAGTGACCGCGGGACCTGCGTCGTCCTTTCCGAGATGCTCGTCGGGATCCGGACGGTACCCGGCGATCGACACGCCGCGTGGAACTCGCGTCGCGATCGCAAGGAATGCAGGAGGCGAGGAAACCGAGTTCACCTGGCGCTCCTCGGTCGCTGGGGCGTAGCTGGAGTAGAATCGCCGAAGGAGACCGGGTGCGGGCACTCCAGCCGGCGCCTGCAGGTACAACCGATCGAGCAGCGAGAAGAGCGCGGCGTTCGCACCGAGCCCGAGCGCCAGCGTCACGATGACGGTCAACGCGAACGTGGGCGAGCGCTTCAGCGACCGCAGCACGTACCTCACGTCCTGCGTGAACGACTCCCACCACTCGCGCTTGCGCATGACAGCCTCTCGATGTTTGGCGTTCGACTCGAGTCCCGGGCGTGCCTCGTTCAGCGATCCAAACCGGCGTTCGGCTTCCGCCCGCGCCGCGCCGGGGTCCATCCCGCCACCGATCAGCTGCTCCGTGCGCAGCTCGACGTGCAAGTGGATCTCGTCGCGCACGTCACGCTCCGCGTCCTCGCGACGGTGGAACGCGAGGCGGATCAGCCGCTTGATCCCCGGACGGATCATGCTGCGCGCAGCGTTGCGATGAGATCAGTCGGCACGGCGTGCGTTCACAAGATCAGTCGGCACGAAGCGCCTCCATCGGATCCACGTTCTTCGCCCGCATCGCCGGGAGCACGCTGGCGATCAGCGCCACCGCGAACATCACGCCGGTCACGCCGCCGAACACAACCGCATCGCGCGGCGACGTATTGAACAACAGCGGCTCCACGTAGCGTCCCGCCGCGATCGCGAGCGCGAGACCGATCACGATTCCCAGCGCCGCCATGCCGACGCTGCTGCGCACGACGATCCCCACGATGTTCGGGCCGCTCGCGCCGAGCGCAATGCGCACGCCGAGCTCATGCGTGCGCTGCGCCACAAGGTACGACATCACACTGTACACGCCGACCGACGCGATGAGCAGCGCGAGGATTCCCATGATGCCGAACATGCTCGCGCCGAGGCGCCACGGCCGGACCTGGGGGTTGATGTCGTCCTGCAGCGGGGCGGCGTCGACGTACGTGACGGTCGGATCGAGCTGGCGGAACAGCTTGCGCACCATGGGAATCGCCGACGCGGCCTCGCCGTGCGGGCGGACCACGAGTTCAGTCCCGCCGATCCCGTGCTCCTGACCGAAGGGGAGATAGTAGTGCATCGCGGGCCTCTCCTGCAACTGAAAGCGGTGGACGTCGGCGACGATCCCGACGACGCGCGCGCAATCCGTGAGGCTGTCGCTTGTCTTCCCGGTGTATATGCACTTGCCGATCGCGTCACCTTTCGGCCAGAGCGTCTTCGCCATGAGGTCACTGACGATCGATACGGGCTCCGTTCCCGCATGGTCCGCCGCGGTGAACGTCCGCCCGCGGATGAGCCGGGTTCCCGCCGTTTCGAAATAGTCGCCCGACACCGCGCTCAGGCCGGGCTCCGGGCCCAGCGAGTGCGGAATCGAGTCCCACCCGGTGACGCGCACTCGTCCGGAGAATCCAGACCGGAACGGGAGCCCGATTGTGAGGGCGGCGTGCTCCACGCCCGGCAGCTGCCGCGCTTTCTCGAGCGCCTCCTGCATCAGCGCCGCGCGACGCGCGCGTTCCGTGGCCTGTCCGGCAGAATCGGGAATAGCGATGGACGCCCAGCGCGGTCCCGCGACGAGCATGCGATCCGGCTGCATGCCGAGGTCGAGATGCCGCACGTTCATCAGCGATTTCACGAACAATCCGGCCCCCGCGAGCAGCACGATCGACAGCGCCGCCTGCGCCACCGTCAGCGCGCCGCGCAGTCGCATGCCGTGCGAGCCGCCGTCGCGCACGCCGCTCTTGAGCGACGCCGTCAGGTCGGGCCTGCTCGCCCTGAGCGCGGGCACGAGGCCCGTAATAATCCCGACGCCAAGCGCGATCGCGGCCGACACCGCGAGCACGCGCCCGTCTATCGCCGCGTCGGTCCACTCGACATTCGTGAGCAGCACGGTGCGCACGAGCTGCGCCGTGACCCACGCGACGGCGAGCCCGCCGGCACCGCCGAGCGCGGCGAGCATCAGGCTCTCCGTGAGCAGCAGCTGCACCAGCCGCTTGCGTGCGGCGCCGAGCGCGAGGCGGACCGCAACCTCGCGGCGGCGGCGGACGGCGCGCGCGAGCAGCAGGTTCACGACGTTCGAGCACGAAACGAGCAGCACGATGAGGGCGACGCCGACGAGCCACCGTGACACGGACGTCTCCGTGGATTCCTTGCCGGCCTCGTCGTACGACAGCGGCGCGACGAAAATGTCCGCGCTCGCGTCGTTCTTGTCGCCGCCCGTATAGGCGTGACGGAACGCCGCTGTCGCATCGAGCGCGGCCTGCGCACGGGTCACGCCGGGCTTAAGCCGAGCGACTACCTTGAGCCACTGCGCATTCCATGTGTGCGTCCAGTCGTCCGTCTGCATCGACACGTGCAGGCTTCCGGGAACCCATACATCGATTTGGCCAAGCTGCGGCCCGGTGAACCCTTTCGGCGCAACGCCAACGATCACGTACGGAATACTCGCGAGCACCATCGACTTTCCGATGACGCCACGGTCGCCGCCGTACTCGCGCTGCCAGAGGCCGTAACTGATCACCGCCACGCGCTGCGCGCCAAGCGTGTTGTCCTCATCGGCCGTAAAGAAGCGTCCGAGCGCGGGGCGCACGCCCAGCACCGGAAAGAGATCGGCGCTCGCCTGCCCGCGGAGGATGAGCTTGGCGTCGGTGCCGCGGCCGAGCACGACCTGCCCGTGCGGCGACGCGACGTACGTGGCCACGCCGTCGAACGAGTGCGTGTTCTCCTTCAGCGTGGTGTACATCACGTAGCCGAAGCCGTCCGTTGAGAACTCGCCCTGTCCCGGCACGCGCTCGTGCAGGTACACGCGCATCACGCGGTCCGCGTTCACGATATGCTCCGGCCCGCGGAGCAGGAGGCGGTCAACCACGCCGAACATCGCCGCGTTTGCGCCGATGCCCAGCGCGAGCGTCGCGATGACGAATCCGGCTAGGAGCGGCTCGCGCCTGAGCCCGCGCGCGGCGTAGCGAATGTCCTGCTTCAGTGCGTCGAACCGCTCGTGGAATTGCATCGTGCGCTCCCGGTGTTGGGCGTGTTCCTGCAGGTCGCGTCGCGCCTCGTCGAGCGGTCCGAACCTGCGCGCGGCTTCGTCGCGCGCGGCGTCGGGTGTGTAGCCCTCGCGCCGCAGCTGCTCAGCGCGCATGTCGAGGTGCGCGCGGATTTCCTCATCGACGCTGCGCGCGATGAAATCCCCGCGGCGGAGCGCGAGCCGAAAGAACTTCCGGATGCCCGGACGGATCACGCGGCGCCGTCCTTCACGCGGATTTCGGCGCGGCGGTGAGAATCTCGGTCACCGTTTCTGCGTAGCGCAGCCACTGCGCGGTTTGCGCCTTGAGGTGCGCGCGCCCCTGCGCCGTGATCTTGTAGTACCGCGCCTGGCGCTGGTTTTCCGTCACCCCCCACTCGGCCTCGATCAGCTTGCGCTCTTCCATGCGATAGAGCGCCTGATACACCGCCGAGTCCTCCACCTCGAGCGCGCTCGCCGAGCGCTGCTCGATCCAGCTCGTGATTTCGAACCCGTGCATCGGCGCCCACTGCAGAGCGCGCAGCACGAGCACATCGAGCGTCCCCTTCACCACCGGCAATGCGGCCATTCCTGTTCCTCCAGTGTCTCCATTTAGACTCTGTAGGAACAGATACCGTTTACGTCATCCCGGCCGCAAGCCCCCGCCGGACCGGGCGATGCCCGTCCAGCCAGGGGGGGTTGCCATATTACACCTTTGGGTGTAATATATTCCCATGACTGAACTGAGCGATGTCCTGGCGGCGATCTCGCACCCCACGCGGCGCGCGATCATCGACAGGCTGGCAAAGGGACCCGCCGGATTCCTCGAGATTGCGAAGCCGTTCGACCTCGCCCTCAACGCGGTCACCAAGCATCTCAAGCTGCTCGAGCGGGCAGGACTCATCGAGCGCAGAAAGCAGGGACGTGAAGTCGTCATCACGCTTCGCGGCGAGCCGCTTCGCGAAGTGGCGGGATGGGTGCACCACTACGAGCGCTTCTGGAACGAACGCCTCGATCAGTTCGAGGGACACTTCAAAACCAAGAGACAAAAGGAGCAGCGGAAGACATGACAACGGAAACGAAGACCATCGAAGTCACGGTCGAGCGCACGATCCATGCTTCCCCGGCCGAGCTGTTCGACGCGTGGCTCGATCCGAAGATCCCCGGCACTCCGTGGAATGAGGCCGAGAAGTTCGTGCTCGATCCGAAAGTGGACGGCCTCTTCTTCTGGACGGTTCGCGGCACGTCGCACTATGGGCGGTTCACGGAGATTGAGCGGGCGAGCCGCATGCGGCACACATGGATGTCGCCGAACACCGCCGGGCTGGAATCGGTGGTGACGGTGACGTTCAAGAAGCAGGGAAAGGACACGCTCATGACGCTCGTGCATTCGGGGCTTCCCGATACGAACCCCGGAAAGTCGCACGAGAAAGGATGGAACTATTTCCTCGGAAAGTTCTCCGAGAAGTTCTGAACGACCGAACGCGATTCAATCAACCACTCACAACTCAAGGAGGATCAGGGCCATGCAGACGATCACCGATATCCATTTCGAGTTCGACGTTCCCGTCAGCGCGGATCAGGCGTTCGAGGCCATCGGCCGGCCAAAGGACTGGTGGATTCGCGACACAGAGGGGAACGCTTCGGCACCTGGCGCCTCATTCACCGTGTACTTCAACCGCGCGCAGGATTTCGTGCGGTTCACGGTCACCGAAGCGCAGCCGGGACGCAGGATTGCATGGCACGTGGACGACTGCTACCTGCAGTGGTTCGCGGACAAGCACGAGTGGACCGGTACGGACGTGATCTTCGAGATCGTTCCGTCGCCCGCGGGAAGCGCGATCAACTTCGTCCATCGCGGGGTGGGGCCCGAGGCGGAGTGCTACTCGAT
>JBIOHR010000178.1:0-6942 GCA_044449085.1 Gemmatimonadales bacterium | reverse complement strand
TGTGGTGCCGTGCATCGTGAACAGCTGGTTGTAGAACTCAGCCGAGACGATGTGCTGGTTGGGCTGTGCGAGCTGCCAGCGGATCACGCCGGCCTCGAGCCCTCCCCACATGAAGAAGAACAGCGCGGTGTAGAGGTAGAGCGCGCCGATCCGCTTGTGATCGACGGTCGTTATCCAGCTCCAGATTCCCGTTTGCCCGTACGACGCGGCCTTGTGCGGCGCGAACGTTGGCGTGGCGGCGGTGGTGGCCATTCGATGCGTCTCCCCGGACTACTTGAGTGACAACAGGTACGCGACGATGTCGGCGATCTGCCGGTCGTCGAGGCCTGTCGTTCTGATCTGCTTCATCGACGGCGCGTACTGGCCGGCGCCCAGCGTGGTCATCAGTGCTCCCGGCTTCATGTGCTCCGCGTTCTTCACCCAGCGCGCGAGCGTCGGCGGGTCGGCGCGGTAGATGCCGCCGGCGAACGTGTGGCGGGTGGCGAAGTGCGTGAGGTTCGGCGCCTTGGCGTTGTCGTCGTTGAACATCTGCTTGCCGCCGACCATGTACTCACCCTTGATGACATGGCAGGTGAGGCAGGGCACCTCGCCCATGTGCGCCATGTTCGTGACGAGCTCGTGGCCGCGTGCGGCGTCGCCGCCCGGGAGCAGGGAGTCGTCGTACTTCACCTCGCGGTCGCCGACCGGCAACGGCGTCTGCGGCAGCGTGTGCGGCGGCATCTTGTCGAGCGGGAACACGTACCCTTCGGTGGCGGGCTGCACCGCGGCGGCCGGAGCCGGCTTCGCTGCCGGGGCGACCTTGATGCCTGCGACCGACGCGACTTTGGGTGTGGGCGCCGGTGCCGGCGTGCCGAGCGGAGACCCCGCCGCATTTTCTTTCTGGTGTGCGGCCCAGCTCTCGAAGTCGGTGGTCGACACGGTGAACACGTGGAAACGCATGTTTGCGTGCGACGAGCCGCAGTACTCGGTGCAGAACCCATTGAACACGCTGCCGGCGAGGCTCGAATCCGGCGTGTACCAGATGTAGTTCGTGCGGTTCGCGATGACGTCGCGCTTTCCGCCGAGCTGCGGTGTCCAGAACGAGTGGATGACGTCCTTCGAGTTGAGCTGGAAGTTCACCGTGCGACCGGCGGGGAGATACAGCTCGTTGGCCGTGACCACGCCGTACTGCGGGTAGCGGAACTCCCACCACCACTGATGGCCGATGACCTGTACCTCGAGGGCACCTGGAATGGCCTTGGCTTCGGTTTCCCAGATCGCCTTGACCGTCGGGACGGCGATGAGGACGAGAATGAGGGCCGGGATGATCGTCCAGGTGATCTCCAGCGTCGAGTTCCCGTGCGTCTGCTTGGGCTCGGGTGCGCCCTCGCGACGGCGGAACTTGATCAGCGTGAAGACGAGGAGAGCCTCGACGAAGACGAACACGATCGTGCCAAGCAGCAACAGCCGGTTCCACAGGCCGTCGATGATCGTGTTGAAATCGGTGAGGTGGGTGAACGTGGAGTTCGGATACTTCTCTCCACAGGCAGCAAGCACCAGCGCGCCTGCGACCAAGAACAGGGCGGAGGCGAGCCGGCGCGGACGCTTACGGGGCATTACGGGGAATCCTGTCGGTTCTGGGAGAAGCGAATTCAGGGCGGGGGCCAAAAGTGGGCAAAATGCGACCGCAAAAAAGTTATGCGGGTGTGCAGGGGCGGGCAACCGGACAAACCCTCCGAACCCCTCCCAAAATCAGGCTCAGTCGCCGGCCATGTCGATGTCGACGGAGTGCTGCTCTTTCACCTTGTGCGCGGCGATGTCCAGCGCCGTGCGGATCTGGGCCACGTGCTCACGGAGGAGGCGCAGCCGAACTACGTCGCTCCCGCCCCGAGTGCTGGAGAGAATCATCGACGCGAACTGGTCCGCGATGACGCCGAATTGCCCCTTGAGCTGCCCCTGGAGCATTCCCGCGCTGCGCTTGATCTGCTGCGGGAGGATGCCGACCGACCCGTTTTTCTTCACCTCGATCGCCATGCGCTCGACCATGCCGTGGATCGACTGCAGGGCCATCAGCGCCTCCTCGAGCGTCTTCATTTTCTGCGCGCCAGCACCATCCAGCTTCGTTGCAGCCATTGGATCCCCTGCTCACCGCGAGTTCCAGCGCCCGGCATGGCGCGTCGTGCTTCCTGTTAGAAGGTACCGCCGCGCGCTGGTGGCAGGTAGCGAAAGCGCGCCGTTTCCGTGTAGCGTTGGGCATGGACCGAGTTGCACGAGCTCAACAGCGGCGAACGCTCCGCGACTGCCCTTGACCGCCACCGCCGTCGCAGAAGCGATATTCGTTCCGGATGCGCAACTGAGGTCGTCACGTCTCGACCTCTCGCACCTCCCCCTGCCGCCTTCACTCCGCCCGGGCGCGCGCCGCTCGGTGCTCGACATCACGGAGTTTTACGGCGAGACCACCGGCGGGATCCGCACGTACCTGCGGCAGAAGGCCGCGTACGTCGAGGCCCGGCCGGAGCTCCGCCAGGTGCTCGTCCTCCCGGGGCCGCGCGATGCGCTCTCGCAGGGCGACGGTGTTCGCTGCTATCGCCTGCAGGGGCCACGGGTGCCGACGCAGGACCCATATCGTTTCATGCTCGCGACGCGCACCAACCGCCGGATCGCGCTGCACGAACGTCCCGACGTGATCGAGGTGGGGAGTCCCGGTTTCGTGCCGTGGATCGTGCGCCTCGCGGCGCGCGGACTCGATATTCCGGCCGTCGCGTTCTACCACAGCAACTTTCCGCGGGTCTTCTCCCCGTTTCCGGAGCGCGCGAACGGTGCGCGCCGCGCGCTGTTCGACCTCGGCTGGCGCTACGCCCGCGTCATCGACCGGCATTTCGCGCAGACGATCGTGTCGTCGGAGTTCGTCGCCAGCGACCTCCGTGCCGCGGGCATCGACCGGATCACCCGCATTCCGCTCGGCGTCGATCTCGCGCACTATCATCCGTCGCGGCGCGCGCAGCGGCGCGAAGTGCGCGCAGCGTATGGGCTGCCGGAAGGGCCGGTCGCCGCGTTCGTCGGGCGGTTCGCGCACGAGAAAGAACTCGACGTGCTCCTCGACGGATGGCGCGAGGTGTATCGCCGGACCGGCGCGCAGCTCGCGCTGCTTGGCGACGGCCCCATGCGCGCGCGTCTTGTTGCGCAGGCCGACGGCGCGCCATGGGCGCGCTTCCTTCCATACGAGAAGGACGCCGGGCGGCTAGCCGATTTCCTCGCCGCGCTCGACCTGTTCGTCGCGCCGAGTTCGAACGAGACGTTTGGTCTGGCACCGCTCGAGGCGCTGGCGAGCGGCACGCCGGTCCTCTCCGCGGATCGCGGCGGCATCAGCGAACAGGTCGCGGCGAGCGGCGCGGGGGCGCGATTTGCCTCCGGCGAGTCCGGGTCGCTGGCCGAAGCGGCGATCGCGCTCTTCGGGTCGGATCTCGCCGCGCTCGGAGTGCAGGGGCGTGCCTATGCTGAACAGGATCACTCGTGGGAGTCCGTGTTTGACCGGATCTTCGCGCTGTACGACTCGGTCGCCGCGCGATGACGGTTCGGGTCGCGTGCAGGAACTCCACGGCGGCCGGCCGATGAGCGAGCTCCTTGTCACGATCCACGACGTGACGCCGGCGCTCGCGCCGCGGGTGGACGCGCTCTGGCACCTCTGCGAGTCGCGCGGCGTGGTGCCGGGGCTGCTCGTCGTGCCAGACTGGCACGGGGAGTGCGCGATGGAGAGCGACCTGGCGTTCGTCGCGTGGCTCCGCGCGCGCGCCTCGGCCGGCGCCGAAATATTCCTGCACGGCGAGCGGCACGATGAACGCGGCCTGCCGCGCACAGGTGCCGATCAGTGGCGCGCGTTGGGGAAAACCAATCGCGAAGCCGAGTTCCTGACGCTCGACTACGACGCCGCACGCGCGCGCATAGACCGCGGTGTTGCCCGGTTGCGTTCGATGGGACTGAATCCGGTCGGGTTTGTGCCGCCCGCGTGGCTCGCGAAAGCCGCGACGCACGCGGCCGTGCGCGACGCAAGACTGTTCGTGAGCGAAGATGACCGCGCCGTGTACCTGCACTCGCCGGAGCGGACCGTGCACTCGCCGGTGGTGCGCTGGAGTGCCCGGGGCGCGGCGCGCGCGTACGGGTCGGTGGTCTTCGAACGCCTGCGCTGGTGGCTGCAGCGGAGCGAGCGTGTCGTGCGGATCGCGCTGCACCCCGGCGATCTCGCGCATCCCGCGACTGCTGCGTCGATCGAGCGCGGACTCGACGCATGGCTCTCGGTGCGGCGGCAGACGTTTTACCGTGGCTTGAGCTGATGCGCCCTCCGTTCCGGACATCAGGTGGCGCGGAGTACCTCGACGGGATCGGCTTTCATCGCGCGATACGCGGGGACGAGCGAGGCGATCATCGTGACTGAGAGGAGCGTGATCTCGGCGATCACGAGCGACACGGGATCCGTGTTCTTGACGCCGACCAGAACGGTGGAAACGCCCGCCGACGCCCAGAAGCTCAGCAGGGCCCCGAACGCGGTTCCGCCGAGCGCGAGCTCGAAGGCGCCGCGCATGACCAACCGCAGCACGTCGCGGGGCGAGGCGCCGAGCGCTTGACGGACCGCAAACTCGCGCAGCCGCTGACCGACCGTATAGGACATCACACTGAAAAGTCCGGCCGCGCCGAGCACCAGCGACGCAACGCCCAGGAACGAAAACACGCGATCGTAGAACTGCTTGAACCGGATCTCGGATTCGTAGTCCCGGACCAGACGATCCACCTGAACGAACGCGTGCGGCGGCAGTCCATCGCGCATCGCCCGGGCGAGCGCGACGTTCAGCGCGGGGTGTCCGAACACGGGACGTATGACCAGGTCCGTATAGTTGAGTCTGCGGTGCGGCGTCGCGGCGTAGACCGCCGTGTCCGTCGTCTCAGGGTTCGGAGTGACGCCGAGCTTGATATCGGGCGCGATCCCGATCACTTGCAGCCAGGG
The DNA here is from genome assembly GCA_044449085.1 of Gemmatimonadales bacterium. Taxonomy (GTDB): domain Bacteria; phylum Gemmatimonadota; class Gemmatimonadetes; order Gemmatimonadales; family Gemmatimonadaceae; genus Fen-1231. The sequence continues at coordinate 1,964 of JBIOHR010000178.1, read as the reverse complement.
GCGGCTCGAGCGCTCACCACCGAGCTTTACCGTCCGCCCGATCGCATCGCCGTGCGGAAAGAGAAGCTTTGCGGTGCTTCTGGAGAGGACCACGGCGCCGCGCTCTTGATCGCCGGGCGCGAAGTCGCGTCCTGAAACCATCGTGACGCCGAGTGTCGAAAAGAAGTTCGGCCCCGCCTCGAAGTATCCACCCCTGACGTTCGACAGCTCAGTCTCCCGGCCGACGTCCGCCATGAGTTGCCCGCCGTCGAGCGGTCCCCACCCTCGCGTGGAAACCGCCGCGACTCCCGGCATTTCACTCGCACGCCTGAGCGATGATTGAATGATCGACTCTTTTGCAGCGTCGGGGAGCGAGTCGTGGCCGCCCGGCATGGAGATGGACACCGCGAGCATGCGGCGCGCGTCAAATCCGAAATCGTAGTTGACCAGCTTGCGGGTCGAGAGCGTCGTGAGGGTTGCCAGCATCAGCAGCGCCATCGCTATGGCGAGCTCTCCCATGACCAGCACCTTGAATTCCGTGCGCGATCGCCCGGTCGTCGTTCCGGCGTTGTCCTTCAGTGGATCGGACGGGTTCGAGCGGCTCGCTCGCCACGCAGGAACGCCGCCGGCAATCACGATTCCGGCGATCAGCGTCAGCGTGGTGAAGGCGAAGACTCGCGCGTTCAGTTCAGGCACGTTGAATCCGCGCATGGTCAGGTCTTCGGGCACGATGTGCGTGAGCGTGCCGATGAGCGCGACGGCGATCATCAAGCCGACGAGTGCGCCGGCTGCGCCAAGTGCGAGCACTTCGGCGAGCACTTCACCGCCGATTGCGAGCCGTGATGCGCCTAGCGCGACGCGCAGGGCGTAGTCACGGCGGCGCGTGAGGCCACGCGCGAGCGCGAGCGCGCTCACGTTGGTACACGCGATGGCGAGAACGCCGACTGCGATGCCGAGCAGGAGCAGCGCAAATTCGTTGTCGCGAAGATTCGGCGGTTTGGGGCGCATGCCGTGCAATCGGAACTCGTACGCGGGCGCGCCGGGCCGCACGTACGCCGCCGTGAGCCCCGCCGCGACCACCGCCAGCTGCGGCCGGACGGCGAGTGAATCGACCCCCTTCCTGAGCTTCGCGATGATCACCGCGCCGCGCGCATCCTGCAGATCGACGAGCGAGGCCGCCGGGAGCCAGACCTCGCCGTAGAGCACCGCTTCGAGGCCACGCGGCATGACGCCGACAACGGCATATGTGCGATCGTCCGTCGAAATCGTCGCGCCGTCGAGCGATGCGCGACCCGGAAAAATGCGCTTCCACGCCGACGCGCTCAACACCACGGCGCTCTTCGTTCGGATCTCCTCGTCGCTTGGCAGGCGTCCGATCGCAGGAGCGACACCAACGGTTGCGAAGAAGTCAGGCGTTGTCCGTGCGAGGGAGGCGTACGAGTCGACGCCGTCGACGCTGACGCGGACGCGGTCAAATGATCCCGTCACTGCCGTGACGCGCTCAACGGCGGGAATCCCCTCGAGCGCACGCACCTGTTCGAGCGTGGACGGCGGATGTTTCTGGTCGCCCAGTCTCAGGTTGGCGCGGAAAAGCCGGTCGATGTCCGCGATCGGGATCTTCGGATACAGCATCGAGTCCACGACGGCGAACGTTGCCGTCGACAAGCCGATGCCAATGGCGAGCGAAAGCGTCGCGACCGCCACGAAGACCGGTGCGCGGCGCAAGGTCCTGAAAACACGGCGCAATGTCATGACCACAGGTGTAGATCATGCAGCGTACGCCGGCTGATGGCAACGCGGCATTTGGCCCACCGCTGTTCGAGTCGCCTGGACAACGCGAGTTTTCGAAGCAGACCACGGCGCATGACGCTATCCCGAGCGGCCCGCACCCCGTACAATTCAAATTCAAATCTTCTCCGCCCGGAGTGAGCATATGACCGACTCCCGCCGCGACTTCCTCGAAAAATCCGCAACGCTCGTCGCCC
>JBIOHR010000177.1:0-6987 GCA_044449085.1 Gemmatimonadales bacterium | reverse complement strand
GATGCGAGATGCGGGGTTGGGGTGCGGCAAGGGGGAGATGCATCCAGCCGGCTTCTTCCCGCTTCTCGCACCCCGACCCCGCATCTCGCATTGAGGGAAGTCGCGAATCCCGCATCCTCTGGCACCCACTGGCGATCCGGCCCCGTCTCACGCTATCGTCGGAGCATGCCACCTCTCCGTTTTCTTCGCACGCTCGCCGTCCTCGCCCTGCTCACGCCTTCCGTTCGCGCCGCCGCGCAGGACATCCCCACCGGCGACTCCATCGTGCAGCGCATTTATGATGAGGGCATGCACCGCTCGCACGCGGCGCAGCTCGCGCAGGTGCTCATGGATTCGATCGGCCCCCGACTGACCGGGTCGCCGGCCAACCGCGCTGCGAACGACTGGCTCGTGCGCACATACAAATCGTGGGGTGTGGAGGCGAAGAACGAGCAGTACGGCACGTGGCGTGACTGGACGCGCGGAGTGAGCAGCCTCACGATGGTCGCGCCGCGCACGCGCGTGCTCGAAGCCACGATGCACGCATGGAGCGCGGCGACGCCGCCCGGCGGCGTCACGGCGGACGTGGTCACCATACCGCCCGTTGCCGAGTTCACGGACAGCGCCGGCTTTGCGCGCTGGCTTTCGACGGTGAAGGGGAAGCTCGTGCTCGCGTCGATGCCGCTGCCGAGTTGTCGGCCGGATTCCGACACGCGGTTCTGGGCGGATTCGTCGGTCTACCATCACTCGGTCGCAACGCGCGACAGCGCCGTTGCCGGCTGGGGCGCTCGGTTTACCGCGGCGCATATCAGCAACCGTGCACTTCCTGCGCTGCTCGAGCACGCGGGAGCGGCGGGGATGCTCTCCAACTCGTGGTCGCGGGGCTGGGGCGTCGACAAGATCCAGTCCGCGCGCGCGCGCTCGATCCCGTCGTTCGACGTCTCGTGCGAGGACTACTCGCTTCTCGCGCGTCTCGCGGCCAACGGCCAGCATCCGCGGGTCCATGCGGTGGCCGAGGCGTCGCTTGCGCCCAACGAGACGCCGGTATTCAACACCATCGCGCGCATCGAGGGATCCGAGAAGCCCCGCGAGTACGTGATGCTCTCGGCCCACCAGGATTCGTGGGATTCGGGCAGCGGCGCAACCGACAATGGCACCGGGACGATCACGATGCTCGAGGCCATGCGCATCCTGAAGACGCTGTATCCGCACCCGAAGCGGACAATCCTCGTGGGCCACTGGAGCGGAGAGGAGGAGGGGGATATCGGATCGTCGGCATACGCGGCGGATCACCCCGAGATTCTGGCGGGCCTCCAGGCGCTGTTCAATCAGGACAATGGGACGGGCGAGATCGACAGCGTGCAGACCAACGGATTCGTGGACGCTGCCGCGCCGCTCGCGCGCTGGATGTCGCGCATGCCGGCCGATATCACCCGCAATGTCGTGCTGATGACGCCGGGCGTGGCGCACAACGAGAGCACCGACAGCGACGCCTTCGACTGCCGTGGCGCGCCGGCGTTCTTCCTGACCTCGTCGGACTGGTCGTATACCGATTACACGTGGCATACGAATCGCGATACCTACGACAAGGTCAACTTCGATGAGGTGAAACGGAACGCGACGATGGTCGCCCTGTTCGCGTACGAGGCGTCGGAGGACCCGGACAGAGTCGGGCGAACCCGGCGCGTGCCGCCGGTCGATCCCAGGACAGGACAGCCGGCGCGCGTCCCGCGGTGCGACGAGGCGCCGCGCAGCTTTGGTGCGACGCAGCGGCCGTGAGTGTATATCTATAGGGCTATGCGAAACGGCCCGTTCCAGTTCGTCGCCGCCCTCGTGGCGGTATCGATCGCTGCCGGCGTCGGCGCTGCGCAGGCCGCGCCGCGCCGGCCGGCGAGCGCGCGGGATTCGATGTACGTGGTCAAGGCGCGGACGGACAGCGCCCGCCTCCCGTACACCGACGCGGACATTTACTTCATGAAGGGGATGATCGCACACCACGCGCAGGCGATCGTCATGGCGAAGTGGGCCCCGACGCACGGCGCGAGCGAGTCAGTGCGCACCCTCTGCGCGCGAATCATCAACGCCCAGGGTGACGAAATCACGCTGATGCAGCAATGGCTTCGCGACCGCAATCAGGTCGTCCCCGCCGCTGTCCCGGCGCCGATGAAAATGAAGATGAACGGCACCGAGATGGAAATGCTGATGCCGGGCATGCTGACCGACGCCCAGCTCGCCCAGCTGGACTCCGCCCGGGGTTCCGACTTCGACAAGCTCTTCCTCAAGGACATGATCCAGCACCATCGTGGCGCGGTCTCGATGGTGAAGGATCTCTTTGCCACGGCGGGAGCGGGCCAGGACCAGACTGTCTTCAAATTTGCCACCGATGTCAACGTTGACCAGACGACGGAAATCGCGCGCATGCAGCACATGCTGGGCGACATGATCGTCGGTGCGCCCTGACCATCGCCGGCTCCCCAACGCTGTCCGCAATTCCGAGCATTCAACCGTGCCACATCGTACCCCAGAGGAATCGTCCATGCCGACCATGAGTTCCGCGCGCCGCTCAGCGCTCCGCACGGCTGCCGGATCGCTCGTTTCGCTGTCAATGACCTTCGCGCTCGCCGGACCCGCGGGCGCGCAGGGAACCCCTGATCCGCGCGTCGGATTGAAAGGAGGCCTGTACGACGCCGGTGAAGCGGCATGGAACCTCCATCTCGTCTCCACCACGCCGCCTTCCGAGAAATTCGTGAACGGCATCAACTCCGACCTGGCCTTCACGGGACACGACGTGATCCAGGGCAGCTTCAACGGATACCAGGTGTGGGACATCAGCAACCCCGCCAAGCCGGTGCTCAAGATCGGCAACTACTGCCCGGCGTCGCAGAGCGACGTCTCGGTATACAAGAACCTCCTGTTTGTCTCGAGTGAGTCCAACACGGGGCGCATCGACTGCGGCGGTGAAGGGGTCAAGGAGCCGGTCAGCGAAGCGCGCCTCCGCGGAATCCGCATCTTCGACATCACCGACCTCGCCCATCCGAAGAACGTCGCCAACGTCCAGACATGCCGCGGATCACACACTCACACCGTGGTCGTCGATCCGAAGGACAAGGCGAACGTCTACGTCTATGTGTCAGGATCAGCGGGCGTGCGTCCCGCGGCCGAACTTGCCGGATGCGTCAGCGCCACGCCGGACAAGGACCAGAACTCCGCGCTCTTTCGTATTGAAGTGATCAAGGTGCCGCTCGCGCACCCAGAGCAGGCCGCGATCGTCACGTCGCCGCGCATCTTCAACGGCCTCACCGCGCCGGCTACCCACGGTGAAACGCCGGAGGACATCGCGGCCAACGAGAAAGCGCTCGCCGAAGCGAAGGCGAAGGGCGCATTCACGGCTGTCATCTTCGGCGCGGAACGGGCACTCTCCACGCGAACCACGCAGCCCATGCTCGACAGCATCGTCAAGGCGCGCAACGGCACCGGCCCAGCGACCGGCGCGGACAGCGCCGCCCTGCGCGTCGCGCTCCCGGGCATCATCGCCAAGCTGACGGGCGAGGTGCCCGGCAGCGGCAACGGCCCGAAGCCGGGCCCGACGCAATGCCATGATATCACCACGTACCCCGCCATCGGCCTCGCCGGAGGAGCCTGCGAAGGGTACGGCCTGCTGCTCGATATCAAGGATCCTACGCACCCGGTGCGCCTCGCCGCAGCGGCGGATTCGAACTTCAGCTATTGGCATTCCGCGACGTTCAACAATGACGGCACCAAGGTGCTCTTCTCCGACGAGTGGGGCGGCGGGAGCGCGCCGAAGTGCCGCGCGGCGGACCCGCATCAGTGGGGTGCCGATGCGCTGTTCACGATCGCCAACGGGCAGCTCACGTTTCAGGGCTATTACAAGATGCCCGCGGCGCAGACGTCGTTTGAAAACTGCGTGGCGCACAATGGATCGCTCATCCCGATTCCCGGGCGCGACATCATGGTCCAGGCGTGGTACCAGGGCGGCGTCTCGGTGTTCGACTGGAGCGATCCCGCGCACGCAAAGGAGATTGCCTTCTTCGATCGCGGGCCGATCGACTCGACGCGCCTCGTGCTCGGCGGGTCGTGGTCGGCGTACTGGTACAACGGCGTCATTGTCAGCTCCGAGATCGTCCGCGGGCTGGACATCTTCGAGCTGACGCCGAGCCCGTTCATCTCACAAGACGAGATCGACGCGGCGAAGACCGTGCATCTCGCGTACCTGAACGTGCAAGACCAGCCGAAGTTCATCTGGCCGCCGAGTTTCGCGCTCTCGCGCGCGTACCTCGACCAGCTGGAACGCGACAGCGGCCAGTCGGCGGACAAGATCGCGTCCGCGCGCAAAGCGCTCGACGCCGCGGCAAAGCTTTCAGGCCCTGCGCGCGCCGCGGCACTGAACAAGCTCGCGGCCGAGCTGCATCGTGACGCGGTGGGAGCCGGGGACGCCCCCCGGGCGCACAAGCTGGCGTACTCGGTGGGCGACCTGGCCAAAGCGACGAAGTAGCCGGCATTCATGGAGGGGCACGCGCGCGGCGTCCGCGAATGTGACGTCGCGCGCGTTCTTCGGGGTATGAATGTTCGGCGGGCTGCTCCCACCTATGCGATCGGACTCGGAGTCTGCAACTTCACGCGCGTGCAACACGGTTAATTTTCACCGCGGTGGTCTTGTCGTGCGCCCGGGCTCCGGTTCGCGCGCAAGCCGCCGCCACCGGCGTCCGGCAGTCGCTCGCGGTGTCGCTGGGCGCATTCAATGAGAACCGGCGGGACGATGCCGATTCGCCGCTCGCGTTCGGGGGGGTCGGCACAGCCGGCCGGATCGACTATGTCCGGACCCGCGCCAACCGGCGGTGGTACGTCTCGCTGGACGCCGGATCGGCGACGGTCACGCCGGTGGCGTCAAACGTCAGCGGCCAGCGGGAGGAGGGATTCGGGGCGTACTCGCTTGGCGCTGGAACCGATTGGCGCCTGCGCGGCAGCTCAGAACGCGCCGGAGAGTTTTCGCTCGGCGTGCAACTCGGTGCCACGCTGACGGTCACGCGCCATCTCTACGCGAGCAATGACCTCACCGAGCAGACGTTCGATCTCGGGACCATTACGCTGGCACCGGCCGCGCGCTGGTCGCGGCAGGCCGGCCCCGGCCGCCTCACGGCCTCACTCGCGCTCCCGTTGTTCGCATGGGTCGATCACCCGTATGCCGACGTTCGTTTTGCGAATCAGTTCGTCCAGTTTCACTACGCGCCCTTGACGAGGTTCCACCAGGCCGACGGCGTCATTTCGTACGAGTTCAATCCGCGTGGCCGCTATGGCGTCACGGCGGCGTATCGTGTGGACGCCGTCGAGCTCGACGAACTCGAGCCCGTGCGGCGCTTTACGCAGTCCCTGACGGTCGGCGCCGTGCGACGCTTCGGACCGCTCCGATGATTCGCCGCGTGATGGCGATCGCCGGCTTCGTGGCGTGCGCCGCGTGCGGCGCGTGCGGCGCAGTCGTGGGGCCGGACCTCACGACCAGTCCTCTCGCGCTCTTCGACCGCGTGTGGAGCGACTTCGACCTCCACTATTCGCTGTTCGTCGTGAAGGGAATCAACTGGGATTCGTTGCGTGCGGTGTACCGGCCGCAAGCGGCGCAGGCGACCAACCAATTTGGGGCACAGAACGTGGTGGTCCGGCTGCTCGCCAATCTCCACGACGGCCATGTGCAATTCCGCGGGGCGGCGACGGGCACGACACTGTACGGCAACGCCGATGTCCCGACCGTCACATACGGAAAGTACATCAAGCAAGAGGGAGACTTCCGCGACGGCGTGTCGTTCGGCACCGCGTCGCCGACCATCGGCTATATCGAGATCTCGACCTTCGATGGCGCGCAGTTTCTTTCGGAGGTGGACTCGGCGCTTGCCGTGCTCCGCGGCGCGCAGACCATCATCATCGACGTGCGGAACAATGACGGCGGCCTGGTGGACAATGCCATCGGCGCGGCATCGCGCTTTGCGCAGCACCGCACGGCGGTTGCATACGTGAGGTACCGCAACGGACCCGCGCACACCGACTTCACCAAGTACCTCGAACAACAGGTCCAGCCGGCTGGCCCGTTCCAATTCACGGGGCTGGTGTACTTGCTCACCAGCCGAAACACCGTGAGCGCGGCCGAGCTGTTCGCTCTGGCGATGCATGCCGTGGGTCGAACGACCGTTGTGGGAGATACCACGGCGGGCGAAACCGGCAGTCCCTTCGCGCGAGAGCTGCAGAACGGATGGACGTATCAGCTTCCGGAGTCGATCGAGTACACGCTCGCCGGAGATTCGTTCGAGGACATCGGGGTTCCGCCGGACGTGCCGCTCAGGAATACCAACCGACAGATCCAGGCGAACATCGACGCGCAGCTGGAGCGCGCGATTGCGCTCGCGTCGCAGCCGAACTGACCCGGCTCAGCGCGCGGAGCTGAACCGCCAGTAGCCTTCGCCGCTCTCGGCGTCGTCGGCGCGCCGCGCGCGCACGCGAAATATCCGCTCGATCAGTTCGCGGGAGATACCGTCCGCGCGGTCGGCCTCCTGCGCCAGCCGCCCGCGCTCGAGCACAAAAAAGGCATCTCCGTAGTGCAGCGCGACGTTGAGGTCGTGCAGGATCGCGATCACCGTACAGTTCGTGCCGAGCAGGTCGCGCGCGACGTCGAGCAGGTGCAGTTCATAGTACACGTCGAGGTTCGACGTCGGCTCGTCGAGAAAGAGGTATTTCTCCTCACGCGAACCCGGGTCGCTCCAGATCTGTGCGAGCACGCGCGCGAGCTGGACCTTCTGCTGTTCGCCACCCGAGAGTGTCGGGTACGACCTCCGGCGCATCGGCACCATTTCGACCAGCTCCAGCGCGCGCTCGACGATGTCGCGGTCGCGCGCGCCGGGAACACTGGCGTAGTGCGGATACCGCCCCATGAGCACGACGTCTTCGACCGAAAGCGGAAAGGCCAGCTCGACATGCTGCGACAGGACGGCACGCCGCCGGGCG
>JBIOHR010000176.1:0-7029 GCA_044449085.1 Gemmatimonadales bacterium | reverse complement strand
TCTGATCGTGGTCGTCATCATCGGCATTCTTGCCGCGATCGCGATTCCGAAGTTCGCCAACACGAAGGAGAAGGCGTACGTCGCGTCGATGAAGTCGGACCTGCGCAACCTGGTCACCGCGCAGGAAGCGTACTTCTCGGACAACAACAGCATGTACGCGGCGAGCACCACGAACCTCGGCACGAACTACCGCCCGTCGACCGGCATCACGGTCACCATTTCGGGCGCCTCGGGAACGGGCTGGTCGGCCACCGCGACGAGCGTCTCGACCGCCAAGACCTGCAACATCACGCTGGGCAGCGGCTCGACGGACGAAGGCGACCCGCTCTGCAACTGACCTGACGGGTTCGGAGCTTGATGGGACGCGGGCCGGGCGACAACGCCCGGCCCGCGTCGTATTTTCTTCACCATGAATAGCGCGACGCTGGGTCCCGTTGTTGCGGCTGCCGCGGGTGTGGCGGCCGGATGGATTCTGGTGCAGGCCCGCACCCGCCGTCTCCGGCGCCGCGTGGCGTCGCTGCAGGCGGAACTCGACGTGGCGCGCGCGCAGACCGATGCCATGGGGCGCCTCGCGAATGCCGGACGGGTCGCCGCCGGTCTCGCGCACGAAGTCGGGAATCCGCTCTGCGCCATCACCAACTATGCGCACTCGCTGGAGCCGAAGGTCGCGCCCGATCTGCGTGCCACGGTGCAATCTCTCCAGCGCGAAGTCGTGCGCATCCAGCGGATGATGGACGGCATGATCGACTACGCGCGTCCGCGCGATCCGGGCCTGCCCGGCGCCGACGTCAACGTCGCGCTGCGCGAAACGCTCGGCTTTCTCGGCGACCAGGGCGTGCTCCGCCGCATCACGCTGGACGAGCAGCTCGACGCCGCTGCGCTCCCGGTTCGTGGCACCGCGCTCGAGCTCGAGCAGGCGTTCGCGAACCTGCTCCTCAACGCCGTCGACGCGATGCCGGGAGGGGGAACGCTCGCGCTCTGGACCAAGCGGCTGCCGCGCACGACCCTCGTGGACGGCGCATCGCGGCGGTCCGGTGAGACATCGGCTCCGATTCCATTTCGCCGCGACGAACGGATGGAACGGTGGATGGCGTCGCATGAAATCGCGCAGGTGGTGAAGATCGTCGTCGCCGACAGCGGCCACGGCGTCGCGGCGGGCCACGAGGAGCGGATCTTCGAACCGTTCGTGACGACCAAGGAGCCCGCGCACGGCACCGGCCTCGGCCTCTCGATCGTACGCGGCATTGTCGACGCCATGGGCGGCCTGGTGTGGGTGCAGCGCTCGCGCGAAGGCGGCGCTGCGTTTCACATCGTGCTTCCGGTCTACGGCGGCGGCACGGACGCCCACGTGGCCGCGCGCTGAATTGCTCCACCGCGCATTCGCGCGGTGACGCTCCGCGGCCGTCGCGGATGCATGTTGTTCGCCATGCAGCCGCGCCGGGCGTTCACCCTCGTCGAAGTGCTCGTGGCACTCGTCCTCATGGGCGTCGCTGCCGCCGGCATGGTGACCGCTCTCAGCGGCGATCACCGGTTGCGCGAGGCGGCGGCCGTTCGAACTTTCGCCGCCGGTCGCGCACGCGAGCGGCTCGAGCTGCTGGCGACGCTCCCCTGTTCCGGCGATTCCTCAGGCGCCTCGCCCTCGCGATGGGGAGTCGAGTACTGGCGCGCGCAGGCCTCGCCAACGGGTTGGCGGCTGACAGACTCGATCGTCCCCGCGGCATCGGCAGGGTCGGGGAGCGCGGCCGTAGTCATCCAAGCGCGTATCGCGTGCGCCGGATGACATGCCGCCGCGGCGCCGGACTCGCCGAGATGATCGTCGCACTTGTGCTGGCGGCGGTCGTATCCGCCGCCGGCGCGACCGCGCTCGCCGGCGCCGAGCGGTACGCCCGTGTCGCGCGCGCTGAGTCCGCCGCGCGACGCACGCTGCGTGAAGCGAGAGACGTCCTCGCGTCCGAACTCAGCCCCACGGCGGCGGATTCGCTGCACGTGCGCGGCGACACCGCGGTCGACTTCCTCGGCCTTGTTGGCGTCTCCGTTGTATGTGTCTCGTCGGGCACGCTGCTCGTGCTGCCGCCGGACGCCGCGTCGGGCGGCTATCCGTTTTCGTCGTGGCGCGCGTCGCCGGAGCCTGGTGACCTCGTCGCTGTGTTCGACAGCGCGGCCGGTGGCGTGTGGCACGCCGCGACGGTCGATACGGCGTCGACGAGCACGACCGGCGCCGGCTGCACTCCAGCGAGCGGTCTGCTGTCGGCGTCGGACAGCGCCGTGCGGCGCGCCGTGATCCAGGTGGTCCTCACCGCTTCGCTTGCGCCGGGTGCCGCGCGTGTTGGAAGCCCGGTGCGCGTCGTGAGGCGCGCGCGCTACGCGCTCACCCGGGCGGCTGACGGGAGCTGGTCGCTCTCGTACCGGCGGTGCGATGCTTCCGCCTGCGGCGTCGCGCAGCCCGTCGCCGGCCCGTTCGCCGCGCCGCGCGATTCGGGACTCGTGTTCGTGGCCGCGCCGGGTGAGGGGCGGCTCGACGCGACGCTCCGCACGCCGCCTCCCGCCCCGGGTGCGCCGCCCCAGTCCGCCGTGCTGCGCATCGCGCTTCGCAATCGAAGCGCGGGTCTGCCGTGACGAGCACTCGCGGCGGTGCGCGACCGGGATTCGTTCTTCCGCTCGCGCTCTTCATGCTGACCGTGCTCGGGCTGCTCGCCGCGCTGCTCCTCGAAGACTCGGTCGCCGAGCTTCGCATCGCGCGGGGCGAAGTCGCGGCGGCGCGCGCGGAGGCCGCCGTGGGATCGGCGCTGTCCGACGCCCTCGCCGCGACCCCCGACAGCGCGATGCTGGCGCTCCCCCGCGGCGCGATTGCGCCCGCGCTCGTTGCGGCAGGCGCCGAGACGGCGCGCGTCGCGGTCCAGGTGCTTGGGGGTGCACTCGTGCGTGTAACGGTCGCCGCTCGCGCGTGGTCGGGTGGGGTCCAGGCCGACGCCTCGAACGTAGCGCTAATGAGGATTGTCCCCGACCCATTGGGAGCGCCGGGGAGCCTCCGCTACGAGCGCCTTCCGGGGTGGTGGTGGGCCCGAAATCCGTAGGTCTTTCCCCGGTCACCTGTTACCTCTCCAGCCCGCCGTTCGTGTCATGGTGACAGGCCGTCCGTTCGCGTCCTACGATGGACATCCGGGCGGTGAGGAACTCAAGCCAACATCAGTCCCAGGACCGGCGACAGCTCATGGCACTTTTCGGCCGCAAGAAGACCACGGTGGGTCTCGACATCGGTTCCGGCCTCGTCAAGGTGGCTGTGATCGATCATTCGAAGGCCGAGCCCGAGCTGGTCAAGGTGGCGATCACTCCGCTGCTCGCGGATGCGATCGTCGAAGGCGAAATCATGGATCCGGGTATCGTCTCGGACGCCATCACCGGCTGCCTCTCAGCGGCTGGCGTGACCACGCGTGACGTGGTGACCGCCGTCGGCGGCCGCGACGTGATCATCAAGAAAATTCAAATCGAGCGCGTGAAGGAGCAGCAGGCGCGCGAACTGATGCGGTGGGAAGCTGAGCAGCACGTGCCGTTCGATATGGAATCGGTCGAACTGGACTTCCAGATTCTCGATCCCGACGGCGAAGGGATGGAAATGAACGTCCTGCTCGTGGCGGCGAAGCGCGAGCTGGTCGAAGCCAAGCTGCGCCTGCTCTCCGAGGCCGGCCTGACGCCGGGCGTGGTCGACGTGGACGCATTCGCGCTCCACAACGCGTTCGAAGTCAACTATCCCGATGCCATGAACGGCGTGGTCGCCCTCGTGAACATCGGCCACGAAGTCACCAACATCAATATCCTGGACGAAGGCGTTCCGATCCTCACGCGCGACATCACGGTGGGGACGCGGCGCTTTCGTGAAGACCTCCAGCGCGAGCGCGGGCTCAGCCCCGACGACGCGGCGGCGCTCATCCAGGGATACGACCGGTCACCACACCTCGATGCGGTCATCGAGGGACGCGGCGAGGAAATCGCCGTGGGCATCGAGCGCGCGGCGGCTTTCCTGGCGTCATCGTCGCGGTCCGCTGGGGCGCTGCGCGCCGTGTACCTCTGCGGCGGAGGGTCCCGCATTCCGGGGCTCGCCGATGCACTCGGCACGCGGCTTCGGCTGCAGGTGGAACAGGCGAACCCGCTGACCAACCTGCGCGTGCGTGACGGTGCCCTCGCGTCGCTCGTCACAGACGAAGTGGCTCCGCTCCTGATGCTGCCCATCGGGTTGGCCCTTCGCCAGCCCAACTGACCGTGCATACCACATCAACGACGGTCACCCGCGAACGATGATCGAAATCAACCTCCTGCCCGGCGCGCGAAAGCAGAAGCGGAGCCGTTCGGCTGCCTTCGATTTCGGCGCGTTCTTCGGAACCGTCGCTTCCCGCGTCCGGGATCCGTACCTGATCGTGGCCGTGGCCACGACGGTCGTCGCGCTCGCTGCTGTCGGCGGCTTGTACTGGTACCAGAGCCACAAGGCCAACGCGCTGACCGAGCACGAGACCAAGTCCACGCAGGACTCGACGCGCTACGCCGCGGTCGTCGCGCAGCGTCGCGCCGCCGAGCAGCAGCGCGACTCGGTCGTGCGGCAGATCGACATCATTCGCGCGATCGATGGGACGCGGTTCGTATGGCCGCACATCCTCGACGAAGTGAACCGCGCGCTCCCGCCGTATACGTGGCTCAAGTCGCTCCAGCAGACGAGCGCGGTGTCGAGCCTCTCGCCGGAGATCGCGGCCGGACTCGGCGCAGGTGACGTGAAGAACAAGACGAAGCTCGAGGCGAAGGCCGATTCCGACGCCGTCGCGGCCGCGCAGCTCTCGTTCCGCATCGTCGGCCAGACGATCGACATCCAGGCGCTCACGCACTTCATCACACAGCTCGAAGCCTCGCCCTGGATCGAGAACGTGGTGCTCGTGAAGACGGAAAACGTGCCGGCGAATCCCGGAAACAAGGAAGTCATCGAGTTTACGCTCGACATGAAGCAGCAGAAACCGGATTCGTCCGCGATCAAGAGGGTTCCGCTCTCCGTGGCGGTGAGGTAACCATGGCCATCCTCCCGACGAAACAGCGCGATCAGGCAATGGTCCTCGTGACCATTCTTGCCGCCGCGCTCGTGGGGCTCTTCTGGTATTTCGTCTACGATCCCAAGAGCTCCGATCTCGACAAGCTGGCGCTCCACGTCGACTCGCTCGACCAGCTGAACCAGAAGGCGAAGGCCGAGATGGCGAAGGGCACGGTCGAGCAGATTCGCGAGCAGGCGCGTGCCTCCCGCAACAATCTCGATCTCATGCGCACGCTCGTGCCGGCCGCGAACGAAGTCTCGAACCTGATCGATCAGGTCTCCACCGCCGCGCGCCGCGCGCACCTCGACGTCGGCACGCTGGAGCCGGAGCCCGTCATCGAGGGCGAACTCTTCGATACCTACCGCTATCGCCTGCGCCTGACCGGCGCATACAACGATATCGCGGAGATGCTCACGAATATCGGGTCGCTCAACCGGATTGTGACCTCGCTCAACGTGCAGCTGGCCTCGCCGCAGGGTGCGGGTCCCACGCCCGCCGGCAAGCAGATGCTCGCGTCGACGTTCGAGATCCAGACGTATGTCGTCCGCACCGCGCCGCGCGCGAAACCGGTCTCCAAGAATGCGGCTGCGGCCGCTGCGGCAGCCGCCGCGGCGCCGGGGCCGACGCCTCCGGGCGCACCGCGACCGAAGCCGCCGGGAGGCGCGCAATGATGCGCCGTACACTCAGTATCCTCGTCCTGCTTGCCGCCGCGGTCCCCGCGTCGGCGCAGATGCCGCCGTCCATCAAGGGCCCTATCGACGCCGCCAAGCGCCAGGCCAACAAGACGAGCGCGCAGATCAACGATGAACAGAAAGTCGGCGCGGACCAGGGCACCAAGACGGCCGCGCCGAAGCCCGCCCCTGCGACGACTGGCGCTCCATCGGCCAAGGCGCCAGCCAAGGCACAGGCCAAGACTGCGGCGAAGCCTGCCGGCAAGGCGCCGGCCAAGGCCGAAGCCGCGCAGACGGGCAGCGTTACGCAAAACGGCACGAAGGCCGCGGTGACGTTCTACCGCGAAACGTTCACATACAGCAGCGATGGAAGGCGCGATCCGTTCGTGTCGCTCATGGCGACCGGCGAGCTCCGCCCGATACTCACCGATCTCACGCTCGTCGGGATCATCTACGATGAATCGGGACGGAACTCCGTCGCGATCCTGGTCGACGCGTCAGCCGGCGGACAGACGTACCGCAAGAAAGTCGGCGACACGCTCGGCCGCATCAAAGTCAGCAGAATCACCGACAAGGAAGTCACCGTGAACGTTGACGAATTCGGATACGATCGTCAGGAGACGCTCCTGATCGACCGTGATCCGCGGACAGGCGCCAGGAGACCGCAATGAAGCGAGTCTGGAGATCGGCCGCACTCGCGGCAATGCTTTCGATGCCCTTCACCGGCCGCACGGCGGACGCTGCCTCGCTGGGCCGCGAAACGCCGCCTGCCGGCTCGGTCACCGCGCTCAGCGTCGTGCCGGCTGCCGGACATGCCGACGTCGTCATCGCGGTCGACGGGCCGTCGATCGAAATCATCGACTTCACGCTCGAGAGCCCGCATCGCGTCGTCGTGGACCTCAAGGGAGCCACGCTGGCAATGCCCGCGCGCCTCTACGACAAGGTCAGCCGCGGCGGCATCACGAACGTGCGCATGGCGCAGTGGAAGCCGGACATCGTGCGCGTCGTCCTCGATCTCGACGGGCCTCACGAGTACACGACCGTGCGCGGCGAACACGACGTCAGGATTTCGGTGAACGGGCCGGCCAACTTTCCCGCGTGGCGCATCGACGGCTCGCATGCCGCCGTCGTGTCCGATGTCGCGGTCGTACCTTCCGCCCCGGCAGCAGCCGCACCGCTGCCCGCGGTGACGATGGATCCGCCGGCGCGCCCGGCGGTCGCGCGCGCCAAGCCCGCGGTCAAGATGATCGAGCCGCAGCAGTCGCAGGAACGCACGATCACGGTGAACT
>JBIOHR010000175.1:0-7031 GCA_044449085.1 Gemmatimonadales bacterium | reverse complement strand
CGCCGGCAGCAGCCCCACCCGGGCCCACTGGGCCGCGCGCGCCTTTCCGGTGGACTCCGTCGGGCCCGCCCGGGGGCCCGCGGCCCGCCGCGGGCCCGGCGTGCTCACCGCCTACACGCCGCGTACGCTCGCGGCCGCGCCTCCCGGGGACATCAATGCCATGCGATGGCGCCACGCAATTCCGAAGGAAACGCAGTGGCTTTTCTGCACGGTGCTCAAGCCCGGCTTCGTGTGGTCATCGGGAAAGTTGAGCGCCGAGCACGGCACGATGAGCGACGAGTCAGTCAACGTGCCGATCGCGTTCTGGGGTGCCGGGGTGGTGCCGCATCTTTTCGCGGAACAGGCCCGAACGGTGGACATTGCGCCGACACTCGCAGCGTTTCTCAATGTGAGGCCGAGCGAGGCGATTGATGGGAAAGTGATTCCGGGGGTGTTCGGGCGGGGGGAGGCGGTGAAGGCGCGTGATCCGTAGTTGTTCCCATTCTCACTTTGCCGTCCGGGCGACGACCATCACAACAAACGACCCCGGAATCACCTGAGGCCGCCGCCGCGGGTTCTCGGGTGTCGCCTCCGCCGGAGCAGGCCCCATCTTCGCGCTAACCACGAAGAGCTGGTGCGTTGTGGGATCGAGTCCCATGTTGCGCGCGCCCGGCGCGGTCGTGAGCGTCTGGACGAGATGATACGTGTCGGGACTATCCTGGTGTATGACCGCGAGCGTCCCATCCGCGCACGACGCGAACGCATCGCCTGACGCCGCGTCGTACGCGGCGCCGTCGGTGCCCGAGCCGATCGGAACGGTCGCCACGACTTTGCCCGCGGTAAGGTCGGACACGGCCATCACGCCGCTGCGGCACCCGCTGAACAGTCGGTGGTGCGCGCGGTCTATGGCCATCGCCACCGGCTGCTTGCACGGCGCGGTCGACCAGCGGCGCACGACGGTCAGCTTCTTCGCGTCGATTTCCACGACTTCACTGTTGTCCGTGATGTTCGCGTAGACCATCCCGTCGCCGCCTGAGGCCCCGTATTCGGGCTTGCCGCCGAGCGGAATGTTCGTGACGACTTTTCCCGAGACGGGATCGACGACGGTGGACGAGTGCGCGTCGCCGTTGAGCGAGAACACCCGGTTCGACGCGGGATCGTAAATGATCGCGTCGGCGTCCTCGGCGGCGTGCACTCGCCCGAGCACCTTGTACGTCTTGAGGTCGAACATGACGATCGAGCTGTCGTTGCCCGACGTCGCGAAGCCGTGGCCGCTTTTCTCGGCGATCGCGGTGCCATGCGCGCCGTGGATGTCCTTCACCTCACCAAGGAGTTTTCCGCCGTGCTCGTCCACGACCATCACGCGGTTCTGGCGTCCGATGAAAACCCGGTGGGTTGGGGCGTCGGGCACGACGTAGTCCCAGCTGCCGTCGCCACCAACGGGGTAGGTGTTGACGATGCTGTATTGCGCGAGGACCAGCGCGGGCGACGAGACGAGTGAAAGCAGGACGGCCAGGCGGCGCATGCGGGCTCCTTGAAGCAGATACGGAATCGTATATCAAACCAGCTCGCCTGCCAACACTCCGCGCGTTGCGTTTGTATCGGACGTATGAACACGATTGCCATCCAGACGCTGGCCGCGTCGCCGCGCTGACAGAATGCTTCTGCTCGAAGTCGTACGGGTGTCGCTCGATTCGTTGCGCGCCAACAAGTTGCGGTCGCTCCTGACCATGCTCGGCATCGTCATCGGTGTCGCCGCCGTCATCGCGATGACGGCGCTCGGCAACGGCGCGTCCAAAGCCGTCCAGGACCGCATCACGGCACTGGGCACCCGGCTGCTGCAGGTCGACGCCGCACGCCAGCTGTCGGGCGGCATCGCCGTGCAGAACCCGGTGCGCATGACGGAGAAGGACGTCACATACCTCCGGGAGAACAACACGATGCTCGCGGAGATCGAGCCGCAGCAAGACCGGAACCTGCAGGTGACGTACCGGAACCAGAACACGAACACGCAGATCACCGGCGCGACGGCGAATTTTCCGACGGTGCGCGGCTACGAGATGGACGTCGGCCGGATGTTCACCGATCACGAGGACAAGGCGCGGCGCCTGTACGCCGTGCTCGGCGCCGACGTGATCGGGAACCTGAACATGCCGTCCGCGGAGTCGGTGATCGGAGATCACATTCGCATCGGCGGCATACAGTTCGAGATCATCGGCGTGCTGAAGGGAAAAGGCGCCCGCGACTCGTTTGGCGAACCGGACTCGCAGATCATCATCCCGTTCGAGACGGGGCGTTTTCGAATCTTCGGGTCGCAGTACCTCAACGACTTGTTCGTGATGGCGGCAAGCGAGGACAACGTCCCTGCGTCGCTCGTGGAGCTCGAGCAGCTGCTGCGCAGGTCCCACAAGATCGCGGCGGGGCGGCCGGACGATTTCAGGATTCGGTCTTCGCAGGAGTTCCTCAACACGCTGAGCGAGACGACGCAGACGTTCACGCTGCTCCTTGCGGGGATCGCGTCGGTGTCGCTGCTCGTCGGCGGTATCGGGATCATGAACATCATGCTGGTCTCCGTTACGGAGCGCACGCGTGAGATCGGCATACGCAAGGCGCTCGGCGCCACGCGCGTCAACATCCTCGTGCAGTTCCTGATCGAGGCCGTGGTGCTGTGCGTGGCGGGTGGGCTTCTCGGCGCCGCCATAGGAATGGGCTCGGCCGTCGTGATGCGGAGCGCGTTCGGCTGGAATACGCTGGTCGGACCAGAGTCGATCGCGCTTGCCGTCGCGTTTTCAGGAACTGTCGGTGTGTTGTTCGGTGTATGGCCGGCGCGGAGAGCGGCGGCGCTCGATCCGATCGAGGCGCTGCGATTCGAGTGATCGCGACGTTGCACAGCAGGCGTTTCGTCCCGGCGGCCGCACTTCGCGGCGGCCGCTACCTCAAGGAGGTTACGATGAAGAACAGCCAGAGGTTCGCAGCCATGTTGTTCGCGCTGGCGGCCACCGCAGCCGTGGGCGCCGCGCAGAGCGTGAAAGTCACCGAAACGAAACCCGGGCTCCTCAAGCGGGCGAAGATCAGCAGCGATTCGGCCATTGCCGTCGCCAAGGCGAGGCTTCCCAAAGCCACGATCAACGCGGCAGAAATCGAAGAGGAGGACGGAAGACTGATCTTCTCGTTCGACATGAAGACCGCCGGCAAGAGCGGCATTGACGAAGTCAACGTCAACGCGCTGACCGGAAAGATCGTCGGGAAGGTGCAGCACGAGTCCGCCGCCGATGAGAAGAAGGAAGCCAGTGACGAAGCGGCGAAGAAGCCGGTGAAGAAGCCCACTCCGTAAGCCCGCCCGGTCAATGCCCTCACCAGCAAGCTCGCTCCGTCCGGGACGGTCGTGGGTCCCGGTTCTCCTCCCCGTGGTCGCGTGCGGGATCCTCGCTGTGGTCGCCGGAACTGCGGCGGGCGAGCGCTTCCTCACCGCGCTTCGTATCGCGAGGCCGCAGGCGGTGAGCGCCGCCGTACCGGGCGCCGGAGCGGCCAGCCGTACGAGACCGCTGCAGAACATGATCGGCGGCATGATCGCCAACACCGTGAACGTCGTGCTTGATGAACCGGACCAGCCGGCGGCGAACGTCGCCGCAGCGGCGAAGGCGACCGGGTTCACGCCGCACCTGCCGCGCGCGCGGACGGACGCGCCGACGATCGTCGCGATTGGCGCGCACACGATCGACATGACGGTGGATGTCGCGCAGCTGCGAACCATCTTCGCCGAAGCGGGGAAGACCGGCATGCCGCTGCCGGAGGCGGCGCAGGGCGCGAAGGTCGTGCTGCATACGCCACGCGCCGTTCGCGCCCAGTACGGCAACTGCCCCGTGCCCGCCGCCAACACCATCCAGGGTCAGGTGCAGGGGCCGCCGCCGCTGTCGACCGACAATGCGGGCTGCATCGCGCTCGTTGAAAGTCCCGCGGTGTCGGCGGACGTGCCGCCGAGCCTCGACATGAGCCCGCTGATGGAAATCGCGCTCGAGCTTTCAGGCATGAGCCCCGCGCAGGCGCAGGGCGTCCCGCAGCTGCTCGACTGGAAATCGACGCTCGCAATTTCATTCCCGCGGAATCTGCGGTCGGTCGAGACGAAGGACGTGCACGGTGCGCCGGCGATGCTGTTCGTGACCGCCGGCCGGCGCGGCCCGACGTGGGAACTGGTATGGGCGAAAGGCCCGCTGGTGTACGCGCTCACGGGGTACGGCAATTCCGCCGATGCCCTGCCGCTCGCGAACTCGATCGACTGACGTGAGATACGAATTCGTGAGCCCACAGCCGGACTACGCCATCCAGACGAAGGATCTCACCAAATCGTTCGGCGCCAAGACCGCCGTGCGCGGTCTCTCACTCGAGGTGCCCCGCGGCACCATTTTCGGATTCCTCGGGCCCAACGGCGCTGGCAAGAGCACGTCCATCAAGATGTTGCTCGGCCTCGTGAAACCCACCGGTGGGCACGCGAACGTCCTCGGTGCGCCGGTCGGTGATGTCGAAGTCCGCCGCCGGATCGGGTTTCTTCCTGAGGATTTCAGGTTCTACGACTGGCTGACCGCGACGGAACTGCTGCAGCTGCACGGCCGCCTCTGCGGGATGAGCGACGCGAAACTCCGCACGCGCGTTCCGGAGGTGATCGCGCTCGTGGGCCTCGAGCCGCATGCGCGCCGCCGTCTTCGCGGATTCTCGAAAGGCATGCTGCAGCGCATCGGGCTCGCGCAGGCGCTCGTTCACGAACCCGACCTTGTCTTTCTCGACGAGCCGACCTCGGGCCTCGATCCGATCGGCCGGCGCATGGTGCGCGACATTCTCCGCGCCGAGCGCGACCGCGGCGCGACCGTGTTCCTGAACTCTCACCTCCTGAGCGAAATCGAGGTGACCTGCGACCAGGTGGTGTTCATCAAGGAAGGCGAAGTGGTGGCGAGTCAGGATCTCAGGGCGCGCACCGAAGATGAGCTCGCCGTGGTGGCGCATGCGCGTCATGTGTCGGAGCAGACACTGGCGGGGCTCGCGCAGTGGGTGACGGATGCCCGCTTCGACGCCGAGCGGCTGACGTTCAATGTTTCATCGCGGACCGTGCTGCCCAGCGTGCTCCGCTTTCTCGTTGGTTCTGGCGCAGACGTGTTCGACTTCACGGCGGAGCGGATTCCGCTCGAGGAATTGTTCGTGAAGATCATGGGGGAGGATCGCGGGCTATGAACGGAATCCTGACGATGGCGCGTGTGACCTTTCGTGAGGCCGCGCGGCGCCGGATCCTCTGGACTGCGCTGATCGCGGGCGTGCTCCTGCTCGGGATATTCGCGGTCGCGCTTCGGCTGCAGGTGCTCGAGTTCCAGTCGCGCGCGATGTCGCCGTTCGTTCGATATCAGGTGGAGAGCGGGATGCTGATGGTCGGGTTGTATACGTGCGACCTGCTCGCGGTCGTGATGACGATCCTGACATCGATCGACACGCTCGCCGGTGAGATCAGTTCGGGAACGATCCAGGCTATCGCGACCAAGCCGGTCGCGCGCTGGCAGATCTTCACCGGCAAGTTTGTTGGGTTCGCGGGGATGGTAATTGCGTACGTCGTGCTGACGTTTGCCGGGACCGTGGCGGTTTCGTACGCGGTGACCGGTGTGGTGCCGCAGCATCCGGTGCAGGGTGCGGCGTTGATTGTGTTCGAATGCCTGCTCGCGCTGAGCGTGACCTTTCTGCTGGGCACGCGGTTCGGTACGCTCACCAACGGCGTGCTCGCGCTCGGCCTTCAGGGCGTTGCGTTCATGGGCGGGTGGCTCGAGCAGGTGAGCGGCTTTTCGCAGAGCGCGCACATCGTGACACTGGGCATCGTGTCGAGCCTCATCATGCCGGGCGAATCGCTCTGGCGACGCGCGGCGTATGAGATGCAGACGCCGCTGGCGGGATCGCTCTCGTTCTCGCCGTTCGCGAATGTGTCGATCCCGAGCGGCCTCGCGGTTGGATACGCGGGGCTCTTTCTGGTCGTGGTGCTGACGCTCGCCGTTTGGGAGTTCGGCCGGCGCGACCTGTAGGTGGCGCAATTGTGCCAGATCGCGCGACTGTAATGGGGTGATCAAGCCGGCTTGTTGCGCGGTGCTCCCGGGCGGACTATAGTCGAACCATTCCGTCCGTATGGAGCGGTCAGTACATGCATCGCGCGGGGGCGACCGGGTTGCGACAGCGTCATCGGTTCGCATCGCGCGTGATCGCGGCGGCGCTGTTGTGCGCAGCCGCGCCACTGTCCGCGCAGGAGCGCCCGGTCACGTGGACACTCGTGGCGCCTCGCGCCACGCGCGCGCCATTCACCGCAGTCCTTCACGCGACGATCGGCGACGGCTGGTATCTCTACTCGCAAACAGAGCCACCGGGCGGGCCGGTGGCGACTTCCGTGGCCGGGATCGGGGACGAGTACACGCTTGCCGGCGTGCCCGCGGCGCCGGAGGCCGAACGCCGTCCTGACGCCAATTTCAACATCATCTCGGAGGTGTACACCGACAGCGTCCGATTCACGCTTGCCGTCCGGCGCACGGGTACGAACCCGAACTCGAACGCGAGTGCGCTGCGGGTTGCTGTCCGTTTCCAGACCTGCACCATTCATTACTGTCTTCCGCCGCGCACCGACACGGTCGTGGCCACCGTCAGTTCTCAGCGCGCGGCGGCGCATGTTCCGCCGGCGGGACCTGCCGCAGCTGCAGCGCCTTCACCCGGCCGAGCGCCGACCACGAGCGTCCGCCCCTCACCGCACGCGCCGCCAGGGCGCGCGGCCACTGGGCTCGTCGCCTTTCTCTCGCTAGCCTGTGTCACGGCGTTCTTCGCGCTCCTCACGCCGTGCGTGTTTCCCATGGTGCCCGTGACCGTTGGCTTCTTCACCGGACGAAGCGGGGGCGGACGGAGCGGCGCGCTTCGCGACGCGACGCTCTTTGCGGCCGGCATCGTCGGATCGTTCGCGGCCCTGGGACTCACGGTGTCGGCGCTGTTCGGAGCGGGCGACATCGTGCGCTTCGCGGCGAATCCGTGGCTCAACCTCACGG
>JBIOHR010000174.1:0-7107 GCA_044449085.1 Gemmatimonadales bacterium | reverse complement strand
TCAACCTCTTAAAATGCTTTCCGTGGCCCGCTCCCTTCCCCCCCCCGGCCTCTTTTGTCCCCCGGGGGGGCGCCCCCCCCCCGCCGCCGATTCCCGCCGGCGCCGAACGTGATTCGGTCGTGCTGCTCAAGCCCGCCGCCGTGTGGGATGGCATCGACAACACGCCGCACACCGGGTGGACGGTGCTGGTGCGCGGCGACCGCATCGCCGCCGCCGGCCCCGCATCGCAAGTCGCATCGCCGCCCGGAACGAAGGTGATCGAACTGCCCGGCATGACGCTGCTCCCGGGTCTGATCGAGGCGCACTCGCACGTCCTGCTCCATCCGTACAACGAAGCGTCATGGAACGACCAGGTGCTCAAGGAGCCGCTCGCGCTGCGCACCGCGCGGGCGACCGTGTCGCTGCGCAATACGCTGATGGCCGGCTTCACGACGATCCGCGATCTCGGCACCGAAGGCGCGGGCTACGCCGACGTCGGGCTCAAGCAGGCGGTGAATGAGGGGGTTATTCCTGGGCCGCGGATGTACGTCGTGACGCGCGCGATCGTCGCGCGCGGGAGCTATGCTCCCAGGCGCACCGACTTTTCGTTCGAACCCGAACAGGGGGGACAGGAAGCCGACGGGCCGGAGGACATGATCCACGTCGTGCGCGACCAGATCGCGCACGGTGCGGACTGGATCAAGATCTACGCGGACTACCGCTGGGGCCCGAACGGCGAGACGATGCCGACCTTCAGCGAGGCCGAGTTGCGCGCGGCGGTGGAGACGGCGAAGTCGAGCGGACGCTACGTGGTGGTGCACTCATCCACGGCCGAAGGCATGCGCCGCTCGATCATGGCGGGTGTCGACGACATCGAGCACGGCGACGGCGGCACCGCAGAGGTGTTCGCGATGATGAAGGAGCATGACATCTCGTACTGCCCGACGCTCGCCGCAGGCGATGCAACGAGTCAGTACGCAGGCTGGAAGAAAGGGGTCGACCGCGAACCGGCCGGCATCGTGCGCAAGCGGGCGTCGTTCAAGCTCGCACTCGAGTCCGGCGTGCGGATCGGCAACGGAAGCGACGTCGGCGTGTTCACGCACGGCGAGAACGCGCGCGAACTCGAGCTGATGGTGAACTACGGCATGACGCCGGTCGCGGCGCTCAAAGCGGCGACGAGCGTGGACGCGCGGGTGCTGCACATGGAGAACCAGCTCGGCTCGGTGAAGCCGGGCTTCTGGGCGGATCTGATCGCGGTGGAGGGGGATCCGACGACGGACATCTCGCGGGTGGAGGCGGGGAACGTCAGGCTCGTGATGAAAGGCGGGGTCATTTACAAACGGCCCTAAAAGCGAGTTCGATAGTTATTCGTTGGTTGGTTAACTGAGGTAGAGAATTGGCCCGGGCGTCGAGCGAATCGCATCGCCCGTGTCCGGGCCAACTTCTTGACCGCAGTTAACCAACCAACGAGAAACCAATTCACTCGCCGTTCCCTCCCCTGAATCAAACTCGCTTGGCGCCCCGTACTGTCCAAGAGTCTACTCCCCCGACCGAGCCAATCCATGCTGCGTGACCTCCGACTCGCCTGGCGCCTCTTCATCAAGAACCCCGCCTTCACGGCCATCGTCGTCGTCACGCTCGCGCTCGGCATCGGCCTGAACACGGCGGTCTTCTCCGCCGTGGACGCACTGCTCCTCCGCCCTCTGCCCGGCGTGCGTTCGCCGAACGAGATAGTCCAGCTCTATCGCTCCTGGCCCGGAGATATGAAGTACGGGTCGAACTCCGTGCCGCACTTCCAGAGTCTCCGCGACCGCGCGCGCGACGTGTTCACCGATGTCGCCGCGTGGGACTTCGAGTCATTCAGCATCTCCACGTCGAACCGTCCGCGTCGCGTGTTCGGCCAGATGGTCTCGGCGAACTTCTTCACCCTCCTCGGCGTACGCCCGGTGAAAGGACGCCTGTTCCTGCCGGATGAGGAGGTCGGGCGCGACGCGCACCGCGTCGTGGTGCTCAGCGAAGCCACATGGAACACCATGTACGGCGGCGACCCCGCGGTGGTCGGCAAGCAGATCGTGCTCGATGGCCGCGCGTACTCGGTCGTCGGCATCGCGCCCGGCGAATTCCGCGGGATCATCCCCGTGGTGCAGCCGGCCCTCTGGATTCCGCTCACGCAGTGGAGCGACGCGCGGCCGGACAACGTGGGCGGCTACGAGTCGCGCAGCAACAATTCGATGAACGTCATCGCGCGACTCAAGCCGGGCGTCACGGCAGCCATGGCGCGCACGCGACTCGACGCGCTCGTCTCCGAGCTGCGCAGCGTGTATCCCGACGACTACAAGCAGAACGGCATCACGCTCGTGCCGCAGTCCGAGGCCGGCGTGCATCCGATGTTCCGCAGTGCCGAGGTCGGCCTCACGTCCATCGTGATGGCGGTGGTCGCGATCCTGCTGCTCATCGCGTGCGTGAACGTCGCGAACCTGTTCCTCGCGCGGGCCCGCGACAGGGCCCGTGAGATGGCGATCCGCCTCAGTCTCGGCGCGCGCCGCCCGGTGCTGCTGCGCCAGCTCATCATCGAAAGCCTCTTCTTCGCAGGTGCGTCGGGCGTCGCCTCGCTGGCGGTGGCGTGGTGGGCAATCGGGATCACGAACAAGGTCAGCCTTCCGTTCGACGTCGGGTTCAGCGCCGATCTCCGACTGAGCCCGTCGGTGCTCCTCTTCACCCTCGGCGCGTCGGCCGTCACCGGGCTGCTCTTCGGCCTTGCACCGGCGCTGCAGGCCACCCGCCCGTCGCTCGTGCCGGCGCTCAAGGGCGAAGCGCCCGCCGGCCGCTCACGCGCGAGGGCGAGCACCGGGCTCGTCGTCGCGCAGATGGCGCTCTCGATCGTACTGCTCGTGTGCGCCGGTCTCTTCCTGCGGAACCTCCAGGCGGCGACGACCATCGACAAGGGCTTCGACAGCGGACACCTGCTGATTGCGAACGTGGATCCGTCGCTGCAGGGGTACGCGCAGGCCCGCTCGGTGGAGTTCTATCGGCGGCTGACGGAACGGCTCGCCGCGCTCCCCGCCGTCCGTCATGTGTCGACCGCGACACTCATGCCGCTCGGCCTCTCGAACAACGACTGGAGCGTCACGATTCCCGGTTACACGCCGTCGCCGAACGAAATGATGAGCGTCGAGAACAACGTGGTCGGCACGGACTACTTCGCGTCCATGGGAATCCCGATACTCAAGGGCCGTGGAATCGAAGCACGCGACGACTCGACGGCGCAGAAGGTTGTCGTAATCAACCAGCACTTTGCCGATCATTTCTGGCCCGGCCAGGACCCTCTTGGACGCACCGTGCACACCGGCGGCAGCGACCACGTCGTGATCGGCGTGGTGCCCACTGGGAAATACGAGCGACTCGGCGAGGACCCGATGGCGTACATGTACCTCTCCGAACGCCAGCATTATCAGGCGGGCCGGTGGATCCAGGTGCGCACGGCAGGCGACCCGGAGGCGTTCGCTCCCACGCTGCGCTCGGAAATCGCCGCGATCGACGACCAGATGCCGATTTCCGATCTCAAGACGATGGACGATTTCCTGGGAATCGCGCTGATGCCGGCGCGTCTCACCGGCGCGGTGCTCGGGATTTTTGGACTGCTTGGACTCGGGCTTGCGGCGATCGGCCTCTACGGCGTGATGTCGTACACCGTCGCGCAACGGACGCGGGAGATCGGGATTCGGATGGCGATCGGTGCGGGGCGCGGTGACGTGGTGCGGCTGCTGATGCGGCAGGGGCTCGGGCTCGTCGCGGCGGGAACGGTGATTGGGCTGACGTTTGCGGTCGCGGCGGCGAGACTCGCGCGCAGCCAGCTCTACGGCAGCGGCGGGTTCGACATGATTACCTTCGCCGCGGTGCCGGTGGTGCTGCTGGGAGTGGCGGCGCTGGCGATCTGGATTCCGTCGCGGAAGGCGTCGGGGATGGATCCGGTGATGGCGTTGCGGCGGGAGTGACCGCAACGACAACTCATGTGGTTCATCGTTAACGGGTCTTGGTGATTCGTACCGCGCACACCCACACACCAACAACGAACAGCCGTTGACTATTCGCCATTGCGTCCTCCTCTCCGCCGCAACCCGGCGTAGAGCGCCGGCCCCATCGCCAGCCCAACTCCCGCCCCCGCCAGCGACGGTAGCGCTATGTCCCCGTCCTGAATCGACAGCCAGATCACCGCGCCCAGCACGATCGCCGGCAGCGCCGCCAGCCCCGTGACCGCGCCAGTGCCCGCCGGAATCCTGAATGCCCCGCGCAGGGCCGGCTCCCGCCGCCGCAGCGCGATCAGGGCGCCGAACTCGAGCAGCAGCGCAATCGAGTAAAGCACGACGTCGGCGACGACGAGCTTTCCGAACGGCAGGAGCACGAACACCGAGTAGAACACCGCGCTCACGAGCACCGCGCGTGTGGGCGTGCCGCGCGCGTCCGTGCGTGCGAGGGGCGCGGGAAGCAGCCCGTCCTCCGCCATCGTGAGCGGAATCCGCGAGTACGAGAGCAGCAGCGCATTGAAGAGCGCGAGCGCGCTCACGAGTCCGCCGAGCGCGATCCACGCAGCGATCACCGGTCCGGCCGCGCCTGTCGCGTGCGCGGCGATCTCGGGCCACGATCCGTCGTGCCACGCCGTGCCGTCGGTCGCCGCGAGCGCGGGAAGAAACGGCACGACGTAACCGAGGGTGACGAGCGGCAGCGCCACCAGCAGGGCCCGCGGGTAGCTGCGCGACGCGTCGATCACCTCACCCTGCACGGTGCTCGCGTTGTCCCACCCGATGTAGTTCCAGAGCGCGGTGGAGAGTCCGACGGCGAGTCCCGTGCGGAGGGTCGTTCCCGGATTCGTGAACGGCGTCCACGGCGAGTGCGCGCCGTGCGGAATGGCGAAGACCGCGAGCGCGAGAAAGCCGAGCAGGACGAACGAGCCCGCCCACACGGATACGCGGCCGACCGGCATCGCGCCGCGAAGATTGATCGCGGTCGCACTCCAGATCACGACGAGCGAAATGATCCACGCGCTCCCGGTGCCGAGCGAGGGGAAAAACCACCGCAGGTACTGGTTGAACAGCACCGGGTAGATCGCCATGTCGACGAGCGAGTACAGCCAGGTGATCCATCCGTTCTGGAACGCCCAGAACTCGCCGAACGCGCGGCGCACCCAGCGGTAGTAGCCGCCTTCCTCCGGGAGCATGCTCGCGAGCTCGCCGACGATCAGCGTCTCGGGGAGCGACCAGATGACCGGCACGACGAGCAGCGTGAGCAGCGCCAGCCCCGGCCCAACGCTCCCGGCGAGACCTTCCGTACCGTAGGCCCCGCCGGAGACGTTGAAGAACATGACGAACACGAGCGCCGTGCTCGTGAGCGTCTTTTTCAGCTTTGCCGACAACCTAAGACCAATGACTTATGACCGATTGCGCGAGGTTGTCGGTCAGCGTCCCTGACCGCCGCTCGTGGCCCGCGTCTCCGGCATCAGCCAGTACGTGAACCACTGGCGGATCCGCCCGAGCCGGTCCACCAACAGCCAAGGCTCGCCCGTCCGCGAGAGATCGTGGTTCGACCGCGGATACCGCACGAACTCCGCAGGCACGTTCTGCTTGCGCAGCGACATGAACCACTGCTCCGCCTCGACGATCGGCGCGCGGTAGTCTTCCTCGCTCTGCACGAGCAGCGTCGGCGTGCGCACGTTCGCGACGTACTTGATCGGCGAAAGCGTGTCGTACATCGCCGGGTTCTCCCACGGCTTGCCGAAGAACTCGCTCTCGGTGAGGCCCTGTGCGTCGCTCGCGCTGTACCACGAGACCCAATTGGAGATCATGCGGTCGGTTTCCGCCGCCTTGAAGCGCGTGGTCTTCGTCTCGATCCACGCCGTCATGAAGCCGCCGTACGAGCCGCCCGTGACGCCCATGCGCGTCGAATCGACGTCGGGGCGCGCGGCGGCGATGTCCACGGCCTTCATCAAATCCAGATAGTCGTCCCCGCCCCACTCGCCCCGCGTGATGTTCGTGAACTCCGATCCGTAGCCGCTCGATCCGCGGGGGTTCGTGTACAGCACCCAGAAGCCGCCGCCGGCGAGGCTCTGGAACTCGTCGAACCATCCCTCGTCGTACTGTGAGTGCGGACCGCCGTGGATGTAGAGGACGACGGGATATTTCTTGCCCGGCTCGTATCCGTATGGCTTCATCATCCACCCTTCGATCGTAAGTCCCTTCACGCTGGGATAGGTGAAGCGCTCCGCGTCGGACCACGCGATCTCGGCGTTCAGCTTGTCGTTGAAGCCGGTGAGCTTCCGTTCATTCTTCCCCTCGGCGTCCGCCACGAACACTTCCGTCGGCTTGTTGACGCTCGTCGCGACGAACGCGACCTGCGACATGTTCGCGTCCCACGAGAAATTCCGGATGGCACGGCGGCCGCCGATAATTTCGCGCATGGCCATCGACTTCGTGTTGATGCGGAACATCGCCGTGCGCCCGCCGATCGTCGCGCTCATCGCGATCTCTCCGGCGGGGAGCCAGTCATACGACGCCGGCTCGTATTGCCATCCGTTGGTAAGGTTCTGTGGCGCACCACCCGCGACATCGACCAGCCGGAGGCTGCTGCTGCGATAGCGGCTCGGACGCGAGATGAACGAGATCTTCTTCGAGTCCGGCGACCACCCGAGGTCCGATTCCGTGCCGTCGAGCGCCGCGACCTTCCTGGGCGTTCCGCCGGCCGTCGCGATCACGAAGATGTCGGCATCGTTGCGCGGGGCCTCGTCGCGCGCACGGCTGAACGGCAGCTTCGAAAGCGAATCGTTCTCGGCGATCACGACCGAGTCGGAGCGCAGCGCCGGATCGGCGGTGAACGCAATCCACTTTCCGTCCGGAGAGACGACCGCATCGCGGTGCGAGTACGCGGTGTTCGTCAGCTGGATCCGCGCCGACCCGTCGTGCTTCTGGACGAAAAGCTGCTGCGGGCGCGGCACCTGAAGTCGGCGCACCGGAGCTACGATGAATCCCACGCCGTTGGCCTTGTATCCGAAGTTCACGATCTGGCGCCCGTCGAAGCGCGCCTGGTCGACCGGCTTCGTGATCGACCCGGCCGGTGGCACCGCAAGCGCATTGGTAC
>JBIOHR010000173.1:0-7153 GCA_044449085.1 Gemmatimonadales bacterium | reverse complement strand
TCTCGCACCCCGCCCCGGCCTCCCGCATCAGCATGCAGTCCGCACCCCGCATCAGCGCGCCGGTAGGCGCCGCTGCCTACGGTACAATCCTCGCCGGCGGTGGTGGAAGCGGCAGCGTCGCATCCTCCTTCGCCTTTTCCGCCCGCTCTTTCTGCATCCGCTGGCGCAGTTCCTTCACTGCAGCATTGAAATCAGCGTCGCGGGCCGACCGCTCCTCCTGTGCGAGGATGTCCGCGCGCATCGTGCCGATGCGCTTGGCATTCTCGTACGTCGACGGGTTTCCCGTGACGTTCAGCGGCAGCAGCGCGAGGAGCGCCGTCGGAATCGAGAAGTTGCCGAGGTGGATGTACTTCTGGTCGATGCCGTACTGCTTGCCGTCCTTCCCCTTCATCGTCCAGTCGCCAGCGGCGCGCTGTGGCCCGATCGCGTTGATCGAGTCCTGCACGTGGTGCACACGCGATGCGATGGCGCTGTCGAGTCGTTCGGTCGGCGTCTTCGGCTTCACGGGCGCCGGATCCGTCGGCGCCCAGAGCCGCGGGTCGATGAACTGCGGCGTCACGCCGCGCGTGGGCCCTCCGCCATCGACAACTGCGCCCGTGCCGCCCTCCGCGGGCGCCGCGACCGGCGCGGGCGTTGCTGTCTTTGGGGGTTCAGGCGGCAGCTGCGATGGAATCTCCAGCGGTGTCACAACCGGCGCCGGCGCAAACTTGCTGGTCACGCGCCGATTGTCACCGCCCGCCTTTCGATGCGAGCCGGAATCCGCGGGAACGCGCACGTAGTCCACATGCGTCTGCATCGGTTCCGGCGGGTGCGACGCGTCGATCCACTTGAGCGGCACGATGGCCACGCGCACGAGCACGGCGATCCCCACCGCGTGGATGGCGACGGACGCGGCGACCGTCCACGGGCCGCGGCGCGCGGGATCCGCCCGCTCGCCCGGCGTGCTGATGGCGCGGCGGCGATCTGTGTTCACTGCGGCGGCACGATCACGCCAGGGCCACCACGGGGCTGCGCACCTGCGAGTGCCCCACGATCTCAACCTCCACCACATCGTTCGCTGCGAGCGGCCCCACTCCGGCCGGCGTTCCTGTCAGGACCACGTCGTTCGGGTTCAACGTAATATATCGCGAAATGAACGAGAGGAGGACCGGGATCGGAAACACCAGGTCGGACGTGCTCGCCCGCTGCCGCTCCACTCCGTTGACCCGCGTCACGAGCGTCAGGGCACCGAGGTCGTGGGCCTTTCGCGACTCCTCACCCAACGGCAGGAACGTATCCGAGCCCTTCGCGCGCGCCCACTGCCCGTCGCCCTTCTGCCAGTCGCGGGCCGAAACATCATTCGCGGCGACGATCCCGCGCACCGCGGCCGCGCACTGCGCCTCGCTCGCCTTGGTCAGCTTCGCGCCGATCACCACGCCGACTTCACCCTCGTAGTCCACGCGCCCCGCGCCCGCCGGCATCTCGATGGCGGCGCCGCTGGCGACGACGCACGAAGCAGGCTTGAAGAACAGGAGCGGCTCTGCCGGCACCTCGTTCCCCATTTCCTTGGCGTGCTCACGATAGTTGCGACCGACGCATACGATCTTTCCCGGACGTTCCATGCCAGAGTCTACCCCGTTGAGTGTGAAACGGATTCTGCGTAAAAACGCGAGAGTTCGGCCCGCAGCGTTGCCCAGTCCCCTTCCAGGCGCCGCGCGGGGGGAAGCCCCGCGAGCAGCGCGCGCCCGTACGACTTTCGCAGGACGCGCGGGTCGCAGAGCACCACCGCGCCGCGGTCCGTTGCCGTACGGATCAGCCGCCCGAAACCCTGCTTGAGCCGGAGGGCGGCGTGCGGAACCATGTAGTCCGCGAACGCGTCGCCCCCCGCCGCCTCGATCGCCTCGCACTGCGCGGCCGTGATGGGCTCTGTCGGCACACGGAACGGACTCCTCGAAAGCAACAGCCCGCGCAGCGCCCGCCCCGGTACGTCGACCCCCTCCCAAAACGATGCGGTACCGACGAGCACCGCGTCGCCCTGCTCCCGAAAACGACGCAGCAGCACGTCGCGCGGCGACTCACCGTGCACGAGCAGCGGCCACCGGCCCTCCGCGCCGAGCGCCCGCAGTACCTGCGCGGCCTCGCGCACATCCCGGTGGCTCGTGAACAGGAGAAATACGCCGCCGCCCGCCGCTTCGATGAGATCCGCGCCGGCCTGCACCGTCCGCCGGAAGTGCAGGGCGCCATCTTCGTTCGGGGCCGGGAAATCCGACGGAATCGCGAGCACCGCCTGACGGGCATAGTCGAACGGCGACGCGAGCACCGCAGTTACCGCCTCGACATCATCCTGATCGAGGCCGAGGCGCGCCTCGATGAACGAAAAACCGTCGCCGACCGCAAGCGTCGCGCTCGTCACGACGCAGGTCTCGAGCTTCCGGAACAGATCGTCGCGCAGAATCGGCGCGAGGTCGAGCGGCACGGACGCCACCGTCACGTTTCGGCCCTCGGGGCCGGCGTCGAGCCGACCGCCAGCCTCGATCCACCGCACACGGCTGCTCGCTTCGATGCCCGGGCGCAACGCGCTTCTCAGCGCATCCGAGGCGTTGGCGAGGCGCCGCGACACGCCGCTCACCTCGTTGAGCAGCGGCGCCAGCTCTTCGGCGCGCTGCGTGTCCGTCTCGAGGCGCTCGCGCACCGTACGGAGTCCCTCGGCGATCAACTCGACCTCGCGCAGCAGGTCGTCGAGCGTCGGGCCCAGCCCGGCTGCCCAAACAGGTGCGTCGTCGAACGAATCGGACAGGCGCACCTGGCTGTCGGATTGCGCGGCGAGCCACTCGTCGAGCAGGCGGAAGAGTTCGTCGCCGAGGCGGCGCGCGGTTCCGACGGACGGGAAGAGGCGCGCGTTGACCAGGTCGAGACTCGCGATGCTGAGCAGGTCGTTCGCTGATTCCAGCCGCCGCTGCAACGCCGGGAGCAGCCCCTTGCCGCGGCGCTCGAGCCGGGCAAACAGCCGCTGCAGCCCGCGCCGCGTGACCGTCTGGCCCAGGTGCGCGGACGCAGCCGACTCGAGGTGGTGTCCCTCGTCGATCACGAGCCGCGTGTACGCCGGAAGCACGGCCGACTCACTCCAGTTCTGCGACGCGCGCCGGACCGCGATATCCGCCATGAGCAGGTGATGGTTCACCACCACGACGTCGGCCTGCGCGGCGCGCCGCCGCGCGGAAAACACGAAGCACTTGTCGAAATGCGGGCAGCGGAGCCGCGTGCAGAGATCCGGCTCGGCCGCGACTTCGTCCCATACATCCGGGCGCGGAGGCACCGGAAGGTCGGCGGTCGAGCCGTCGCTCGTACGGGCCGCCCACTCGGACAGTGCCGCCAGCTGCGCTTCGGCGCCGTCGTCGAACAGCGTGTGCCCGCCGCTCCGCGCCTGGTCGAGGCGCTGAAGGCAGAGATAATTTCGCCACCCTTTCAGGAGCGCGAACCGCACCGGCTGGTCCTCGAGCGCCTCCTTGAGAAACGGAAGATCCTTTCCGACGAGCTGCTCCTGCAGCGTGATCGTGTTCGTGGAGACCACGGTGCGCTCGCCGTTCGCCGCGGCCCAGCGGAGCGCCGGAATCAGGTAACCGAGAGATTTCCCGACGCCGGTGCCCGCCTCGATCAGCCCGATGCCGCCGAGGGTATACAGACGCGCGATGCGCGCGGCCATTTCGCGCTGGCTCGGACGGTCCTCGTAGCGGCCTGCACCCGCGAGCCGCACCGCGACGGGCCCGTCGGGCCCGAGCATCGCGCCGATCGCCGCGGGATCGAGCGCGACGCGCTCCTTCTCACGCGGAACCTCGACTACGACGTAGATGCGGCTCGCGGCGTTGTCGATGATCCCGAATCCGATGCCGTCGCCGTGCACGCGCGCGGCGATCTCCATGTCCGGGCCCGACGGTGCGAGCACACCGCTCGGATGGTTGTGCACGAGCATCTCGCCGCGCTGCGCGAACCCGGGAAGTGCGAGCACGCTGCTCACGTCGCCGCGCGCGACCGTGCGCGCGCCCGCGATCACCCCGTCGGGGCCGACCTGGCACGCAAAGCAGACTTCATTGCCGCCCGCCAGCGCGATCGTGGCGCGCATCGCCTTGGCAGGCCCGGTCGCGATCCGTTTTTCGTCGGCGACGGCGCCCGCGGTCACGTCTTGAGCGGCTTCTTCTTCGCGGCCGGAAAGAGCACGTTGTTGAGGATCAGCCGGTAGCCGGGCGAGTTCGGGTGCAGCGACAAGTCGGTCGGAAGCGCTCCGATGTTGTGCTGCGGATCCTCGGGGTCGTGCCCGCCGAGGTAGGTCCACGACCCCTTGCCGTAGTCGCCGTGGAGATACTTCACCCAGGGGGCGCCGTCCTCGGTCGCGAGGATCACGTCGCCGGGCTTGAGCACAGCCTTGTTGAACGACGTCGTCACGCCGTAGAAATCCGGGATCACCTGGCGGTGGTCTTGCACGAGCATCGACGCGACCGGGTCGAACTTGGCGGAAAAGTTGAACAGGGTGAACTGGCCGAGCGGCTGGCGGCGCGTGGGAACGTTCACCTGGTGGCCGTCGATGTCGCTCATCGAGTTCACGCCGGGTGACATCTCCAGATGCGCGCCCTGGAACGCAAACGTATGCACCCAGTCCATCTTGGAATCCGCGTCGGGATCCATCGGCGTGCCGTCGAAGAACGAGCCGGCGATGTCGACGTTCTGTGCGGCCATCGCGAGCTCGAGCGTCTCGGTCGCGCCGCACATGGCGAAAAGGAACCCGCCCTTGTCGACGAAGTCGCGCAGCCGCGCCGCGACGGCCTTCTTGAGCGCGGGAATATTCGAGAAGCCGTTTCGCTCCGCGGCCGCAAGGTCGTTGTCGCGCTGCTCGATGAACCACGGCGCGTCGCGGAAGTTCATCTGCAGCTTGTTTTCCTGCCCCGTGAAGTCTTCGTGGTGCAGGTGGATCCAGTCGAACTTGGAGAGATCGCTCTTGAGGATCTCGTCGTCCCAGATCTGCGTGTACTCGATGCCGGCGTAGCGCAGGGCGAGCGTGACGGCGTCGTCCCAGGGCGGCGCCTTGGCCGGTGCGTAGATCGCGATATGGGGCGCCTTCTCGAGCGTGATCGCGTCCATGTTGGCCGCGGCGATTTCCTTTCGCGCCTGCGCCAGCGACGCGTCGTCCATCGGCGAGACCGTCACGCCGTCGAGCGCCGCCTTGCGGCGGATGGCGGGATCATCCGGGAGCAGGAAACTCCCGCCGCGATAGTTCAGGAACCACTCGGCCTTGTCGCCGGCCTTCAGCGCGAAGAACGTAAGGCCGTACGCCTTGAGATGGTTTTGCTGCGCGTCGTCCATCGGCACGAGCAGGTGCTGTGCGGCGAGCGGCGGCGCCGCCGCGATGAACAGCACCGCGGCCGCAGCGACGGTCCGGTGAAGAAACATCTTCATGTCGCGTTTCCTGCGTGCACGGCGTCGAGCTCGCGGCGGGCCTGCGGCACGAGGGCGCTCTGCGGATAGGTGAGGATCAGGTGCTCGAGATGGTCGACCGCACCCTGCACGTCGCCTTTCCGGCGCAACGTGCGCGCCCACTCGAGATCGGACTCGGCCGCCTCTGGCGCAGTGGCGTACTGCGTGAGGATGCGCTGCCAGATCGCAATTGCGGGGCCGTCCTGGTGGCGCGCGCTGTGGACGCGTGCCGCGAGCGCGAGCAGCAGCGGGGCGGCGTCGGGCAGCTCGTCCGCGGCACGCTCGAAGCGCATCGCGGCCTGCGTGCTGTCGCCGCGCGCGAGGGCGAGGAACGCCGCCCCCGCGGTGCGCGAGCTGTCGGCTTTCGTGCGGCTGAGCAGTGCCATGGCGGTGACGACGTCGGCCGTGATGTCCGTCGGATGGCGCAGTCCCGCGCGCGCCCTGGCGAGGTCGCCGTCGTACAGCGCGAGCCACGCGCCGACTTCGTCCTCGTCGTCGAGGCTTGCGCCGGCAAGCGCGGCCCGTGCCTTGTCCACCTGACCGGCGCGAATCCATCCCCATGCGATCTGGCGTGCGTACGCGCGCCTGGTGCCTTCGTCGAGCGCGGCGCTGTCGCGTGCGACGAGCGCCTGCGCTTCCGCTGCGCGGCCGAGCTGCGTGAGCGCCCGAATCTGGAGCGGGAGCACCTGCGTGCGGATCGCGACCGGCTGGAGGCCGCCGCGCGCCGATGCGATCAGGTCGAGCGCGGGCGCAGGCTCTCCTCCCGATATCGAGGCGGACGCCGCGAGCAGGGCCGTCGCGGGCGTGGGGCGCATGTGGTTCATCGCCGCGAACGCGTCACGGGCGGCGAGCCACGCGCCCTGGCGTGCGGCTTCCTGCGCGAAGTCGTTCCAGGTGTCGAACGCGGAGTCAGCCGCCGTAAGGGTCGAGATCGCGCGCCATCCGTCGCGCGCCGCGCCCCACTGGAGCTCGAGCGACCCGAGCACCTTCTTT
Organism: Gemmatimonadales bacterium; assembly: GCA_044449085.1. Taxonomy (GTDB): domain Bacteria; phylum Gemmatimonadota; class Gemmatimonadetes; order Gemmatimonadales; family Gemmatimonadaceae; genus Fen-1231. Next base: position 715 of record JBIOHR010000173.1, on the reverse strand, counting down.
GACGACGCCGCCGGCGAGGCGCGGAGCACCGCCCGCACCGAGTCGCGCTCCGCGATCGGCGTGCCCTGCAGCGAATACACGACCGTTTGCTCGAGATACTCCTCGGTCACCATCGCCTGCTGCCACGCCGCGGCGGCGGCGGGCCACAGACCAAGCGCCGCGCGAAGCTGTGCGACCTCGATCGTCAGCTCCTTGGTGGACCCGAGCGACGCCGTCGCCTGCTGCAGCACCGTGTCCGCCGCCGCGGCGCGGCCGTCGTTGAGCAACTCCCCGGCGTACTCGCGGTACGGCACCGGATCGTGCGGCGAGAGCTTGACCCACGTGTCGAACGCGGCCCGCGCATCTCCTTCGCGGCCGAGCGAGCGCAGCACGCGCAGCTGCACGCCGCGAAGCGTCCTGTCCGTGGGCGCGAGCGCGAGCAGCGAGTCGACCGTCGGCAGCACGGAATCGTCCTGAGCGAGCTGCGAAAAAATCCGCTCGAGGCCCATGACTCCCTGGCCCGCCTGACCGGCCGCGATGACTTCGCGCCACGCCGCAATCGCATCACGCATCCGCCCAGCCTGCTCGAGGTCGAGCGCGTGGTTGACCGCAACGGTCTGCGCCTGCGCGAGAAGCGTGCCCCCCGCACCAGCGGTCGCCAGCGCAATCACGATACCGCAAGCAAGCGCGCGGACGCTCCGAGCGACCTCATCTCTCGTCCCCTCGCCCCTCGCCC
>JBIOHR010000172.1:0-7170 GCA_044449085.1 Gemmatimonadales bacterium | reverse complement strand
GATTCCGAGGCGCTCACGGTGCTTCGCGCGCTCGGCGATGTGGTTCCGCGTCTCACGGTCGGGTCCGTCGTGCCGTCGAACCTCGCCGCGCCGCTCACCGCCGCGATTCGCACGCGCGAACCGGTGGTGGTCGAGTCCCGGGCCGAGCGGTCGGGACGCTTTCCGGCGCTGGCCCGATTCTCCGAGAGCGGGACTTCGGACGGCGCGTTCGTCGCGGTGCCGCTCGTGGAGGACGAGCGCGCGAACGGTGTGCTGCTCCTCGCGTTTTCGGACAACCGTGTTTTCAGTGACGACGAGCGTGCATACCTCGCGACGCTCGGGCGGCTCGGGGGGCAGGCCCTCGCCCGCACGGTGGCGAGCGAGGACCCGGTCGCGTAGCCGCTAATTCACGACCGCCAGCTGAGCGGGCGCGTCGGCGTTCTTCGACTCCGGCACCAGAGCGAGACGCAGCACATCTTCGAGCGTTTCTGCGAAGTGGAACTTCAATTTCGCACGCGCCTCTTCCGGCACGTCCTCGAGATCCGCCTCGTTTTCCTTCGGAAGGATGATCGTGGTGATCCCGGCGCGCAGCGCCCCGAGGACCTTTTCCTTCACGCCTCCGATCGGGAGCACGCGGCCGCGCAGCGTGATCTCGCCGGTCATCGCGATGTCCTTTCGAACGGGACGTCCGCTCATTTCGCTCGCCAGCGCCGTTGAAATCGCGACGCCGGCCGAGGGCCCGTCCTTGGGGATCGCGCCCTGCGGCACGTGGATGTGCGTCTCCACGGCGCCGAGCCGGGACCGCGGAATGCCGAGCTTGACGGCGTTGTTCGTCACGTAGGTGAACGCGGCGCGCGCCGATTCCTTCATGACGTCGCCCAGCTGGCCAGTGAGAATCAGCGCCACCGGCCCGTTGCCCGCGCCACCGTTGCCGTCGCCCGACGGCACCGCCTCGAGGCGGCGCGTGGACGCCTCGACGAACATGATGTCGCCGCCCATCGGCGTGTAGAACATTCCCGTTGCGATGCCGACTTCGTTGTCGGCGTTCGCTTTCTCCGGGCGCACCTTCGGCCGGCCAAGCAGCTCGCGTACTTCGTCCGCGGTGATGATGCCGCTCTCGATGCCGGTGTGCTCGCTCTTGCTCGCGATGCGGCGCGCGACTTTTCGCGTGACCGCGCCGATCTCGCGCTCGAGCTGGCGTACGCCGCTTTCACGCGTGTACTTCGACACGATCGACATGATCGCGTCGTCCGCGAACGTGACGCCCTTGTCGCCGAGGCCGGCGTCTTCGAGCTGGCGCGGGATCAGGTATTTCTTGGCGATCTCCGCCTTCTCGCGCTCGGTATAGCCGGCGAAATCAACGACTTCCATGCGGTCGAGCAGCGGCCCGGGGATGTTCTGGATGAAGTTCGCCGTCGCGATGAACAGCACCTCGCTCAGGTCGAACGGCACGCCCAGGTAATGATCCGTGAAGGTGTCGTTCTGCGCGGGGTCGAGCACCTCGAGCAGTGCGCTCGACGGATCGCCCTGGAAGCTCACGCCAAGCTTGTCGACTTCGTCTAGCAGGAACACCGGGTTCTTGGTTCCCGCCTGCTTCATCCCCTGGATGATGCGGCCGGGCATCGCGCCGACGTACGTACGACGGTGACCGCGAATGTCGGCTTCGTCGCGCGCGCCGCCGAGCGCGACGCGGACATATTCGCGGCCGAGCGCGCGCGCGACCGACTTGGCGATGGACGTCTTGCCCACGCCCGGCGGGCCGACGAACAGGAGGATCGGGCCTTTGGCCATGGCGCGGGCCTTGGCTTCCTTCTGGTCGGTGATCTGACGGTCGTCGGCGCCATCGGTCTTCTTCAGCGACGGCGTCGCGTTCTCCTTGCTCACGCGCAGCTTGGCCGCGGGGAACTCGCCCGTGTTCTTGATTTCCTCCGCGAGCTGCTTGGCGCGCAACTGGCGCACTGCGAGGAACTCGACGACGCGGTCCTTCACGTCCTTGAGGCCGTAGTGGTCCTCGTCGAGCACCTTGATCGCGTGCGGAAGTTCGAGGTGGTCGTCGGAACGCTTGCCCCACGGCAGCTCCGCCATCCACTCGAGATATGTCCTGATGACCTGTGCCTCCATGGACTCGCGGCCGGACCGCTCGAGGCGGCCGAGTTCTCGCTCGACTTCCGCGCGCGCTTCCTTGGGCAGCTCGAGCTTGCCGAGTTTTTCGCGAAGTTCGCCGATTTCCTTGGCCTGGTCGTCGTCGCCGAGTTCCTTCTGGATGGCCTTCATCTGCTCACGAAGGAACATCTCCCTCTGGCGCTCGCCGAGCTCCTCCTGTACCTGCGACTTGATCTCGTCCTGCGCTTCGAGGAGCGAGATCTGGCGCTGCACGTGCACGAGCACGCGGCGCAGCCGCTCTTCCACCGACAACGTTTCGAGCAGCCCCTGTTTTTCGGGGACCGTGAGTTCGATGTAACCGGCTACGAGGTCGGCAAATTTTCCCGGCTCCGTAACGGAGTCGAGGACCTGATGCACGACCTCTTCAGGAAGCCCGCGGCGCTCGCCGAGTTCGGCCGCGCGTTCGCGGATCTCCTTGTGGAGCGCCTCGAACGCCGGATCCTTCTCGTCGAGCGGCGACATCTCTTCGATGTCCATGATGACGGCCGAGAGATACCCTTCGCCGTTCACATACTGGAGCGCGGTCGCGCGCTGTTCGCCCTGCAGGAGCAGCTGGACGCCGCCCAGCCCGCGCTGGACCTGTCCTATGCGGGCGATGACGCCGGTGTTGTAGAGAACTTCTGCGCTCGGCTCGTCGGTGTTGTCGCGCTGCGCGACGGCAAAGACGAGGCGGTCGCCCTTGAGTGCGGCCTCGATGGCCCGCAGGGTACCCGGGCGGCCCGCGGCAATCGGGGCCGTCAGTCCGGGGAAAATCACCGTCCCCCGCAGGGGAAGGACTGGGAGTGTCTGACGTGTGCTCATGCCCTCTGTACCCCGCAAGGGATGTTCCAGCCTGAGTTACGACATAAAGGCGGGGATTGCAACTTTCATATGCCGTCATGACGTAGGGACTGTCAGACTGGAGCCGTCCCCCAAAACCTCCGGTCCTTCAGCCAAGGCATCTGCCTTGTATCCTTGTACGGCGTGGTGCTATGCTCTCCGTTTCTACGACCCCCATATCAGGCAAAGTGGAAGAACCGCAGATCACGCAGTCGGATGCCGAGCTGCGCTCGCATGTGGAACGCGTGCTCGACTCGACCTACGAGCTCGATCGCGAGATTGGTCGCGGCGGGATGGGAATCGTGTATTGCGCGAAGGATCGCCGCCTCAAGCGGACCGTCGCCATCAAACTGCTGCCGCCCGAGCTGGCGTTCCGTTCGGAAATCCGTTCGCGGTTTCTCCGCGAGGCGGAGACGGCGGCGCAGCTTTCGCACCCGAGCATCGTTCCGATCTACAGCGTGGACGAGAAGGACGGCCTCGTTTTTTTCGTGATGGCGTTCGTCGACGGCGACACGCTGGCGAAGCGCATCCACGATCGCGGCGCGCTCGATCCGGTCGAAGTCCGGCGGATCCTCCGCGAGGTCGGCGATGCGCTGGCCTACGCCCATGCGCACGGCGTCGTGCACCGCGACATCAAGCCGGACAACATCCTGCTCGACGCGGCGAGCAACCGGCCGATGGTCACCGACTTCGGCATCGCGCGCGCCATCAGTGACGGCAGCGCGCGCCTCACCGCGACGGGCATTGCGATCGGCACGCCCGCGTTCATGAGCCCCGAACAGTCCGCGGGCGACCGCGATGTGGACGGCCGCAGCGATCTCTACTCGCTTGGCGTCGTCGCGTACCAGATGCTCTGCGGCGAACTGCCCTTCAACGCGAGCAACACGCCGGCGCTTCTGGTGAAGCATCTCTCGGAACGCCCTGTTCCCGTAGAGCAGCGGGCGTCGAACATCCCGCCCGACCTTGCGCGCGCGGTGATGCTCTGCCTCGAGAAGAATCCGGACGACCGCTTCCCGAGCGCACAGGCGTTCGTCACGGCCCTCGACAGCGGCAACGTTCCGAATCTGCCGCCGAGCCGGCCCACCGGCGCGCCGACGGCCCAGCAGCAGCAGGGCTACTCGACACCCGCGTACTCGCCATCCGTGAACGACCCGATTGGATCGTACGTGCCGACGAGCGAAGACCGCACACGATGGGAGGCGCCGGACGTCACCAAGTTCCGCCGCAAACTCGGGCCGTTCATGTTCATCGGCGCCGCGCTCGCCCTGCTTTCGCCGTTCAACGTCGCGCGCGGCCTGTTTGGCGTGTGGGGCCTGTACGCCGTGTACCTCGCGTACCGGTACGCGTTGCTGTGGAGCGCGGGGTACGACTGGCACGACGTGTTCCGCCAGCCGCGGCACCGGCTGTTCATGGACCACATAACGGAAATAGGCGAGGAAGTGCAGGCGTTCTGGAATCCCAAGAAGCGCGTCGCGGTGCGTGAGCGCCATATGGCGCGACTCGCCGCGCCGGGGATGTTCAGTCCCGTGCCGAACAGCGGGTCGCCCGCAATGGGGACTGCCGCGGCGAACACCGCGGCGAGCGTGGCGTCGTTCGCGAACGGACCGCACGCGGGCATCACGCGCCGCGCGCTCGACGACTGCAATGAGATCATCCGCCTCGTGGAGTCGCTGCCGAAGACCGACCGGGCGCGCATTCCCGAGGTGATCGGCACGGCGCGGACGCTCGCGAACAAGGTGCTGGGGCTCGCCGCGTCGCTCGAGCAGCTCGACCGCTCGGCCGGCAACCTTTCGGCGGACAAGATCGAGAGGGAGATCTCGCTGCTCGAGTCGCAGGCGAATCCGCTCGACCGCGCCGGCAGTGAGGACCGCGTGCGTCGGCTCGCCGCGCTCAAGCGTCAGCGGCGGACGGTCGCCGACCTCTCGCGGCGTCGCGGCGAAATGAACGGAAAACTCGAGAGCTGCGCGCTCGCCCTGCAGAACATGCGCCTCGACGTCGTGCGCCTGCGCACCGGCACGAACGCCGAAAGCTGGCAGCATATCACGTCGGTGGCGGACCAGGCGATGGCGCTCGCGCGGGAAGTCGACAACGCCGTGTATGTGGCGGACGAAATGGCCCGCATGAACCCGAGGTCGAACCAGCCCCGCACCGAGTCGGGACGGTCGTGACCGAGCGCGACGCGCTGCGCGACCGCGTCGAGCACGCGGTCGGCACGCTCTTCGAGATCGAGGACGAGATCGGGCGCGGTGGGATGGCCGTGGTCTACCGGGCGCGCGATGTCCGCCTGCATCGGAAGGTCGCGCTCAAGGTCCTGCCGCCGGAACTCGCGTTCCGCGCCGAGGTCAAGTCGCGCTTCCTGCGCGAGGCGCAGATGTCCGCGCAGCTTTCGCACCCGAACATCGTCCCGATCTACACGGTCGACGAGATCGACGGCGTCGTGTTCTTCTCGATGGGGCTCGTGGTGGGCGAGACACTGGCGCAGCGCCTCACCCACGAACCGCGCCCGCCCGTGGCGACGGTGCGCGCGATGCTGCGCGAAGTCGCCGATGCGCTTGCCTATGCGCATGCCCGCCACGTCGTGCACCGCGACGTGAAGCCGGACAACATCCTGGTGGACGGCGCAACGGGCCACGTGATGGTGTCGGACTTCGGCATTGCCCGCGCAGCCGAGGGCGAGGCGCGCCTCACGGTCACCGGGGTGGCGGTCGGCACGCCCGCGTATATGAGTCCGGAGCAGGCGATGGGCGATCGAGAAGTGGACGGGCGCGCCGACATCTACGCCCTCGGCGTCGTCGGCTACCAGATGCTCGCGGGGGAACTGCCGCACAAGGCGGCAAACACACCGTCGATGCTGATGAAGCACATCAGCGAACGGCCGCGGCCGCTCGGTGAGGTACGCCCCGACCTTCCCGCCAATCTCATCCATGCGATCGAGCGCGCGATGGCCAAGGGGCGCGAGGACCGCTGGCCCGACGCGTCTGCGTTTCGCGATGCGCTCGACGAGAATGCCCAGGCGCGGCCGCTGCGCGCCGGCACGCCGGACCGCGCGGTCGACGCCCGCGAGGCGTTCGATCCCGCCGCGTACGGCGCCGAAGTCGGATTGCATCTCACCGGACAGGTACTCGGCGCGCTCGGGCTGTATCCCGATGCGCCGGCGCGTGCGCCCGGCCGGCCCAGCGCCCCGGGTGGGCAGATGCCCGAATATCCGCGCGTGCCCGCGCTCCCGCCCGGATGGATGCTCGATCCGAACACGCGCGAGTACGGCCGCGAGGCGCTGCAGCGGTACAAGGAGGAAACGCGGCGCTGGAAGGAGCGCTACGGCCGCAACGTGGTGATCGGCGCGCGGATGGGTCGCAGGGAATTGCGCCGCGCGCGTCGCGCCGGACTGTTCGGGCCGCAAACGCCGGAGGATCACGTTCGGCGCGCGCAGGCTGCGCTGACCTCGGCGCTCGTCGCCACCACGGCCGCGGCCGCGATCAACGTCATGACCAGCCCCGGTCACTACTGGTTCCAGTGGGTCGCGTTCGGAATGGGGATCGGAGCGCTGTCGCGCATTGCCAAGCTGTGGGTGGACGGGATTTCGCCGTTCCGCATTTTTCGGCGACAGCCGCGGGTTGCGGCGCCGGTTGACCCGCCTGACGAGCAGCGATCGTTCGCCATGCCTCCGTCGGCGGGCGCGGCGTCGAATCGCGAAGCGCGCGAGCTCGCCGGAATTCCGCGCGAGGTGGTCGACGGGCCGCAGGGTCAGGTGATTCGCGATGCCGTGAGCACCAAGGCAACCATCGTGGACGTCCTCGCGAAGCTCTCACCCGCGGACAGGCAGCTGTTGCCGGAGATCCAGCCGACCGTCGATGCGCTGGTGGAGCGGGTGCTCTCGCTCGCGCAGGGGCTGCACCAGCTCGACGCCGACGCATCGCCCGCGGCCATCGCCGCGCTCGACCGCCGCGTCGCCGACGCGAAGGCCGGCCCGCAGGACGCGCCCGATCTCGAACGCCGCCTGCAGCTGCTCGAGCGCCAGCAGGCGACGCTCAAGGATCTTGCGGCGCGGCGCGGCGCCGTGGCCGAGCAGCTCGAGCGGGCGTCGCTCGTGCTGCAGACGATGAAGCTGGACTTGTTCAAGCTGAGGTCGAGCGGGCTGGACGCGAAGCTCGACGCGACGACGGGCGCGACGCAGGAGGCGAGGGCGCTCTCGACGGACATCGGACGCGT
>JBIOHR010000171.1:0-7220 GCA_044449085.1 Gemmatimonadales bacterium | reverse complement strand
CCTCGCCCCTCGTCTCGCCCCTCGCCCCTGACTTACAAGAGAGTTCCGGATCTCCCTCCATCCACCAGCATCGCCTGCCCGGTCACGAATGAAGCCCGCTCCGACGCGAGAAACGCGACCATCGCCGCGATTTCCTCGGGCAGTCCAACGCGACCAACGGGCGTTCCGTTCTTGTACGAATCGAGAATGCTCTCCTTCGTCACGCCCGTGCGCTTCATCGTCGCCGCGGCGAGTTCTTCGAGCCGTTCCGTCGCGACGTAGCCAGGCAATACCGTGTTCACCGTAACGCCGTCGATCCCGACTTCATCCGCGAGCGTGCGGTAGTATCCCGTCACCGCCGCACGCAGACTGTTCGAGAGCACGAGGCTTGCGACCGGCTTCTTCACGGCGATCGACGTGATCCCGATGACGCGCCCCCATTTTCGCTCCTGCATTCCCGGCACGAGCGCACGCGTGAGTTCCACGGCGCTTCGCAGCAGGAGTTCGGTGGCGCGCGTCCATCCCGCCCAGTCGTGCGAGAGCGCGGGACCCGGCACCGGGCCTCCGGTGTTCGTGACGAGAACGTCCACGCGGCCATACTCGCCGAGAACCTTCGCGACCGCGCTCTCAGTTCCTTCGGAGGTGCCAAGGTCGGCAACGATCTGCACGATCTTCGCACCGCCTGGCGCGAGCTTAGCCGCCGCAGCGGCAACCGCCTTCGGGTCGCGCGCGCAGATTGCGACCTGAGCGCCCTCGCGTACGAGTTCGGCGGCGACCGCGTAGCCGATCCCGCGGCTGGCACCGCAAACGAGTGCGGTTCGTTTCGAGAGTCCGAGATCCATCTTACTTCTTGTGCTCGCGGATGTACGCGTCGGACCCGTTCAGCCAGTCCTCGCGCGGCGGCGTGAACACATCGAGGTCCAGCGTGTCGGCCAGCGCCTCCGCCTGATGACGAAGCCCGCCGGGGATGAGCAGCACTTCACCGGCCATGACATCCACGAACTCGGCGTGCGGCGCCTTGTCGGCGTTCTCGCCGAGCCAGAACCGCAGCCCGCCCTCGAGGATGTAGGTGATCTGCTCGTTGTGATGTTCGTGCGCCTTCACGATTGCGCCCTTCTTGAGATAGACCTGCGCGATCATCGCCTTCTCGGCGGTCAGCACGCGCCGCGAGAGCATCGGCGTGAGGACTTCGAGCTTGACGCTCGACCAGGGCTGCTTGATGGGGAGAGACATGAGTTTCGCGGTTGGAGTATTCGAAATGTATTACGCGCTCGTCGTGGCAAACACAAACGGGGAGCGGCTATTCCGCTCCCCGTTTGTGTCGCTCTCAGCTCACTGCTCAGAGCTTTTCCATTACGGCTGTTTGTCCGGCGTTCCTCCGAATTGTGACCCGCCGTCCTCACTCCCCGATACATGCTCGACGTGCAGCACCTGCTTGTAGCTCTGCCCGCCGACCGAAAGCGTCACGAGATACTCACCGGGTCCGGCGACGACGGCCCCACGGCCAGCTCCGGCACCACCGCCACCGCCGCGCCCGCCACGTCCGCCGCCCGCGGGCGCCTGTATGCCGATGATGGAGTAGATCTTGAGAACGTTCGCCGACTCGGGGTTGGCGCCGCGGCCACCGCCGCCTCCGCCACCACCGCCCGCCTCGCCCTCACCCGGGCGCGCACAGAACGATTCCCACATCGTCATCGGGTGATCGCAGGTGGCTGCACCGCGGCCGCCACCACCGCCGCCGCCACGGCCGCCAGCCGGCGCCGCGCCGCCACCCGCCAAGAGCTGGCGAACGCGCGAGATCGCAGCTTCGTCGAACTTCGCCTTGGTGAGCGAATCCAGCACGATCGGCGCGCGCACAGCCTTGAGAATGCTGTCGCGGCGTTCCGACGGCGAAAGCATTTCCACGACGGGCGCCACGCGGCGCGCGCCCTGATAGTTCCAGACCACCGTGTGCGTCCCCGCGCTGCCCGGACCGCTGAGCGTCGCGATCGTGTCGCCCCGCGCGTCGCTCACATACAGATGCACATTGCTCCCGGCCGCCGTGCCGAGTCGGTACGAAATCTCCGCGCCGTACGGCGGGCTCGGCACCGAGAAGAACATCTGCGCGTTGCCGTTCCCCGTCGACGACAGCGTCGGCCCCTCGCCGTACTGCATCGCCGTCCTCGGTTCAAAGAGCGTCGCGCTCGCGGCGAGTGTCTTGGCCGACATCTGCTCGATCGGCACCACGTCCACCGCCCACAGGCTGCGCCCGTGTGTGGCGGCCATCAACTCGTGATCGCGCGGATGGATCTTGAGGTCATAGACCGCGACCGACGGCAGGTTCGACGCGAACTTCGTCCAGTGCGCGCCGCGGTCGATGGAAGCGTACACGCTCAGCGACGTCCCCACGAACAGCACGTCGCGGTTGGACGGATCCTCGCGAATGACGTGGACGAAATCCGCCACGCCGTCCTTGGGGAGGTCGTTCACGATCGAGCGGAAAGTCTTGCCTCCGTCGTTCGTCACGTAGACATACGGCGTGAAGTCGTTCACGCGATGATCCTCGAACGTCACGTAGGCGGTGAGCGTGTCGAAGTGCGAGGGCTCAACGCGAGAAACCCACGAGTTCGGCGGCAACCCGGGGAAATGCGTCGTGAGGTTTTCCCACGTGGCACCGTCGTTCACCGTCTTCCACACGTTGCCGTCGTCCGTGCCGGCGTAGAGCAGCCCCGGCTTGACGTATGACTCCATCAGCGCGACGACCGTGCCGAACGTCTCGGCCTGCGTTGCGTCGATCGTGACGCCGCCCGTCCATACGAGCGACGTGTCGATCTTGGCCCACTCCTTCTTGGAAAGGTCCGGAGAGATAAGCTGGAAATCCTCGCCGCGCTTCATCGACTTCAGCACGCGGTTGCCCGCGAAATAGATCACGTCCGGGTTGTGCGGCGAGATGAAGAAGGGTGAGTTCCAGTTGAAGCGCAGGTTGAGGTCGACAGAGTCCTGCTTTTGCTCGGCGCGCATCGCGGCCAGCGTCTTCGCCATCTCCTTCGTCTCGGGCTTGAGCGGATCACCGCGGACGATGGCCATCGAGTCTTCCCACTGCTTGTATTTCGCCTGCCATGACGGCTTCGCGAAGTTCATCCGCTCGCCGGTCTTCAGGTTCAGGCGCGAGGCGTTGCCGCCCTGCGATTCACCGTAGACGATGTTTGGATCGGTCGGATCCATCGCGGTATAGAACCCGTCGCCACCCGAGATCGTGAACCAGTACGCGTTCGGCGTGCCGCCCTGCTTGCGGCGGCTCGGCCCGCACCAGGCGCCGTTGTCCTGCGCGCCGGAGCAGACGTTGTACGGAACGGAGTAGTCGTACGTGATCTCGTAGAACTGTCCGATCGGGAGGTTCGTCGTCTGGATGAAGTTGCCGCCGCGGTCGAACGTGATCGAAGCGCCGCCGTCGTTCGCGATGACGAAACGCTCCGGGTCGTTCGGGTCGATCCACATGCCGTGGTCGTCGACGTGTACCTGCTGCGCGGCCGGACGCGCCGTCTTGCCGCCGTCATCCGAAACCTGGATCTGCGTCGACGAGAAATACACGCGGTCGCGGTTTTTCGGATCGACGCGCACCTGCGAGTAATAGAAGGGGCGCGTGTCCGCCGTGTTCGTGCGCGTCCAGGTCTTGCCCGCGTCGGTCGAACGATAGAGACCGGTTCCCGCGGGGGTGCGGGAGGGCGTGTAGCTTCCGTCCTTCGACGGTGCCGCGGCCTCGACTTCGGCGTAGATATAATTCGGATCACTCAGCGAGATCGCGAGTCCGATGCGGCCCTTCACGCCCTCCGGGAATCCGCCACCCTTGATTTCCGTCCAGGTCGCGCCGGCATCCTTGCTCTCCCACAATCCGGAGCCGGGGCCGCCGCTCTTGAGCGAGTACGGCGTGCGGAGACGCTCCCACGCTGCGGCATAGATGTGGTTCGGATCGCGCGGGTCGAGCGCGACGTCCACGAAGCCCGCCTTGTCGCTGATGAACTTGACCAGCTTCCAGGTCACGCCGCCGTCGGTCGTCTTGTACAGGCCGCGCTCCGGACTCGACTTCCACGCCGCGCCGAGCGCCGCCACATAGACGGTGTTCGGGTCGCGCGGATTGACGACGATGCGCCCGATGTGCTGGGTCTTCTCGAGGCCCATGAACTTCCAGGTGATCCCGCCGTCCACCGACTTGTATACACCGGCGCCGGCCTCGATCGTGTTGCGCGAGTTCGGCTCCCCGGTGCCCGCCCACACCTGCATCGTGTCGGAGGGCGCGATGGCGAGCATGCCCATCGAGATCACGCGCTTGTCGTCGAACACGGGGCGCCACGTGACGCCGTTGTTCATGCTCTTCCAGATGCCGCCGCCGGCAGCCGCGACGAACAGCGTCTTGGAGGGGCTCGGAATTCCGACGACGTCGGACATGCGTCCTTCGAAGTTCGCCGGACCGAGTTCGCGCCAGCGCATGCCGGCGATTGTAGCGGAGTCGATCGTTTGCGCGCGAGCCGGGACTGCGCCGAACAGCAGCGCCGCGCCAGCCAATGCAGAGAGAATGCGGTTGCGTTGCATGGCCCTGTGGGACGATGGGGGAAGCAGTGCTAACGGTGGATGACTCACTACGATAGCATCTCTAGTTCTGTTGACTTGTCATGTTGCTGTCATCAACAATTCTGATTGCTCCCTCTCACCCGCGCGACGTAGGTTCAACGCACCCCACACGTGAAACCGGAGACATCCCGATGCGCGTCGCTTCCATTCTTCGGATTGCCACGCTGGCCTTGAGCGCTGGCGCCACGGCTCTTCCGGCGCAGCAGGCACCGCTGACGGCCGACCAGCAATTCGCGCACGACGTCTACAAGGAAATGATCGAGACGAACTCTTCGACCATGACCGCTGGCACCACGGTCGCCGCACAGCAGGTGGCCAAGCGGTTCCGCGACGCGGGCTTCCCGGAGAGCGACATTTTCCTCGGCGGCGTGCGGCCGGACAAGTTCAACGTCGTGCTGCGCTACCACGGCAGGGGCGGCCCGAACGGACCGAAGCCACTGCTGCTGCTCGCGCATCTCGACGTCGTCGAGGCGCTCAAGACCGATTGGTCGCCGGATCTCGACCCCTTCAAGTTCCTCGAGCGCGACGGCTACTACTACGGCCGCGGCACGACCGACGACAAGGCGATGGCGTCGATTTTCGTCGCCAACATCGTGCGGCTGAAGAAAGAAGGCTACGTCCCCGATCGCGACATCATCGTCGCGCTCACGGCGGACGAAGAGGGCGGCTGCTGCAACGGCGCGCGCTGGCTCGTGGCGAACCATCGCGAGCTCGTCGATGCCGCGTACGTCATCAACGAAGGCGGCGGCGGATCGCTGCGCGACGGCAAGCCATTCCTGAATTCCATTCAGGCGACGGAAAAAGTGTTCGGGAATTTCATCGTCACCGCGCACAACAAGGGCGGCCACTCGTCGGTGCCGCGCCCGGACAACGCGATTTATCAGCTATCCGAAGGACTCGTGCGATTTTCGCACTTCGCGTTTCCCGTGCAGTTCAACGCGGTCACGCACGCGTACTTCGAGCGCACGGCCGCGGTGGAGACGCCGGAGGTCGGCGCGGCCATGCGCGCGCTGCTAAAAAATCCGAACGACGCCAGGGCGTCGGCGATCGTCTCGAAAGATCCGCGCTACAACTCGACGCTGCGCACGACGTGCGTGGCAACGATGCTCTCGGGTGGACATGCGACGAACGCGCTTCCGCAGACGGCGTCGGCAACGATCAACTGCCGCATGCTCCCAAACACCGATCCCGCCGATGTGCGCGCGGCGATCGTGAAGGCGATCGCGGACACGGGCCTCGAAGTTTCGCCGGCGCCAGCCGCGAGGCCGACCGCGCCGTCGCCACTTCTGCCTGAGGTCATGGGCGCGGTCACGACGATCACAAAGCAAATGTTCGGTAACATTCCGGTGATTCCGATCATGGGCACGGGCGCCACGGACTCGGCGCCGTTTCGCGCGGTCGGCATTCCGGCATATGGTGTCTCCGGTTTGATGGGAGATCCGGAAGACGTACGCGCACACGGGCGAGACGAGCGGATGCTCATCAAGAGTTTCTACGACGGGCAAGAGTTTCTTTACCGCCTGACGAAGGCGCTTACTACGCCAAAGACGGTGCCGTAGGCGAGCTCACCGGTGCGCCCGCTAGGCTTTTCGGCGCATCGGCTCTCTCTGCCGAGGCGGATCGTATGCGCGTTAGGGGCGACCCGCGGAACCTGGACCACATATGCAACGCGTATTTCCACTGGTCGCCCTCGCTGTTTCCGCGTCGATTGGCGCGTTCGGCTCCGCTCACCCGAGCGTTGAGGGCGCACGGGCGCTACGGCACATGCCGAATGCGCTCTGCATCGATTCGAGCGGCGTCGTCGCCGAGATGATTGCACACCTCGCCGACTTTGCCACGACAACTGATTCGTTGAAGCTTGCAATGCGGTCGGGGGCGTCCCTCGGCCCCGTTTTGGCCACCGATGTCGTGCTTGTTTCAGACACGACACTGTGCCGACGGGCATCGGAGGTCTTTCGGCATGCAAGGTTCAACACGGACACGGGACCGCTATTGCAGGTGTACTTGATTCGCTATGGGACAACTCGATACGTCGGCTCTACGCTGGACCTGGCGGGAGAATGGACCCCGTGGACCGTCTTTGACACCAGCTTTGTGCCGATCGTCGCAATCACCCATTAGCGAAGCAGTGTCCTGCCAAGGAATGCGTGGCGACCGCTCCTTCCGCTTGTCGTCCTCACGTTTGCTGCGTCACGCGAACGCACGAATCCCTTGGAACCGTTTCGGCAACCGACGTGGTGCTCGTCTCGGACACAGTGAGCCAATGTGGAAACAGCCGCGGATACGGCAAGCACAACCGCAACTAGACGGCAACTGCCTTACCACAGATTCGCGGAAGCAGCCACGGATAAATCTTTGGGGGAACTACTCTCTGAAACGAGTGCAGTTCCCCCAAGTCTTTTTTGCCTTTGCTGTATCCGCGGCTGTTTCCGTGAATCCGTGAAAAAGCAGTTGCCGTTGCAGTTGATGTTCGGACGTTCAAGCGGCAACAAGCGACCTGTAGCGTCTTTGGCGCGAGGAGGTTTATGAAAGTTCGTGTCTTTGGTCTACCGCTCTTGATGCTCTTGGCAATCGGTGCGCGGTCGTCCAGCACCAGGCGCCGCGACGACTCGCTCTGCAAGCCATCAAGCGGG
>JBIOHR010000170.1:0-7236 GCA_044449085.1 Gemmatimonadales bacterium | reverse complement strand
GCCCTTGGTCGTCCCACTCGCCCCAATTCGTCCCCCGCCTTAACATTGAGTCACCTCGAGCCTCATTACTCTCCTCCCTCCCGACTCCCGTGCTCCGCCGCCATCTCTTCACCTCCGAGTCCGTCACCGAAGGCCATCCCGACAAAGTCGCCGATCAAATCTCCGACGCGGTCGTTGACGCACTGCTCGCGAAGGATCCCGCCTCGCGCGTCGCGTGCGAGACAATGGTCACGACCGGTCTCGCGACGATCTTCGGCGAGATCACGACCGAAGCGTACGTGCACCTGCCGGCCCTCGTCCGCGAAACCATCGCGCGCATCGGCTATACCGAGGCCGGCTACGGCTTCGACGCCAACACCTGCGCGGTGATGTCCACCATCGACCAGCAGTCGAAGGACATCGCCATGGGCGTGGACACCGGCGGCGCCGGCGACCAGGGGATGATGTTCGGCTTCGCGTGTGACGAGACCGAGGAACTGATGCCGCTCCCGATCACGCTCGCGCACCGGCTGACGCGCGCGCTGGCGGACCGGCGCAAGGACGGCACGCTGCCGTGGCTGCGGCCCGACGGAAAATCGCAGGTGTCTGTGGTGTACGAGAACGGGCGCCCGGTTTCCGTCGACACGGTCGTGATCTCGACGCAGCACAGCGACAAGGTCAACAACAAGACCATCACCGAGTCCGTGAAGCGCCACATCATCGACGCCACGATCCCGAAGGAACTGCGTGCAAAGTCGATGACGCTGCACATCAATCCGACCGGTCGCTTCGTCATCGGCGGGCCGCAGGGCGATGCCGGACTGACCGGGCGCAAAATCATTGTTGACACGTACGGCGGAATGGGGCGCCACGGCGGCGGCGCGTTCAGCGGAAAGGACCCGTCGAAAGTCGACCGCTCCGCTTCGTACGCGGCGCGCTGGGTGGCCAAGAACATCGTTGCGGCGAGACTCGCGACGAAGTGTGAGGTGCAGGTGGCGTACGCGATCGGCGTCGTGAAGCCGGTGTCGATCATGGTTGATACCTTCGGCACCTGCACGGTGGACGAGGGTAAGATCATCAAGGCCGTCGAGCAGGTGTTCGACCTCACGCCGCGCGGCATCATCGAGGCGCTCGACCTGCGCAAGCCGATCTACAGCGACACCGCAGCGTATGGGCATTTCGGGCGCGTGAGCGAGCGCGCGGTGCGGTGCGGCAAGAAGGTCACATTGTTCACCTGGGAACGCACTGACCGCGTGGCGGAACTGAAAAAGGCCGTGCGGGCGTAGCCGCGGCTCCCGTTCGCGCGCGCCGGGAGGGCTCGTGATCGAGGTCATCGTTTCGCGGCTCGGGCTCGACAGCGGGTCGAACTCGTTCGTCGTGATCCTCCAGGAAAAGGCCGGCGACCGCATCCTGCCGATCTGGATCGGCCGGGCGGAGGCCGAGGCGATCGCGGCGCACCTCGACGGTGTGCAGCGCGAGCGCCCGATGACGCACGATCTCGCGAGGTCGCTCATCGCGGCGCTCGGCGGCGAGTTGCGCCGCGTGAACATCACCCGCGTCGAGGACGGGACGTTCTTCGCCGAGATGCACCTGCTGCGCGACCACACCATGCACGTGGTGGACGCGCGCCCATCCGACAGCATCGCGATCGCGGTGCGCCTCGACGCGCCCATTTTCGCCGCCGAGGAACTGCTCGCGGAGTACGAGGCGCCGCCGGCCGAGCGCGAGGAGGCGGCGGAAGGAGAACCGGAGGGCGAGAGCGGCCCCGACCTGAGCGGGTCGTCGCACGAAGCGCACCTCCGCGGTGCAGAACAGCTCAAGCGACACCTCGAGCGGCTGCGTCCGGAGGACTTTGGCAAGTTCACGCTGTAGTCCGCACGGGGCGGCGTACGCCGCGCGTCGCGCGTTGCTGCATGCCGTGGCAGGTGCGGCGATGCTGGTCGGTGCGCTGCCGCGCGCCGTGGCGCAAGCTCCGCATGCCGCGCAATCCGCGGCTGGCGCAGCGGCGGCGCGTGACGCGCAGGCTCCCGCTCCCGCTCCCGCACGCGAGGCGCGTGGCGCCGTCCACCGGGTGACCAACAAGGGCGAGGTCCCGCTCTCGGGCCGGTGGGTGGTACTCCACCGCGTCGGCACCGACACCGCCGCACCGATCGACTCCGTGCGCACCGATGCCGCCGGCCGCTTTGCGTTCCGCTATCGCGCGACCGGCGACACGAACGCGCTGTATTTCATCGCGTCGAGTTACGCCGGCATCGCGTACTTCACGCCGCCGCTCCGGAAGCCGGTCGTTGCGGACGGCGACGCCGACTTGCTCGTGTACGACACGACCAGCGCTCCGATCCCGATCAGCGTGCGCGGTCACCACGTGATCGTCACCGCGCCCGACACGGGGAAAGGGCGCGATGTGCTCGAGGTCTTCGAGCTCTCCAACGACACGTCCGTGACCCGAGTGGCGGGCACGCCGGAGCGCGAGACCTTCACGACTCCGCTGCCCGAAGGTGCGCGCGATCCCGTCGCGACGGACGGCGACATTCCGGCCGATGCCGTAAAGTTCGACAACGGGCGGGCCGTGGTGTTCGCGCCGCTCGCGCCCGGCGTGAAGCAGCTCTCGTTTCACTACCGCCTGCCGGTGAGCAAGGCGCCGATCGTCTTCCCGGTGCTCGCGGCGTCCACGGTGCTCGAAGTCCTCGTGGAGGACACGCAGGGAAGCGCGACGGGCGCCAAGCTGAAGAAGATGGCGTCCGTGAACCTCGAGGGGCGTCCGTTCCGGCGGTTCCTCGCGCAGGACGCGCCGGCAAACTCCGTGGTGACCGTGCTCGCGCCGACGCAGGTGGGAGCGGTGTTTTCGACGCGCATTGCGATCGTCGTCACCGCGATCGGCGTGGTGATGCTCGCCGGGCTGGCGGCGAGCATGCTGCGGCGCGGCCCGCTCATTGCGCGCCCGCACGAACTCGGCGACGTGGACCCCGACGACGTCGCGCGGAAAATCGCCGCGCTCGACGACGCGTTCGAGCGGATCGAGTCTCCGAGCGAGGACCAGCGCGCCGACCACTATGAATCGCGCGCGCGACTGAAGGCTCGCCTCACGGCCGCCCTCGCGCGCCGCGACGGGATCTGATCCGCGCGCGCTTGCGCGCCACGATTCGCACCTTTACTTTCGCTTTACAACTGATTGCGAACGCGGGACACGGAAGCCGGTTCAAATCCGGCGCGGCCCCGCCACTGTAACGGGCAAGAACTGTTCGCGTGTGCGAACAGCGCACGCCTCCTCGATGCGCCACTGACTGCAGAGTCGGGAAGGCGAGAGAGGCGGCCCGGAGCCAGGAGACGACCCACGTTCGCGCCACGTAAACACGTCCTCGGGGGAGGGCTGGTGGCGTACGATGCTGGCGCCGTCACCACCTCGGCACTTTCGCATCCTGCGTTGCGGGCTTCTTCCATCGGGAGGGAGTCCGTTTTGTTTTTCCGTCGCACCCCGCTGCGTCTCATCTTCATCTCCGCCGTCGCACTCGCTGCCGCGTGCGATTCAGGCGTCAAACCGTCCGCCGCCGGCGCGGCCGTCGCGGCGCGCGAACAGCTTGCGACGGACGATTTCGGCGACACCATCCGGCCCGCCGCACCCCCGCGGCGAATCGTGTCGCTCAACCCCGTCACCACCGAGCTGCTCTTCGCGCTGGGCGCGGGTGACCGCGTGGTCGGACGAACACACTGGGACCTCTACCCCGATGCGGCGCGCGCCGTCCCCGATCTTGGCAACGGCATGTCGCCGAACGTCGAGGCGGTGCTCGGCGTGCATCCCGATCTCGTCGTGCTGTACGCCGGAGAATCGAACCGCGCCGCCGCCGCGCAGCTCCGCCACGCGGGGGTCGCGACGCTCTCGATTCGCGACGACCACATCAGCGATTTTCGCCGGACGGTCATGCTCCTCGCGCGTGCCACCGGCGACACGACGGCCGGCGCGGCGATCGCCGATTCGGTCGAGCGGTCGCTCGGCGCCGTGCGCGCGCGCCCGCGCCCGGCCAAGCCCGTCACGGTGTTCTGGCACGTGTGGGACTCCCCGATCTTGACGATAGGCCGCGGCAGCTATCTCGACGAACTCGTCACGATCGCCGGTGCGACCAATGTCTTCGGCGACCTTTCGCAGCCCTCGCCGCAGGTCACGCTCGAGGAGATCGTGCGGAGGAACCCCGATTTCATCCTCGTTGGCGCCGCGAGCGCAAAGGCACTGCGTGAGAGCGCGCTCTGGCGGTCCGTTCCTGCCGTGCGCGACGGGCGGCTGCTGATCGTCGACACGCTCCTCGTCGGCCGGCCCGGCATCAAGCTCGGCGAAGCCGCGCGCAGCTTGCGCGCGCTGATCCTCAAGGACACGGTGCGCTAGTCCGATGAAGCTGCGGACGTGGACGATCCTGCTGGCGTCGCTCGCGGTCGCCGCGCTTGCCGGCCTCGCGCTGGGGCCGGTGGCACTGACGCCCGCGGAAGTCTGGCGTGCGCTGCTCGGCGGAGGCGACGCGAACACGGTCGCGATCGTCCAGACACTGCGCCTGCCGCGCATCGCCCTCGGGATCGTGATCGGCGCGGGGCTCGGCGTGAGCGGCGCAGCGCTGCAGGCGACGCTCAGGAACCCGCTCGCCGAGCCCTACCTGCTCGGCGTGTCAGGCGGCGCCGCCGTCGGCGCCGTCATCGCGGTCACGCTGCATTTCTCGTCCGTCGCGCTGCTGCCGATCGCGGCGTTCGCGGGCGCCACCGCCGCCGTCACGCTCGTGCTCCTCGTGGCCCGTGCGGCCGGCGCTCGTGGCGACCCGCGCGTCCTGCTCATGGCCGGCGTGGTCGTCGGCGCATTTGCGAACGCGGCGGTGATGGTGCTGCTCGCCGGCGCGCCGAGCGAGACCGTGCGCGGGGCGCTCTGGTGGATGATGGGGTCGCTCGGCGACGCCACGTGGCAGGGCACGCGCTGGGTGGCGGCGTACGTTCTCGTGGGCGGTGCGCTGCTGCTGGCGCTCGGCCGCGAGATCGAGCTGCTCGCGCTCGGCGAGGATCCCGCGGCGGCGCTCGGCGTGGACGTCGAACAGGCCACGCGGCGGGTGTATCTCGCCGCGAGCCTGCTCGCGGCGGTGACGGTCGCCGGCGCTGGGCTCGTGGGTTTCGTGGGGCTCGTCGTGCCGGCGATCGTGCGGGCGCTCGGCGCGCGCTCGGCGCGCGGCGTGATGCTCGGGGCGGCGATCGCCGGCGGCGCGCTGGTCGTCGCGGCCGACGTCGTCGCGCGCACCGTGCGCTCTCCGGCCGAGCTCCCGCTCGGCGCGGTGACCGCGCTGATCGGCGTGCCCTTTTTCCTCCTCCGCCTGCGGAGGATCGCGTGATCCGTTTCGACGACGTGGTGCTGCGGTATCCGCGGGCGGCGGGGGCGGCGGTCGACGGCGTTTCGCTCGAGGCGCCGCGCGGCGCGATCACCGCGATCGTCGGGCCCAACGGGAGCGGCAAGAGCACGCTCGTGCGCGCGCTTCTCGGCCGGCTCGTGCCGGAGAGCGGTACGATCGCGCTCGATGGCGCGCCGCTCGCCTCGCTCTCGCGCCTCGAGGCGGCGCGGCGCGTGGCGCTTGTGCCGCAGCGCGAAGAGCCGGCGTTTCCCCTTGTCGTTCGCGATTTCATCGCGCTCGGCCGCTATGCGCACGGCGGTGTGTGGAGCGGCGAGACGCCCGGCGACCGTGCCGCGATCGCCGCGGCGGCGCAGCGCGCCGGAGTGGGGGCATTTCTGGAGCGCCGGACGGTCGATCTCTCCGGCGGAGAATGGCAGCGCGTGCGCATCGCGCGCGCGCTGGCGCAGGGTGGCGATGCCCTCGTCCTCGACGAGCCGACGGCCTTCCTCGACATCGCGCACGAGATGGCCGTGTTCGAGTTGCTCGACGCACTCGCGCGCGAAGGACGCGCCGTGCTGCTCGTGAGCCACCAGCTCAACCTCGTCGCCCGCTTCGCCACCCGCATCGCCCTGCTGCACGCCGGAACGCTCGCGGCGTTCGGCGCACCCGACGACGTGATGCGCGGCGACCTGCTCGAGCGCGTCTACGAATGGCCCGTGGTTGTTTCGCGCGATCCCGCGGTTGGCGCGCCGGTGCTCGTGCCGCTGCGGCACCGCGCGCCCCGCTGACATGCAGACCGTTTCAACACCAACTCTTGCCGGAGACCGAAGGATGATTCGCCGCCGCACCGCCGCACCGTTCCTGCTCGCGCTCGCCACGCTCGCCTCACGTTCCGCGTTCGGCCAAGAGGCCGCGAAGCCGCCGAAGGATTCCCTCGCCGCGGTGGTCGTCACCGCATCACGCGTGCCGATCGCGACGGCCGCGCCCATCGCGATGTCGACCGTGCTCATCGGCGACGACCTGCGCGCACAGGGGATCACGCGCGTGGAGGACGCGCTGCGGTTGGTGCCGGGTGCGCAGGTCGTGGCGAGCGGACCCGAAGGGTCGCAGACCTCACTCTTTCTGCGCGGCGGCAACAGCAACTACGTGCGCGTGCTCGTCGACGGCGTTCCGGTGAACGAGGCGGGCGGCGCGTTCGACTGGGCGTCCCTCACGGTGGGCAATATCGACCGTATCGAGGTGGTGCAGGGGCCGGTGAGCGTCCTGTACGGATCGGACGCGGTGACGGGAGTGGTGCAGATCTTCACAAAGAACGGCTCCGGCCCGCTCGCAACGAACGCGTACGCGGGGATCGGATCGCGCGGTGCGCGCCGCGACGAGCTCGGCTGGTCCGGCGGCAACACGCACGCCGGCTTCACGCTGAGCGGGTCGCACCAGTACACCGACGGCATCCTCGCGTTCAACAACGGCTTCCTGGACGACGCGCTGAGCGCGTCGCTGCGCCTCAATCCGGATAGCCGCACCGACGTGCGCGTTGCGATGCGCTGGTCGTCGCAGATGTACCACTATCCCACCGAATCGGACGGGACGGTCGACGATCACAATGCGGAGCAGACGGACCATCGCCTGGTGCTTTCGCTCGACGCAGGACGCAAGCTGAGCGATCGCGCCGATGTCCGTGTCTCGCTCGCCTCGAACGAATACCTTCCGCGCTCCAACGACGGCCCGGACTCACCCGCCGACACACTCGGATTCTTCGGCTTCTACTCGCGCTCGGCCGAGACACACCACAGCGGCGACGCGCGCCTCAACGTCCACTACGGCGCGCGCGGCGTGTTCACGGTGGGCGAAGAACTCACCGAAGACCGCGAGGACCAGACATCGCTCTCGCTCAGCGAGTTCG
>JBIOHR010000169.1:0-7256 GCA_044449085.1 Gemmatimonadales bacterium | reverse complement strand
CTGCACAACAACATTGCGGCGTTCGTGGACAAGGCGACGAAAGCGGTGGCGCAGTAGGGAAAGGCGATGGAAGATGAAAGATGAAAGATGAAAGATGAAAGATGAAAGATGAAAGATGAAAGATGAAGCAACTCGCCGAGCCTTCATCTTTCATCTTACATCTTGCATCGTTGTTTTATTTCACCGGCACTTGCTCAAATCCACGGGCTTCGATTCCCCGCGCGCCACGACGACATCGACGCTCTGCTTGTGCCCATTGAGCGAGCACGTCAGCGTCCACGCCTCCTTGATGAACTCCTGTGCGTGCTGGCTCGGCCGCATCGACGGGTTCACGTGCCACGTTACATGATTCTGACCCTTCGGCACGACGAGTGATGAGTTCAGTTCCTGCGTGAACTTGATCGGCGCGCCGCGTGTGCTGTCGGTCGGCGAATCCGAATTGAGCAGCGGCGACGTTTCCATCGTGAAGCTCTTGTGGATCGTGAGCGTCGCGCCGGACGGCGCTTTCACTTCGAGCACCGAGTGCAGCTTCGGATCCGCCGCGGCCTCGAACAGGCGGATGAAGCCTGCGCGCGAGCTCGAGCCGGGATACGCGCCTGTGCCGAAGTACTGGTCCACGACGAACGAATAGGGTGGATGGAAATGCGCCGCGCCCTGCTGGCCCGGCGTGTTCTCGAAGGTGAACGCGAGCGTCCCAGCCTCGTAATACGCCTGCTCTTCCATCGTGCCTGACGCCGTGTAGTAGATCTTCGGCCAGGGACCCGCGTCCCACTTCAGGTCGCCGCCCAGGAGCTGCGCGAGCGAATCGTACGGCACGACGTCGGCCGGCACCGGTTCTTCGTTCGCGCTCGGCGCGCGGAGAACCTTCGCATCGGGCGTGTGGTTGCTGAGCGCGACGACGACCTGGTTCGACTCGAGCAGTTCGTGCATGTTCTGGATTTCGGGCTCGGAGAACGGCGCGGCGCCGCGGTGGCTGTCGCCGTTCGGGTTCACGTTCGCGCCGCTTCCGCCCCAGAACGCGCCGTAATTGCGATTGAGGTCCACGCCCTTGCGCGCGTTCCCGGGGTTACCACACTCCTCGAACGTCGGGGTCTTGCCGGCTTCCATGCGGCAGTTGCGCCGCTTCTGCTCAATCGTGTAGGACCTCGTCATCACGTAGCCATCCACGTTCACCACCGGCACGGCGATGAACCGTACGCTGTCGAGCAGCCCCGTAAACTGCTTGTCAGCGCCGTCGTTCTTCAGGATGTCGTAGATGAACTCCATCGTGAGCTCGACCGTCGGCCACTCGCGGGCGTGATGGAGGCCGGTCATCACGAACACCGGCTTGCCGGAGCTCTCGTTCACAGTGTGCGTGATCTCGATGGCGTAGATGGTCTGGCCGAGCACGGATTTGTGGGGAAGCTCGAACAGGCGCACGCGATTCGGATTTGCTTTTGCGATCCGCTCGAGCTCGCTGTTGACCTCGGGGAGCGTGCGGTATGTCACGCGGCCGTCGGGGAGCGGCGAACTCGTGACCGGCGGAGGGCCCTGTTGGGCGCCGCGGCCTTGCGCGGGGGCGATGGGTGCGATGCACGCGATCGCGGCGACGGCCGCGAGAGTGTTCTTTACTGACATCCGTGCCTCTGTGAATGGGTGGTGCTGGCAGTACTCATCGAGGTCCTCGATAACCCCCGTTCAAAGTGCAGTCCGTGACTTCGCCTGCCAAGAGTATACGCCGCGTCGATAGGCGTGTTGGTAGTAGTGAAGTGAAGCGGCGGGATATCTGCTGGGAGTGGGGAGCGTCAGACACCTAAGTCCCCGAACTACATGCTCTGAACAGATATCCTTCCGCTTCCGTTCACCACTGCGAACTCTCAACCCCCCACGTCACGAGCCGCACCCGGCGCTCCTCCGCGCGACACGCTAGAATATTACGCAAGGCGCTCGGGCCCACCTTCCCCAGAGTCGGTACTATGCGCATTCGGAGAGTCGGCGTCATCGGCGCCGGTGTCATGGGACACGGAATTGCCGCGCACTGTGCGTCGGCCGGAATCCCAGTCGTCCTGCTCGACATCCCGGGTTCCGCGGATCCGAAATCCCCGGACCGCTCCGCGCCCGCGAAGAACGGCCTCCTCAAGGCGCTCAAGAGCAAGCCTGCGTCGTTCATGGACAACGACCGCGCCGCGCTCGTCACGACCGGCAATACGGAGGACGACCTCGCCCTCCTCGCCGGCTGCGACTGGATCGTCGAAGTCATCATCGAGCAGGCGAAACCGAAGCAGGATCTCTTCGCGAAAATCGAGACGGTCGCGCCCGGCGCCATTGTCACCTCGAACACCTCCGGCATTCCCATGTCGGTCCTCCTCCAGGGACGCGGCGAAACGTTCAAGCGGCAGTTCTGCGGCACGCACTACTTCAATCCGCCGCGGTACATGCACCTGCTGGAGATCATCCCGACGCCGTTCACCGCGCCGGAAGTGCTCGAGACGCTCCACGCCTTTCAGCAGCGCATCCTCGGGAAGGGCATCGTCGTCGCCAGGGATGTCCCTGGGTTCGTCGCGAACAGGCTCGGCGTGCACGGCATGGTCTCAGCCGGCCGCCTGATGATGGAGTTCGGCCTGACCATCGGCGAAGTGGACACGCTCACCGGCGCGCTGATCGCCCGCGCAAAGACCGCGACCTTCCGCACGGGCGACCTCTCGGGCATCGACGTCCTCGTTCACGTCACCGAAGGACTCAGCGCGGCCACCGGAGAAGACTTCGCGCTCGCCCCGTGGATCCACGACCTCGTCAAATCCGGGCGCCTCGGCGACAAGACCAAGGCCGGCTTCTACAGCAAGCAGGGGAAGGACATCCTCACCCTGAATTGGAAAACGCTCGAGTACGAAAAACAGGAACGGTACTCGACGCCGGAAATCGAGGGCCTGCTCAAGCTCCCGGGCGCGCAGCGCGTTGCCAAAGCGCGCGAACTCGGCGGGACGCACGGCGATTTCCTGCGCAAACTGCTGGTCGAGCAGTCGCACTACTGCCTCACGATGGCGCCGCAGCTCGCGTACGATCTCGCGGCCGTCGATCGCGCGATGGAATGGGGCTATGGCTGGGAGATCGGCCCGTTCAAAGTGATGGACGCCCTTGGAATGGATTGGCTGCGCGCGGCGTTTTCCAAGGCCGGGAAGAACGAGCCGCCCTTTCTCAAGAGTGCCGGGAAGTCGTTCTACGAGCTGTCACGGGCCGGCACGACGATCGCGACCGTGGACGCAGGCCGCATTCCGCTGCCGCCCGTGCCCGGCCAGCTCTCGCTCGCCGTACTCAGGCAGCAGGGAAAAGTC
Source organism: Gemmatimonadales bacterium (assembly GCA_044449085.1). Lineage (GTDB taxonomy): Bacteria > Gemmatimonadota > Gemmatimonadetes > Gemmatimonadales > Gemmatimonadaceae > Fen-1231. The sequence goes on along the minus strand of JBIOHR010000169.1, from coordinate 3,945 downwards.
CTCGACGAGAACCGCGAGGCACGCTGCGTCGACCTCGGCGACGGCGTGCTCTGCCTCGAGTTCTGCGGCAAGATGAACACGCTCGGCGCCGGCGTGCTGGAGCTGCTCGCCCGAACGATCGATCGCATTTCGAAGGGAACGTACGCCGGCCTCGTGCTCGGCAACGACGACCCGCGCACCTTCAGCGCCGGCGCAAACCTCGGCGCGGCCGCGGGCGCCGCGGCCGCGGGTGACTGGAAGGCGATCGAAGCCACGGTCAAGGCGTTCCAGGACGCCGTGATGAGCGTCCGCCGCGCGCCGTTTCCCGTCGTCGCCGCGCCGTTCGGCCTCACGCTCGGCGGCGGCGTGGAGTTTTCGCTGCACGCGGATCGCGTGCAAGCGCACGCCGAGCTCTACATGGGGCTCGTCGAAGTCGGCGTGGGCATAATCCCCAGCGGATGCGGCACGAAGGAACTGCTCTTCCGGTTCACTGACGCACTCAAGCCGTATGAAGAAGCGGATCCGTTCGAGGCGCCGAAGCGCGCCTTCAAGCTCATCGCGCTCGCGCAGATGAGCGGAAGCGCGGCCGACGCGAGGAAGATGGGATTCCTGCGCCCGGCGGCGGATCGCATCTCGTTCAACCGCGATACACTGATTGCCGACGCAAAGGCACGCGTCCTCGATCTCGCGCCGGACTACGTCGCGCCCGCCATGCGCACGGTGCGCGTGCTCGGCAGCGAGGCGTTCGGCAACCTCAAGTACGCGCTGTTCTCGTTCAAGGAAGCCGGACAGGCGAGCGATCACGACGTCAGGATCGGCACCGAGATCGCGTACGTCCTTTCGGGTGGCGACGGACCGCCACGCGACGCGACCGAGCAGGACATCATCGACCTCGAGCGCGAGGCCGCACTCAAGCTGCTCGGCACGAAGGAGACGCAGGCGCGCATCAAGTACATGCTCGAGACCGGGAAGCCCCTTCGCAACTGACGGGAATCGCCGCGAGGTCGCACAATGCAAGTCGTTCTGCAGACGCCGTCGGAGCTCGTCGTCCACGACGGGCGGTGGCACACGGTCGTGCTGGGCGCGCTCTTCGGCGCGATGGGTGGTGGCGCCATGTGGCTGCGCTGGACGCATCCGGAGGGGTGGAGCGGAAATGGCGGGCCTTGGCTCGTCTACGTGGTCGGGACGACGTTCGTCCTGGTGAGCGGCCTGATTTTCTGGCTCTCCGCCGACCGCCGGTATGTCGTCGACCGGGCGAACCACACCGTTGCGCTCGTGGTGCAGCGCCTCGTCCACAGGCAAAGCACCCTGCTGGCCTTCAAGGACATCGCCGACGTGGCGCTCGAGCAGTCGGCGGGGGTGAGCGCCGGCGGGAACGCATCGAGCGCGCTGACGTACCGCGTCGTCTTCCTGATGAAGGACGGGTCCCGCGTGCCGTGGACTCCGTATTCGACCAACGATCGTGTGTCGCAGGAAACGTGCGCGGCAGCGGTCAGGACCTTCGGCGGCTGGAGTGGAGCGCCGGTCGAACAGGGTCCGTTGGCCACTCCTGCACCGTCGCTCATTTCCCATCCGGTGGCTACAAACTGGGGGTGCTTGGCCGCTTTTCTCTCGATTTTTGTGGCGGTGGGGCTGGGATTGTTCACCCTGCAACTGTACCGGATCGTCACCTGGCGACCCGTGGCTGCCAACATCCTGTCCAGTGACGTCGGAACGGTCAGCGGGAGCAAAGGTAACTCCTACAAGCCGGTCGTCGTCTATAACTACAGGTATCAAGGCCAGCCATATCAGGCCGCGACCGTTACGCCGATCGACATCTCGGCGAGTCGGGGTTGGGCACAATCGATCGTAAGCAAGTATCGCGCGGGAGACGTCACGACGGCGTACGTCGACCCGGGCAATCCATACAAGGCATACCTGTTTCGGCAGGTGAGCCTCTTCCCGCTGCTGTTCGTGCTCATCCCGGTTTGCTTCGGCGTCATCTTCGGCTGGACCGTGCGCGTGCAACGGCTCCAGGTGGTGCTGGCGCAGAAACATCTCGTGCCGGTGGTGAACAGCACATGAGCTCGTCAATGGAGGTCACATGACGTTCCGCCCAGGCCTGAAGTTCGCCTTCACACTCTCCGCGCTCGCTTTCGTCACGGCGTGCGGGAGCGGCATGCTCGACGCGACCCGTCCGCCACTGGTCACCGTCAGTGGCGGCGGCGGTGGCGGTGGCGTGTCCGCGGCCTACACGGGCGTGATTGCCGACAGCCTGCATCGTGGCGCACTCGCCGTGACGGTCTCCAGTGCCTCGAGCGTGACCGGCCTGCTCACGTTTGTGGGCGGTCCCACGATTCCGGTGACGGGCATCGCGGACTCCGCCACATCGTCGATCACCGTGAACGGGAGCGGTTACACGCTCAGCGGGACCACGCACTCGGGGACCGTACAGGGCACATACACGGGGCCCAGCGGCGACGGTTTCTTTGCGGCCGCATCCGATACGCTCACCCACATGACGCACACGTCGTACTGCGGTACGTACACGTCGAACAACGGCAACGGATGGTTCAGCGTGGTGGCCCTATCCGACGGTGAGTCGGCTGGGTTCGCCGTGCAGACACTCGGGTCGGCGGCGAGCCATACATTCATCGGCACGACTGACTTCACCGTGTTGACGTTCGCCGCGACGACGGATCAGGCGGTGCAAGCCACTGGCACGGTGTCTTCCGACTTCCAGACGATCATCGGATCGTACGCGCCGACCATCGGCACCACGGCCGGAACGGGAAGCTTCTCGGTGACGACAGGCGGCTGCTGAGCCATCCGCGCGTGCGGTTGCATCAACCCGAGTGAGACCATGCAGACAAGAGAAGTGGTGATCGCAAGCGCGGTGCGGACCGCGGTCGGGCGCGGGAAGAAGGACGGCTCACTCGCCGCAACGCACGCCGTGGATCTCTCGGCCGCCGTCATGCGTGCCGCCCTCGAGCGCGTGAAGCTCGATCCCGCGCGCCTCGACGACGTGCTCTGGGGCTGCGCGATGCCCGAGGCGTCGCAGGGACTCAACATCGCGCGGCTCGCCGTGCTCCGTTCCGGGTTTCCGGTCGACGTCAGCGCGGCGACGGTCAACCGCTTCTGCTCGTCGGGACTGCAGACCATCGCGATGGCCGCGCAGGCGATCATGACCGGCATGGGCGACGTGGTCCTGGCCGGCGGCGTCGAGATGATGAGTGCCGTGCCAATGTCGGGATTTCACACGCGGCTCCATCCCGACATGGCCGAGCAGAACATCGGCATGGGGTTCACGGCTGAGCGAGTCGCCGCCCGCTGGAAGATCACCCGCGAAATGCAGGACCAATTCGCGCTCGGGAGCCAGCAGCGCGCCGCGGCGGCGTGGTCGCGGAATGCGTTCGCCGGTCAAATCGTGCCGGTCACCGTGCAGAAGGTGCGTTGGCGAGGATCCAAGAAGACGGTGGAGGAATCGCAGTTCGCCACGGACGAGCTCGTGCGCGCGACGACGACCATGGAAGGGCTCGCCAAGCTGCCGCCCGCCTTCAAGCCGGGTGGCACGGTCACAGCGGGCAACGCGAGCCCGCTTTCCGATGGCGCCGCGGCCGTGCTCCTGATGAGCGCCGACAAGGCGAAGGAACTCGGCATCAAGCCGCTCGCGCGATTCGTCCACTTCGCCACGGCAGGCGTTGAACCCGACGTGATGGGCATCGGTCCCGTGAAGGCGGTCCCCAAAGTGATGGCCCGTGCGGGACTCAAGCTCTCCGACATGAAGCTCATCGAATTCAACGAAGCGTTCGCGTCGCAGGCGCTCGCGGTAATTCACGATCTCGAGATGGATGTCTCACGGGTGAACGTGAACGGCGGCGCGATCGCGCTCGGGCATCCGCTTGGCGCGACGGGCGCGAAGCTTGCGACGCAGCTCGTGCACGAGCTTGGCAAGCGGGGCGGCGGGCTCGGGCTGGTGACGATGTG
>JBIOHR010000168.1:0-7347 GCA_044449085.1 Gemmatimonadales bacterium | reverse complement strand
GACGGATGCCGGAAGCGGGAAGCCCCCCGTCCCGCTTCAGCAGGAGGTTTCCGCTCTGCGCATTCCGGCCCCGCCTCCCGCATCCGGCTAAGGCCGGAGAATCGCCCCCCAAATGAGCGGTTGGGTTGCCATCGATTGTCCCCTGTACTGCGGCCTGAACCCGTACAGCACCGCGTGCCCCGTCCCCACGCTGACGTCCACCATCGCCGCCTTACCGTTGAGCTTCGATCCGCCGAGCAGCCAGCCCGAGAGCAGGACGTTCCCGCTCGCGGGATAACTCGCGACGACCGTGGCGTGCGCAGGATCGGTGATCTCGAACGCGGGGCCGTTCTCGAACCACACGACGGGCACCGGGGCGGTCATTGTCGCTGTGAGTGGGCTGTCGCGCTTGATGTCCACGGCGAGAATCGAACCCGGCGCGTAAAAATCCGTGTTGCGCACGCCGGCGAGCACGTTCTTCACCGGAAGCTTGAGCGTCTCGATCGCATAGTTGCTCGCCTGATTGAACGCGAGCAGCGTGCCGCCGTTCTCGACGAACGCCTGAATCGCCGCGGCGCCCGCGGTGCCCAGGCCGCCCTGCAGCGAGTCCGGATAATTCTCACGCACGCCACGGGTCATCTGCGTGGGATTCTGGTCGGGCAGCACGATCACGTCGAAGCGCGCATTGAGATTCCCCGCACGAATATCCTTGTCGACGATCGACGTGAACGGCACGCGGTTCACGTCGAACAACCAGCGCGTCCACCCTTCGTCCATCGGTGCGCTGTAGCTCCGGTAGATCCCGACGCGCTTCGCGCTGTGATCGCTGAGGCCCGCCACGGTGTACGTCGGCTCCTCCACCGGCATGATCGGCGCTGCGCTGGCAACCGGCGCGGTGGCGAGCGCGGCGATATCGACGCCAAAGAGCAGCGGGAGTGTCTGCGCGGTGACGTCGTACGGCCTGATCGGCGGTCCGCCCGGATACTCGTGCAGGTTCGGATAGTTCTGCCGTTCGAGCAGCGAGTTCGCGTAGCCGCCCATCGGCTGCGACGTGAGCACGACATACGACCCGGCGGGATACGACGTGCCGTTCACGGAGACCGGGGTCGTACTCGAGCGCACTTCGACCTGCCCGTGCTGCAGCGTCCACACGAGCCGCTGCACGGCCTGCGGGTCATGCTGCGACCGGGGGATGACGTACGCCGCCGGGATCGTGTCGTGCGTCCACGGATGGTCGGCCGCGATCGCGCGATCGCCCAGCGCCGCATAGCTCTCGAGCCACGCGCGGCGGTCGCGTGCCGCCTGGTTGAGCAGCGCCCACGACGCGCTCACCTGATAGTCCACGATGTCGCCGTAGGTCCAGTGCCCGCCGGGCCAGAGCGCCGGGAAATTCCAGGTCACCGTCTTCGCCTCGTACCCGCGCGCCGCACCGAGCTTGTCGAACGGAATGTCGATCGGCGTCGCGAGCTCGACGCTCGCCGTCTCCGTGAGGATTCGCACGCCGCGATGGTACAGGGAGTACTGCCGCGCCGGGGACCACTGGTCGTACGCCGCGTTGTACGCGATGCCTGTCTTCCCCTCGGCGATCATCCGCCAGCCGATCGCCATGCCCATCGAGTTCGTGCCGGCGGTGAGGATGGGATCGATGTTCGGATCGAGCGGATCCATGTACGGCGGGATGAAGATCCGCCCCGCGTTGGAGCCCTGCTGGTGGATGTCGTTGACGATCTCCGGATCCCACGGTGTGTAGAGCGAATCGACCGTGTAGCGCGTCTCCGGCTGGGTGAAGGCGTACCAGTCGCGGTTGTCGTCATGACCCACGTAATGATTGTAGATCTCCGGCGGCGCCGTCCCCTCGGCTTTCGTGCCGAGCGTCGACCGGTACCAGTCGCCGACGATGTCCACGCCGTCGGGATTCTGCGACGGCACGAGGATGATGATCGTGTTCGCGAGGATCGCGCGCGCTTCGGGCGTATCGGCGCGAGCGAGGCGGTCGGTGAGCACGAGTGGCGTGGTGAAGCCGCCGGGTTCGGTCGAGTGAATGGCCGACGTGATCAGGATGATGTTCTTGCCCGCCGCGAGCAGCGATTCCAGTTCGCCTTTCCCGCGCAACAGCGGGTTCATGAGCTTGCGCTGAATCATCTGGTAGCGGTCCAGATGTTTCAGCGTCGCCGAATCGGAGATGAACACGGCGAGGAACGGCCGGCCCAGTGACGTCTTGCCGAGCACGTGGACCTGCACGCGCGGACTCGTTTTTTCGACGGCCTGGAAGTAGGTGGTGATCTGTTTCCAGGTCGGCAGATGCCGGTCGGCGCCGGGGGCGTAGCCGAGGATCGAGGCGGGGGTGGGGACGGCCGGCCGTTGCGCGGAGAGAGGAGTGGCGAGGGCCGCAAGGAGTGCGAGGTGGAGGAGTTTCATGCTTCGAAAATACGACACCTTTGAGCCGTCAGCTACGAGGAAACGTCAGCGCACGCGATCGGCCGCGAGGGACTCGCGGCGTCGGGCCTCTCGGGCACCATAAAAGCGTTTGCGAGTTGGCCCGACAAAGCGAGTTCCTCGCGGCCGGGCCTGCGCGCACCGACATGCTCAGAGCTGCCGCTACTCCTCCTCGGTCAGCTCGAGCTGCGCCCCCGGCTCAGAGTCATCCCCACCGTCCTCTCCTCCCTCCTCACCATCGTCCGGCACCACACGAGCCACCGCAGTCACGAGATCGCCCATATCCAGATTCATGAGCTTCACCCCCTGCGTATTGCGGCCCGCGACGCGCACGTCCTTCACTGGCGAGCGGATGATCTGCCCGCCGCGCGTGATCAGCATGATCTCGTCCTCGGGCAGCACTTCCATCAGCGCGACCACGTCGCCGGTCTTCTCGGTGCGATTAACGGTCTTGATTCCCTTGCCGCCGCGCTTCTGTACACGGTATTCGTCGATCGACGAGCACTTGCCGAGTGCTTTTTCGGTGACGACCATCAGCGTCGCCTCGCGCTTGATGACGACCATGCCGATCACCGCGTCGTCATCGGCGAGCTCGATGCCCTTCACGCCGGTGGTGTCGCGCCCCATCGGCCGCGCGTCCTGCTCGTGGAAACGAACCGAAAGGCCGTGCCGCGACGCGATGACGATATCGTTCGTGCCGCTCGTCACCTGCACGTTGATCAGTGCGTCGCCGTCCTCGATCTTGATTCCCTTCACTCCCGTCACGCGCACGTTCGAATACTCGGAGAGCGCGGTCTTCTTGACCGTGCCCTTGCGCGTGCAGAACAGCAGGAACTCGTCGTCCGTGAATTTCTTCACGGGAACCATCGCCGCGATCGTCGTGTCCGGCGAGACGTTGATCAGGTTCACGATCGGCTTGCCCTTGGTCGCACGGCCGAGCAGCGGCACTTCGTGGACCTTGAGCCAGAAACAGCGCCCGTCCTGCGTGAAGACGAGGATGTAGTCGTGTGTCGAGGCCACGAACAGGTGCTCGATGAAATCCTCGGCCTTGAGGTCCGAGCCCTGCAGCCCCTTCCCGCCGCGCCGCTGCTTGCGGTAGGTCGTGATCGAGGTGCGCTTGATGTACCCCGAGTGCGAGATCGTGACGACCATTTCTTCGTCGGCGATGAGATCCTCGACGGTGAACTCGCCCTCGTCCGCCGTGATCGTCGTGCGCCGTTCGTCGCCGTATGTTTCGACGACGGCCGCAAGCTCTTCCTTCATGATCATCATCCGCTTCGGCTTCGACGCGAGGATGGAGTTCAGTTCCTTGATGAGCGCCTGCACTTCCCTGAGCTCTTCCTCGAGCTTCTCGATCTCGAGGCCGGTGAGCTTCGCGAGGCGCATGTTGAGGATCGCCTCGGCCTGCTTCTCCGACAGCTTGAAGCGCTTCTGCAGCTCGGTGCTCGCCGTCTCGGTGTCGGCGGACCCGCGGATGACCTTGATGACCGCGTCGATGTTGTCGACCGCGATCTTCAGGCCTTCGAGGATGTGCTCGCGCTCTTTCGCCTTGCCGAGATCGAACTCGGTGCGGCGGACGATCACGTCGTGGCGGTGCGCGATGAAGTGCTCGAGCACCTCGCGCATCGGCATGATCTTCGGCACGAGCCGCTTGGAGATCGGGTCGGGCACGAGGGCGAGCATGATCACGCCGAACGTGCTCTGCATCGTGGTGTGCTTGTACAGCTGATTGAGCACCACGCGCGGGATGGCGTCGCGCTTGAGCTCGATCACCACCCGCATGCCGTCGCGGTCGGATTCGTCGCGCAGGTCGGAGATGCCCTCGAGCTTCTTGTCGCGCACGAGCTCGGCGATCTGCTCGACGAGCCGCGCCTTGTTCACCTGGTACGGCAGCTCGCTGACGACGATCTGCGACTTGTTTCCCTTTTCGTTTTCCTCGATCGCCGCGCGCGCGCGCATGACGATCTTGCCGCGCCCGGTCTCGATGTAATCCTTGATGCCGGCCTTGCCGTAGATGTAGGCGCCGGTCGGGAAATCTGGGCCGCTCACATGCGCGCGAATCGCGTCGACCGAGAGCGACGGATCGTCGATCAGCGCCGTGACCGCCGCCGCGATCTCGCGCAGGTTGTGCGGCGGGATGTTCGTCGCCATGCCGACCGCGATGCCGCTCGAGCCGTTGATCAGCAGGTTCGGCACGCCGCTCGGCAGCACCGTCGGCTCCGTGAGGCGGTCGTCGAAGTTGGGCGCGAAGTCGACGGTGTCCTTGTCGATGTCGCTGAGCATCTCCGTCGCGATCCGCGTCAGCCGGCACTCGGTGTACCGGTATGCGGCCGCGGGATCGCCGTCGACAGAGCCGAAGTTGCCCTGGCCGTCCACCAGCGGGTAGCGCAGCGAGAAATCCTGCACCATGCGCACCAGCGCGTCGTACACGCTCTGGTCGCCGTGCGGGTGGTAGCGGCCGAGCACGTCGCCGACGACCGTCGCGGACTTCTTGTACGCGCGGGTCGGGATCAGCCCGGCCTCGTTCATCGCGAACAGCACCCGCCGGTGCACCGGCTTCAGTCCGTCGCGCACGTCGGGGAGCGCGCGACTGACGATCACGCTCATCGAGTAGTTGATGAACGATTCCTTGATCTCGTCGTCGATCAGACGCGGGAGGATCCGTTCGCGGTTGTTCGGAGCGGTCATCGGGGGCGGATTATTGGGATGCTGGCCGCGAAATCTGCACGGTGAAAGTTACCGTGAGTACCCCCGATTTTCAACGATTTTTCGCTCGAAAAACAGGTGGAAAAAGACGCGCGCTCAGGCCCTCGTTGCGGGGTCGTTCGCGCGCACGGTGACCGGCGTGTGGATCGGCGCGCGCGGCACGATGGGCTCGTAGTCGTCCAGCCCTTCCGCCGTTTCCTCCTCCTGCACTTCCTTGTCGATCGCGTCACGCTCGGCGCGGTAGCGCTCGTACCAGGCGCGCGTGATCTCGCCGGCGAGCTCGCGGTTCCCAAGCCCAAACGAAAGAGCCAGCGCCAGGGCGATCGCCCCGAAAATAATTGCAAACGCCGTCGACACGATGTCCGTCGCCACGCCAAGCTGCTGGAGCGACATGAACACCGCGAGGAGGATCACGCCGCCCTTCCCCGCCCGCGCGAGCGTCGGGCCGCCGTGGAGCGAACCCGTACCGGCGAGGATCAGGCCGCCGACGACGTCGCCGAGCACGATGCCCAGGATCACGATGACGATCGCCGCGACGACGCTCGGGACATAACTGACCAGCTCCGAGAAGACCTGGGCCAGCGAATCGAGCCCCAGCGCATTGGCCGCCACGAGCATGACGGTAAACATCACGAGCCAGAACAACAGGCTCGCCAGCACGCGCGTGGGATTGAAGTGCGCGCCCGGGCGGTCCACGGCCTGCATCACGCCGCCCTTTCGCAGCACTTCGTTCAGGTGCACGCGCTTCAGCACACGGAGCGCGCCCTTCTGGACGGCCTTGGCGAGGAGGTATCCCGCAATGAGGACAGCGGCGGCGCCAAAAAACCCCGGGACGAAATCCCAGAGCTGGGAAAGGCTGGCTTGGAGGCGATCGGCGAAGGTCACGGAAATCGGTCTGCGAGAGTCACCGCAATCTAATCAGGTCGGGCGCGCACTGGCGCATTTCCGTCAGTTCCTCGTCCCGCGCTTCACGTCGAACAGCGCGCTGCGACGGCACTTGGGGCAGATCAGCCACTCGCGCTTGCGGGCGTAGCCGAGCCCAAAACTCCCGCCGCCGATCGCACGGGCGGTCATGACGACACTGCACCGCGGACATACCACCGGCTCGCCCCGTGCAAAGCACTCTCGCATCCGCGCCTGCTCGGCCGCGTCGAACTGCGCCTGCTCGGTCATGGGATGGAAAGTACCACCTTGCCGAACTGTTCCCGCGCGGCCAGCCGCTCGAATGCCCGGCGGCCGTCGGCGAGCGGGAAAACGGCGTCCACCGGCGGCTTCAGGTGCCCCGCGGCAAGCTCGGCGACGATCGCATCGAACTCCGCGTCATTCCCCATCGTGGAGCCCATCAGCGTCCATTGGTTCCAGAACATTCGCCGCATATCCGTCCCGACCATCGGGCCCGAAGTTGCTCCACAGGCAACGAGCCGGCCGCGCTTGCCGAGCGCACCCAGCGACTGCGCCCACGTCGCCGCGCCCACGCTGTCGACGACCACATCCACCCCGCGTTTTCCCGTGCGTGCGCGAATCTCGCGCGCGACGTCCACGGTGCGGTAGTTGAGTGTTTCGTCGGCGCCGAGCCCCGCTGCCTTCGCCAGTTTTGCGTCGCTCCCCGACGTCACCCACACCCGCGCACCCCGCAGCTTCGCGACCTGCAGCGCCGCCAGCGCCACGCCGCCGCCGATGCCGTGGATCAACACGTTCTCGCCGGGCAGCACGCGGGCACGCGTGACGACCATGCGCCACGCGGTGAGCGTCGCGAGCGTGAACGCGGCCGCGCTTTCGTCGCTGACGCCAGCCGGAACGCGCCGCACGTTGTACTCAGGCACCACGGCCAGCTCGGAGAACGTGCCCGGCAGGTGCTCGCCGAGGAGCGCGAATTTCACGCAAAGCGAGTGCTCGCCCGCTGCACAGTATTCGCAGGTGCGGTCGGAGATCCCGGGGTTGATCAGCACGCGATCGCCGATGGCAACGCTTTTCACCGCGCTCCCGACCGACTCGACCACGCCCATTCCGTCGCCGCCGAGCACCCACGGCGGAACGATCGTCACGCCCGGAAGGCCGCTGACCACGAACAGGTCGAGGTGGTTGAGTGCGGCTGCGCATTTCCGTCACTTCCTCCTCCCGCGCTTCACGTCGACCCGCGCGCACCTACCGCACTAGGCGCAGATCAGCCACTCGCCCTAGCGGGAGTAGCAGACCCCAATACTCACGCAGCCGATAGCAAGGGCG
>JBIOHR010000167.1:0-7365 GCA_044449085.1 Gemmatimonadales bacterium | reverse complement strand
GCGCGTCGCCGGTTGTGGTCATCAGCTATGGCTACTGGACGCGCCGGTTCCACAACGACCCCGCCGTAATCGGAAAAACGATCGTCGTGGACGACAACGCTATGACGATTGTCGGCATCACCCCGCCCACGTTCACCGGCGAGATCGTCGGAACGTCCAACGACATCTGGCTCCCGCTCTCCATGCAGCCCGCGCTCCAGCCGCACATGCGGGTGCTCACCGACCGCAACGTGGACTGGCTGCTCCTCCTCGGCCGCCTCGCCCCCGGCGCAACGCAGGAACAGGCAGCGCAGGAGATCGGCCCGCTCATCACGCGTATGGTCCTCGCGAACGCGAACGGCCGCGATGCCGCCGACTTCACGGCCAGCAAGCCCAGGATGTACATCGCGCCCGGCGCGCGCGGATTCTCGCGCGTCCGCACCACGTTCGAGACGCCCTTGTTCACGCTGCTGACCGGCGTCGGGCTGCTGCTGCTGATCATCTGCGCGAATGTCGCGAACCTCCTCCTCGCGCGTGCGGTCGTGCGCGGCAAGGAGATCGCCGTGCGCCTCGCCCTCGGCGCAAACCGCGGCCGACTCGTGCGCCAGCTGCTCACCGAAAGCGCACTGCTCGCACTCACCGGCAGCGCGACGGGAATGCTCTTTGCGTGGTGGGCGAGCCGGGCGTTGATTGCGCTGGCGTTCAACGGCGCCACCCTGCCGCTCGACCTCTCGCTGGACGTGCGCGTGATGGCCTTCACGCTCGGCGTGTCGGTCGCCGCGGTCGTGATCTTCGGGCTGGTGCCGGCATTGCGCGCGTCGCGCGTGGAGCTTGCGACGACGATCCGTGCCAGCGCGTCCGCCGTGTCGAGTGGATCGCTGGGCCAGCGCGGAAGCCGGGCGCCGCTCGGCAAGATCCTGATCGCGGCGCAAGTCGCGCTGTCCGTCGTCATGCTCGTGGGCGCGGGAATGCTCGTGAGGAGCCTGCGCAATGTGCAATCTGTGGACGTCGGGCTCGACCGCGACCACCTGCTGATCGTGGACGTCGACATCAACGCGCGTGGCTATGCCGGCGACCGGCTGCAGCAGCTTGCGCGCACCGTCCGCGACCGCATTTCCGCGATTCCCGGCGTCGAGGCCGTCACGTACTCCGAGAATGGAATATTTTCCGGCACGGAATCCGGAACGAATTTCGAACTTCCCGGATACGTGGCGCGCACGCCGACCGACACGGTCACGGCATATGATGTCGTCGGCGCCGGGTACGTGCGCGGCATCGGAGGCCACCTGCTCGACGGCCGCGACATCGCCGCGAGCGACGAAGGGCGCCCGGCGCGCGTTGCGCTCGTGAACAAATCGTTCGCGACGACGTACTTTCCTGGCCAGAGCGCCGTGGGCAAATTCATCCACCTCGAGGATACCACGGTCGTCGAAATCCTCGGCGTCGTGGGCGACACGCACGACCATAAGCTCACCGGCACACCGGACGTGCGCGTCTACTTCTCGTACGCGCAGAGCAGCCCCGGTGTGGACCCGCCGGCTTCACTTCGTTTCATGGTGCGCTCCAAGGGCGAACCCGCATCCGTTGCAGCGCCGGTGCGCGCCGCGGTGGTTGGGGTCGATCCCCTGCTGCCGATCGACGGAGTCGATCCCCTCGCGACGCTGATGCAGGAGTCGATCGGACAACAGCGACTCATGGCGAAGCTGTCATCTGCGTTCGGCGTGCTGGCCCTCCTGCTCGCCAGCATCGGCCTGTACGGCGTGATGACCTACGCCATCACGCGGCGCACGCGCGAGATCGGACTTCGCGTGGCACTCGGCGCGCGGCAGGCAGACGTCATTCGCGCAATCCTGTTCGAGGCGCTGCGGCTGGTAGCGGCGGGAATGGTGATCGGGATTCCGTTGGCGCTCGCCGCCGTCAGGCTGCTTGCGTCGCAGCTCAACGGAGTCGCGACCGTGGATCCGCCGTCGATTGCCGCGGCGCTCGTCGTGCTCGCGGCGAGCGGAGTGATCGCATCACTCCTTCCCGCGCTTCGCGCATCGCGTGTGCCGCCGATCGTAGCGCTCCAGTCCGACTAGATCCGCGCCAGGTCGATCCCGCGCCACAGACCGTCGCGCATCGTTCGCGTTGCAAGAAGTGCGCGGGCTCCCGCCGTGGTGATACGAAATAGCCGGCGCGACGCGCCGCCGGTCTTCGGGCGCGCCGACGAGATCAGTTTCTTCGCCTCGAGCCGGTCGAGCGTCGCATAGACCGCGCCGATCGCCACGTCGCGGCCAGTGCGCGATTCGATCTCACGGCGCACGCGCATCCCGAACGCGTCGGCGCCGGCGTGGACAACGGCGAGCATGACCTGTTCTTCGAACGTTCCGAGCGGGGCGCCATCAATCATCGGGCAATCCTCATTGTTCGCGCAATACGACGGCGGGGTCCGTGCCGCTCGCCCGCAGCGCGGGGACGAGCGTCGCGATCACTCCGACGGCCAGCAAGCCGACGGTCGCCGCGCCGAGCGCGACGGGATCGGTGCGGCCCACGCCGTACACGAGTGCGCCAAGGAATCGCGCGAGCAGCACGAATGCCACGAGACCCGTGGTGATCCCAACGGCAACGAGCGTCGTCGCCTGACCCACCACGCCGCCGAGCACGCGCGACGGGCTCAGGCCGAGCGCGATGCGGATTCCCCAGTCGCGTTTGCGCCTTGATACGAAATGCGACATCACGCCGTAGATGCCTATCGCGCCAAGGAACAACGCGAGCGCGGTGAGCAGCGTGACCAGGGCAAGCACCTGGCGCGCGGGGCCGACGGCGATCGCGAGCACGGCGTTCATGGTGGTCGCTTCCTGCACGGCGAGACGCGGCGAAGCCTTGAGGATCGCGGCACGCACGGGCTCGAGCATCGCCACCGGATCGCGTCCATCCGCGACGCGGAACACGAGCGTCTGACCGGGCACCGTGAACGGCATCGAGGAATACGGGATGTAGCGCGCGGGCGTGGGAGCATCGGTGAGATTGCCCTCGTGCACGTCGCCGACGATTCCCACGATTCGTGCCCACTTGTTCGTGAAACCCGAGGTGATGTGCCGGCCAAGCGCGCTCTGGCCCGGGAAGAATTTCCTTGCGAATGCCTCGGTGATCACGATCGGCCCGCCGGACGTGTCGCCGGGAGCAGGGACCATGTCGGATTCGTCGAAACCGCGGCCTTCTGTGATCTTGATACCCATCGCATCGAAGTAGCCGGCTGACACGATGCGAACGAAGGTCGACGCCCGGGTGACATCGGTCAGCCCCTCGATGCGGACGCCCGACGTCCACGCGCTGCCGCGCAACGGCACGCGCTGCGTCAGCGCCGCACTCGTCACGCCCGGAAGCGAGCGCATTGCCGCGATCATGTCGCGATATGCGACCCGGCGCTGGTCGTCGGTGAGATCGGACGGCAGCACGACGTCCACGACGCCCACGCCCGCCGCGTGAACGCCGGGATCGATTGCATACAGCTTCTGCACGCTGCGGCCGATCAGTCCCGCTCCCGCCGTCATCAGCACCGCCACCGACACCTCGGCCACCACAAGCAAACTCTCCAGCCGTACGCCACGTCCCGCGATTCCCTGGGTGCGCGACGCGCTCAGCGATCCGCGCAGCCGTCCGCGCCATAGCGAGGCAGTCGGCACCAATGAAATCACGAGCGCGGTCACGAGCGCGATGGTCATCGCCGCGGCAAACACGGTCCAGTCGAACGTCGCCGTTTCGGCAAACGCGCCGAGCGGCAGCGCGCGTACGAGCAGCCTGAACCCACCGGCAGCGAACGCCGCGCCGATCGCGCCCGCGGCAACGCCAAGCACCAGCGCCTCGGCAACCAGTTGGCGCGCGAGCCGCGTGCGCGATGCACCGAGCGCGGCGCGCACCGCAAGCTCGGCGGTGCGGCCCTCGACCTGGCCGAGCATGAGCGAGGCGACGTTCGCACAGGCGATGAGAAGGATCATTCCCATGGCGACCATCACCGCGACGAGCGACGGACGAAGCGGCGCCGCGATCGACTCGCGGATGGATTGCACGGAGAGCGTCTTGACCTTGTCCCACTGCGGCGTGTATGAGAAGCGGCTCTTGAGGAGTACGCCGAACGCCTTGAGCGACGACTCCATGTGCTCGATGTTGTTGCCCGGCGCGACGCGGCCGACGAGCGCCCAGTTGCCATTGCTGTCGTCGGGGTGCTGGATCGCGGGGACCCACACGCGCACGGTCGGCGTGGGAAAATAGAATCCGCGCGGCATGACGCCGAGCACGGTGGTCGACGCGCCGTTGAAGCGAATGGTCTGGCCGATGACCGCCGGCGTGCCGCCAAGTTCCTCATACAGTCCGTAGCTGATGACGGCGACGGGCGCGGCACCCTGCAACTCGTCGTTCACGCTGAACGGTCTGCCAAGTGCCGGCCTTACGCCCAGCACGCCAAAGATCTCGGACGATGCCGCCGAGAATCCGACGAGCTGCGAGGGGCCGTTGCCAAGCTCGAGCGTGGCGTCGTTGTAGAGGTATTGCGCGACCTGCGAGAAGCCGGGCACGCGTCCGCGGAAGAACGCGAACTCCTGACGCGACCAGTCGAACGGCGACGAAAAGAGTGCGATCGATGCCGGCGCCGTGTACGGGAGCGGGTCGAAGAAGATCGTGCGCGCGATGCCGAACACCGCGGCGGTGCCGCCAATCCCGAGTGCGAGCGTGAGAATCGCGAGCGTCGCGTAGCGCGGACGGCGGACGAGCCGGCGCACCGCGTGCCGGGCATCCATGATCCACTGCTCGAGGCCCGGGCCGCCGGGGCGCATTCTGCTCGCGCCCGGCTCGAAGCCGGTTCGCCCGCGCCAAACGGTGCGGCCGAGCAGGGCCGGCAGCGAACCCAGCAGCTGCCGCACGTACCAGACGTCGGCGCGCCATTCGCCGCCGGCGGCCGCACGCTCGCGATACTCGGCGGCGAGGTCGTGGAGCACCTCGCGCCGCTCCGCGTGCGGGAGAAGCGCCCGAAAAAGTGCAGCGGGGATGCGTGGTGGTTTCACAAACGGCCTCGGTGTCTATTTCTACATTGTAGACACGCATTGCACAAGGAAGGTTTGTATGGGCATGGACCGCACGCTGACCGCCGTGACGCGAAGGCGCAGGGGCGGGGTAGCGTTCGTATATGGGAGCGATTCGCTTGCGGGGGCAGGTGATACCGGCGTTGGCGGCGGTTGCGCTGCTGTGCGCGGCCGCGCCGCTCGCGTGTGCGCAAACGTTCGTCGAGGTGGGCGCGGGCTGGAACTTCGTCGCGCCCGCGCCGTTCGGCGATTTCTACGGACGCGGATACGATATCCGCGTGTCCGCCGGCCGCCGCGTCGCGCCGCGCGTCGCACTCCGGCTCGACTTTTCGCTGAGCGAGTTCGCGCACGACATGCAGTTTTACCCTCCGTGCCTGTTTCCCGGGTGCTTGCACCCGTACTACTATGAAACGCAGATGGGCATTGCCGGCCTCTCCGCGAACGCAGTCGTGAATCTCGACCGGCGCGGGCTTCTCTACGTCACCGGGGGTGCAGGCGTGTTCGATCGGTACGACCAGCCGGCGAGCGTGTTTGGCGGCGTCTCGTTCGGCGCGGGACTCTCGGTGCCGATCCGCGGGCGCCTCCGCGCATTCGTCGAGGCGGACAAGCACATATTCGCCGGCGACATCAGTCATCCGCCATGGATCGTGCCGCTCACGTTCGGCGTGCGCATTCCGCACGGTCTCGGCGCGCCCTAGGCCGACCTTGACATTCTAGGTCAGCGTTCGTACCGTTGCCTAGACTTTCGAGGACTGAACGCAATGGCCGAACTGAAACAGCAGATCCTGCGCGGAACCCTGGACCTCCTCGTGCTGCGCGCCGTGAGCGGTGACGCCGCGCACGGCTACCAGATCGCGAGATGGGTTGAGCACGCGACCCGCAATGCCCTCACGATCGACGACGGCTCCCTCTATCCGGCGCTCTACCGCCTGGAGGAGCGCGGCCTGCTCGACCCCGAATGGCGGCTCACCGACGATCGCCGGCGCGCGAAATATTACTCGCTGACGGCGGCCGGCCGAAGGGCGCTCAAGGAAGAAACCGCGAGCTGGAAGCGATACGCGGGCGCGATCCTCGCGGCACTCGAAGCGCCGCTGCACAGCCAGACGGCGGCGACATGAGCGCGCGCGACCCGCTCTGGCGTCGATACCACCGCTTTTTTCGCCCGGATCCCGCCGCCGATGCCGACGATGAACTCACGTTCCATCTCGAGGAGCTCACTGCGCAGTTCCGCGCCGAGGGGATGGACGAGACGACCGCCAGGCGTGCCGCGCAGGCCCGGTTCGGCGACGTGAACGAGGCCCGCCGAAGCATCAATGCCAGCCTCGAGCGGAAGCAGCGGCGCACGCGGCGCACGGAATGGTGGCGGCGGATCGGATTCGACGTACGGATCGCCCTGCGCAAGGCACTCCGGCGGCCGGCGTTCACGCTCGCGGCCATCGCAACGCTGGCGCTTGGCATCGGCGCCAACGGCGCCGTGTTCAGCGTCGTGAACGCTGCGCTGTTTCGCGCGCTGCCGTATCCCGACGCCGGCAACATCGTCCGCCTCGACGAGATCGTCCGCGGCCGGCCGTTCAGCGTGTCGCCGGCAAACTTCGTCGACTTCCGCGGCCAGACGCACGCGTTCGACGGCATGGCGGCGTTCAACGAAGGCGTCTCCACGCTCACCGGCCTCGGCGACCCGCAGCCGATCTCCAGCGCCACCGTCACGGCCGATTTCTTCGACGTCATGCGCGTGCGGCCGGCGCTCGGCCGCGCGTTTGCGCCCGCAGAGTTCGTCACCGGCCAGGACAAGGTCGTCATGCTGTCCGACGCGCTGTGGCGCACCACCTTCGGCGCGCGCGCAAACATCGCCGGCCAGAGCATCCAGCTCGACGGCAAGACGTACCTGGTGATCGGCGTGATGCCGGCGGGCTTCGCGTATCCCGACGGAAGCAGGCTATGGACACCGCTGGCGCTGTCGAGTGGCGCAATCTCCGCCGGCCAGCGCGGCGCACATTTTCTCACCGTGGTGGCCCGGCTCAAGCCGGGCATGTCCATGGAAGCCGCGTCGCGTGACGCCGCGTCAATCGCCGCGATGCTCGCCTCGACGTATCCGGCGACGAACAAAGGGAACGGAGCGGTGCTGCGAACGCTTCGAGACGACCTGGTGGGGCCGTCGCTGCGGCGGGCGCTGCTCGTGCTCTTCGGCGCGGTCGCGATGGTCGCACTCATCGCAGCGGTGAACGTGGCAAACCTCCTCCTGGCCCGCGGCGCCTCGCAGGAGCGCGAGTTCGCGGTACGAACCGCGCTCGGCGCGCGCCCGCGCGACCTGATCGGATTCGCGTTCGTC
>JBIOHR010000166.1:0-7388 GCA_044449085.1 Gemmatimonadales bacterium | reverse complement strand
GCGCCCCTCCCCCCTCGTGGTTTATGGCGCCATCGCGCCGCTGATCATGATGTGCGCCTTGGGCGTCCCCGGGTACATGATCCACGGCCCGATCTTCGTCGGCACCGGCGAAAGGCCGCTGCTCTCCGCAGTGGCACCGGGCACGTAGACCACGAGCAGTGTCGACGCATCGCTCACTTTCCCCGTCGCTGCATCCCAGCTGTTGGCCTTCCCGAAGATCTGATACAGCGCCGCCATCTTCGGCATCTTGATCTTTCCGCTCGCCACCTCGGCAAAGCGCACGCTGTCCACCTTCGGGTCTTTCACGCCCTGCGCGCGCAGCTCGCGTCCGCGGGCCATGAACGGTTCCATCCCGTCGTGATAGCACGCGACGTGAAAGTTCTTCTCGATCGCGAACAGCGCGAGACAGGTCATGCCGTTCTTGCCGGTGCGGAGCGTCTCGAGTTTGTCCGCCGCGCGGTAACCCATCACGGCCGCCCCGGCCTGCATCGGCGCGGGCAGCGGCAGCACCGCCGCGGCGATCTGCTGATCTACGGTCGGAAGCGGCGCGGGCACCGGTGCCTGCGCGTACATCACGCGCGATGCGCCGAGCGTGACTGCCACGATCATCGCAACGGTCTTCACCACAGACTTGGTGTTCATCCCCGCCGTCCTCGTTGTTGAGTGATTGCCGTTTTCGCCATCCGTCGATCTTTGATCGGCCGCCTTTGATCTTCCATCTTCGATCTTTGATCTTCTCACCAGATCCACCAGCCACCGCGCCGCCTTGCCGAGCGCGTATCCCGTCACCGTCGCCACTTCCGCCACGCTCGGTGTCGCCGGCTCGCCGAGTGACCGGAGGATCCGCGAGCGCATCCTCAGGATCACCGGGCTCGCGACCGGTATCGCCTGAAAATATGGGTCGTAGCGCGTCCCTACGCCTTCTATGAGAGCCGCCGTGCGCCCAAAGTACACCAGGTGCTGCGGGAGCACGATCGGAAAATCGAAGAGCGTCTTCATCACGCGGTCTGCGAGCAGGGCGTCGATGCGCTCGCGCGTCGTCGTACGGGAATATGCGTTCTCAATGAGCAGCTGCGCGAGCCAGCGCACGGTCTCGGGCGGCGTGCCGGGAATGATCAGCCCAAGGGCGACAAAACCGGCCGCAACCGCGGCCGGATCCCGCTTGATTGCCGCAATGGAGGTGCGCATCAGCGACCGCCGCGTCTCGAGCGGCACGCGCACGACCATCCCGAAATCGAGCAGCACGATGCGCCCGTCCGCCGACACCATGAGGTTCCCGGGGTGCGGGTCGGCGTGGAACAGCCCGTCCACGAGCATCATCTGCACATACAGCGCGACGAGCGTCGCGACGATCCGCGGCACGTCCACGGTCGCCGCGTCGAGGCGGTCGATGCGCGTACCCTCGACGAACTCCATCACCAGCACCCGCTGCCGCGTGAGCTCGGCCACGATCTTCGGCACGATCACGTCGCGATTTCCCGCGAAGTTCGTGCCGATCTCCATGGCGTGCTCGGCCTCGAGCCTGAAGTCCATCTCCTCTGCGATCCGAAGCTCGAACTCGTTGAGTACCACGCGCACGCGTTTCACGTGTGGATGCTGCCACCAGCGCTCGACCCACGAGAGAATCTGCCGCGCCGCGAACAGATCGGCCGTCACGGCCTTCTCGACTCCGGGCCGCAGCACCTTCACGGCGACCGTCTGCCCTTTGTAGCGCGCGCGATGCACCTGGCCGAGCGACGCCGCCGCAACGGGCGTACGCTCGAACGATTCGAAGATCGCGTCCACCTGCGCCGCGGCGTCGGCCGCCGTTCGCGGCGGTGCGGTTGCCGCGGTCGCGCCCGGCGCGCCGGGTGGATTGCCGTGGAAACTCCCGGCGATGATCCGCGAGACCGTCTCGAACGGAAGCGGCGGAACCTGGTCGATGAGCTTGCCGAGCTCGGAGAGGTACGGCTCGGGAATGAGGTCCGCGCGCGCCGCGAACACCTGGGCCATTTTCACGAACGTCGGTCCGAGTCCAATGATCGCTTCGACCAGCCGCCGTGCGCGCCGCGCATGGATTTCCGGCGTGCGCGACATGGGCGCGCCCCACCAGATCCAGCGCCTGCGGTCGCGCAGGAACGCGGCTGCGTAAGGGCCGAGCGCGAATAGCACGCGGAGGGTGTGCATGGTCCCGAATCATACACAACGGCTCGATGCGGCATGCGGGGTTGGAGTGCGGGAATCGGGACTGCCTGTTGATGCAAGATGCGGGTTGGGGATGCGAGAAGCGGAAGGGATCCAGGACGTCTCGCTTCTCGCACTCCGACCCCGTATCCCGCATCAGACGGAAGTTCCGCTTCTCGCATCCCAACCCAGCATCCCGCATTTGGCCGGATTAGCTCTAGCCCAGCGCCCTGCCACCTTGGCATATTGCGCGTCGGCCCTTTCGCGCCCGAATTCGACCCCCTCCGGCCCGCACCGTTTCACGCCCCTCTTTCTTCCGACTCTTATGCTGAAGCGCACTCCCTTCCACGACATCCACGTCGCCCTTGGCGCGAAAATGGTCCCCTTTGCCGGCTTCGAAATGCCGGTACAGTACCCAACGGGGATCACGGCCGAACACAACGCCGTCCGCCAGAAATGCGGGCTCTTCGACGTCAGTCACATGGGCGAATTCCTTGTCACGGGGCCGCAAGCGGTGGATTTCGTGAACTACGTCACGACCAACAATGTCGCGGCGCTCGAGACTATGCAGGTGCACTACTCCGGGATCCTCAACGAGCGCGGGACGTTCGAGGACGACTGCCTCGTCTACCGCTTTGCCGACCACATCATGATGGTCGTCAACGCGTCGAACAAGGACAAAGACTTCGCGCACATCTCGAAGCAGCTTTCGAAGTTCGACGCGAAGCTCGAAGACATTTCCGATAGCATCGCGCTCCTGGCGCTGCAGGGACCAGAGGCGCAGAAAGTTCTGCAGGCGCTCACGGACGTCGAGCTCGAGCCGATCGGCTACTACCACTTCAACGTCGGCACCGTCGCCGGCCGGCACGACATCATCGTCTCACGCACCGGCTATACGGGTGAAGACGGATTCGAGCTGTACTTCAACGCGAAGCACGCCGCGACCATCTGGAACGCGCTCATTGCCACCGGCCACGTCCAGCCCGTCGGACTCGGCTGCCGCGACTCGCTCCGCCTCGAGATGGGGATGGCGCTCTACGGCAACGACATCGACGACACCGTCACGCCGCTCGAAGCCAATCTCCAGTGGCTCGTGAAAATGAAGAAGGGCGATTTCGTCGGGAAGCCGGCACTCGAGGCGCAGAAGGCGGCCGGAGTCCCTCAGAAGCTCGTGGGCTTCACGATTGCCGACAAGAGTTTCCCGCGGCACGGCTACAAGGTGTTCGTGAACGGCGCGGCGAGCGGAGAGGTGCGGAGCGGCACCATGAGTCCCAGTACCGGCACGGCGATCGGGACTGCGTACGTGCCGACCGCGCACGCGAAGCCGGGGAATACGCTGGAGGTCGAGATTCGGGGGAACAGGCTGAAGGGGACGATTGTGGAGTTGCCGTTCTACAAGAATGGGACGCACCGGTAGGGCAACGGCGATGGCGCGGCAACTGCGATGCAAGATGGAGGATGCAAGATGAAAGGGGCGCTCGGCGACCTGGGTCCGGTCCATCTTCCATCTTGCATCTTGCATCGCAGTCAGCAGTTCTGAGATGAAAGTCCTCATCACCCTCACCGACGTCGAACCCGCCGTGCGCCTCAACGCGCTGCTGGAGGCCGCGGGCATTGCGACCGCCATGGCGTCGCCGCTCGACAACCTGCCGGCTGCGCTCAAGCGCGAGAAACCTGACGCGATCGTCTTCACCGGGAACCTGCTCGACCCGCAGACGCTGCAGATCGTCCGCGCGCAATTGTGGGACGGTGCCGCCGTATTTGGGATGGCTGACGTGGGCGATCCGCAGCTGGAGCTCCGGCTGCGATCGATCGGCTTCAATGAGGTGCTCACCAAGCCGATCGCCGCCGAGGAAGTGGCGGAGCGGGTGAAGGGGCTGCTGGAGCGGCGCCGGCTTGCGGAGGAGACGGGGCTGTACGGCGACAGCGAGGCTGTCCGTGAAGTCCTGGTGAAGGTCGAGCAGATCGCGCCGGTGAGCAGCACGGTGCTGATCGAGGGCGAGAGCGGCACCGGCAAGGAACTCGTTGCGCGCGCCATCCACCGGCTCTCGCCCCGTCGCGGCAAGGCGTTCATCGCGGTGAACGTCGGCGCGCTTCCGGAGACGCTGCTCGAGAGCGAGCTGTTCGGTCATGAAAAGGGCGCGTTCACCGGCGCGGCGGAGCGGCGGATCGGGCGGTTCGAGCTCGCGCACGGCGGCACGATTTTTCTCGACGAAATAGGCGACGTGCCGCCGAGCACGCAGGTGAAGTTGCTGAGAGTGCTGGAGGAGCGCGAAGTGACGCGCGTGGGTGGCACCGTGCCGATCCCGGTGGACGTGCGCGTGGTGACGGCGACGAACAGCCCACTGAAGGAGAGCGTGGAGCGCGGGCAGTTCCGGAGCGACCTGTACTACCGGCTGAACGTGCTGCGGATCTACCTGCCGCCGCTCCGGGAGCGGCGGGAGGACATCGTGCTGCTGGTGCGGCGATTCGTGCAGGAGTTTTCGCACGAGCACCGGCGGGAGTTTCGCGGGATCACGCCGGAGGCCATGCAGGCGCTGGTGGAGTATTCGTGGCCGGGCAACGTGCGCGAGCTGAGGAATCTTGTGGAGAGCATGGTGGTGCTGTCGCACGGGAAAGAGATCGGGCTGGAGGACATACCGCGGGCGATCCGTGAGGACGCGGGGGACAGGCGGCTTCCGGTGTTCGTGGGCCCGATGGTGCGCGAGGGGGAGCGCGCGGAGGGTCGGGAGCTCGAGTTCATCGTGCGGAGCCTGGTGGAGCTGAAGCTGCAGGTGGAGCAGCTGCGGCGGCGGGTGGACGAGGACCGTGACCGGCTCGGCGCGATTCCGGCGGGGACAGTTGGGTCTGGGCTGGTGATGCCAGCGGGCGGGATTGTACCGCCTGTTGCGCCCGCGGCGATTTCGGTGAGGGGTGAGGGGGAAGACGGGCGTGAGGGACGGCTCATGGTGAAATCGGGCATGACCATGGCCGAAATCGAGCGCGCGGCGATCGAAAACGCGTTGCGGGAGACACGCGGGAATCGTCGTAAAGCCGCGGAGATCCTCGCGATAGGAGAGCGTACGTTGTACCGGAAGTTGAAAGAGTACCATCTTCCGCTGGGCGACTACGATTCGGACAATTAATCCGCCAGATTTTCCTTCCTCTTGCGCAACTGACCAGTAAGTGCACAGAATAAAGCAGGTGAATCGGTGGCTTGATTCGGGCGTGCCTGTTACAGAACCGAAATCGTCATCTGATAGACTACGTGCATCGTCAGTTGGGCGCCGACACATGAATCTTTTGGGGAGACCGTGACCGCACAACCTGGGCAGCCTGGACAGATAGCGGGATCGGTGCTTCCGCTGAAGAAAGCGGAAGAGTTGTTGGCGACTCTGCAGGATGTGGTATCAGCGCGAATCATTTCCGACCCGACGGGCGGGATCGATTCAATTCACGTGTTGGTGATGGGCGCGACGTCGCCGAAGCAGGTGGTGCGGAACATCGAAAGTGCGTTGATGGCGCAGCTGGGGATGCGCATCGACCACCGGAAGATTTCCGTGGCGACGACGGTGAAGCGGCCGACGTCGAACCCTGAGGGCCAGGCGGCGGTTGCCGGGGCAGGGGAGCCGGCGAAGGCTGCGTTCACGGCGACGGCGGCTGGGAGGGCGCTGTATTTCGAGGACGTGGAGGTGCGCGGGTCGCGTGCGAAGGGTGTGTCGTGCAAGGTGACCCTGCGGCGCGGGAAGGAGCAGTTTGTGGGCGAGGCCGAGGGATTCGAGAGCGACCGGTCGAGAGTGGAACTGGCGGCACGGGCCGCGATTGCGGCGATCGGGCTGTGTGACGGCGGGGAGATGAAGCTGTCGCTGGATGGCGCGAAGGTGATCGACGCGTTTGAGCGGCAACTGGTGCTGGTGGGCGTGATCGTGCGTCAGGGGCGAACGAACGTGCTGCTGACGGGAAGCTGTGAAGTGAAGGAGAGCATGGAGACCGCGAGCGCGCTGGCGGTCCTGAACGCTACGAACCGGTGGATGGAGGGAGTGCGCTGAGTGGTGTGAGGTCAGCGGCTCGCAATCAGACGATCAACTAGAGGAGACAAAAAAACCCCCGACTCCGGCAGAGCGAAGCTGAGCGGGCACAAGTAGCAGGAGCGGAGCCGAATTTGGAGCACACTCGACAGATGTTGAGTGTGACTTTTTCGTCCAAAGGGGGTGACGCAACTTGACGCTCGTGGCGAATGCAGTTTTTGCCGTCCTGTCGTTTGTTCTCGGAGAGAGTTTGAGCTGGTCATAAGCCGGCGTCGGGGGTCTTCCTTTCGCAATGAGCCAGAGCGCAACGAGGCGGTACGTTTTCCTCTGCATTGTCGGCGCTGTTTTAGGCGCCGCTTTGGTTGCGCGCACGTCACCAGGCCTAACATGGGATAGCGCCGGCGCCGCCGGGTTTTTCGCGCTAATCGGCCTCGCGGCCCACGCTCTTGGGCATCGCCTTCCGAGGAGTGTACGCGGAAGTATCGGCTTCATTCCGTTCATGAGCGCGCTACTTGTCGCGCCAAGCCTGCCACTGGTGTGCGCTGTCGGCTTCGCCATTTTGGCCGCCGAGATGCTCCAGCGTCAAGTCGCGATAAAAGTGACATTCAACGTAGCGCAGTATGTTTGCGCTACGTCGGTCGCAGTCCTCGTTTTCAACGCAATGGGCGGAGTGGCGATAACTGCGCGCAGTTCGCTCTTCGTCCTGCCTTTCGTACTTTCTTTTGCGGCGTTTCTGCTTGTCAACACTGCAATGGTAGCGGGAGTTGTTGCGGTTAGTCAGGATCGACGAGTTTTGCAGGTGTGGCGGCAGCTTACGCACGGGACGGTGGCGTACGACTTCTTTGCGATCCCCGTAGTTTACCTCTTCTCGTGGGTCTACGTAGATAAGGGGCCATGGCTGGCCTTGGCGATCGCCGTGCCGTTAATCGGCGTGCGCCAGTTGTACAAGACAAATCGTCAGCTCGAGACCGTCAACGAAGAGATGTTGCAGTTGATGGTGGCAGCAATCGAAGCTCGCGACCCATACACCTCAGGACATTCCCAGCGGGTGGCTGAGTATTCGCGGATCGTCGCACGCGCCGCTGGGCTCGGGTCGCGTGCCGTGGAGCGAGTCCATACGGCGGCGCTCTTGCATGACGTTGGGAAAATTCACGAAGAGTTTGCTCCTATTCTTCGGAAGCCAGGTCGCCTCGACGAGTCTGAGTTCGCAATCATGCG
>JBIOHR010000165.1:0-7440 GCA_044449085.1 Gemmatimonadales bacterium | reverse complement strand
AGGCGGCCGTACGGCTGGTTGAGTTTCACGAGATACGATCCGGCCGGGAATGTCTCCGTGCCAGCTTTTACTGCAGTACTGAGCTGTCCTATTTCAATCCCCTGCGCGCGCAGGATGTTGATCAGCGTCGCGACTTTGGTCATGTCGCGCTGCACCGGGAACACGTAGCCGTACGGCGCTTTCGTCGAGCCGTCGGTGAGCGAGTTCCGCGTCATGATGTAGAAGTTCTCGAGCACGAGCTCGGGGAACATCGACGTGAGCTGCAGTCCGGACAGCACACCCGTTTCCATGAAGTTCGTGTTGTCGCGCCGCGTGAAGTTCGCAATTGCATTGGGCGGAATTGGAATGCCGCGATACCACTCGCGCGGCTGTCCGCCGCCCTTGCCGGTGGGGATCACGGGCCGGCCGCCGCGGCCTGCGCCTGGCGCGCCCGCCGCCCGCCCGCCGGCATCGGCAATCACTGTCGGACCTCCCGCGCCGCCAGCGCGCCCACCGCGCCCGCCGCCGCGGCCACCTCGGCCGCCGCTGTCAGCAGGTGTTGCGCGACCCGCGTTGCGGGCGGTGCTGTCAGAACCCGAAGCCGTCGGCGTTGCCGCAGCGGGGCGGGGTTCCACACCGGACTGCGTCTCGTACATCCGCATCATGCCGTTGTGGTTGTACGCGACAGAGCCGAGGTAGCCCGGCGACCATCCATCCATGAATGCGAACGTGTACACGCCCGGCATTCCCCACTTGGTCATCTGCGAGAGTTCCCAGTTCGCGAAGAACGGGAGCTCCGTAAAGAGGATCGGATCGAGGTTCGGATTCTGCGGGGGCCCGCCGCTGTAGATGTACATCAGCGGTTCCGCCTCGTGCAGGTCGTGCATGATCGGCGGATGCGCCGTGAAGTACCAGTCGGTGATCGCGCGCATCGAGACCTGCGAGAGGTTGATGTCGCGGTTGTTATCGTGGTAGACGTACTTGCCCCAGTACGGGAGCTGTCCCGCGCCGCGTCCGCCGCCGCCGAGGATCGCCACCGAATCCGCGGGCACCGGCTTGCCGCCGCGCGCGATGCTGTCTTCCTTCGCCGTCTCGAGCCCGCGGTAGAACCAGTCGAGGTTGCGGTCGCGGCCGTCGGGATCGGCTGCGGGCGTGATCGAGACGTAGACGTTGTTGCGGATCTGCGTGATCATCGGCGACGTCTCGGTGACGAGACGGTACGCCAGTTCCATCAGCATCTCCGACGGCCCCGTCTCGCCGCTGTGCAAGCCGCCCATGAAATGGTAGCTGGGCTTCGTCTTCGCCATGATCGCGCGCACTTGCGGTTCGGTCATGCCGCGCGGGTCGGCGATCTTCGCGAGGTTCGCGCGATTCTGCGCGAGGTTCCTGATGTTCTCGTCGGACGAGATCCAGATGACGACGAGTTCGCGACCTTCATCCGACTTGCCGATGGTCTCGATCTTCACGCGCGGCGACGCCTTCGCCAGCGCGCGATAGTACTTCAGGATGTCGGCGTAGTAGGTGAGCTTCGCCGGCGCGCCGATGTAGTAGCCGAGTACCTGCTTCGGTGTCGGGATGCCGGCGACGAGCGGGAGGTGATCGACGAGCGGACTGCCGTACTTCGACTCGCCCGTCCAATCCTTGTAGAGCTTCGCGAACTCCGCGTCCTGTTTCTGCTTTGGATCGCGGGTCTCGTTGACCATGGCCTGCGCGAACGCGGCCGAAACCGCGATGGTCGAGAGGGCCGCTGCCATGACGGCGCGGCGAAAAAGGCGGGCGGGGGAACGCGTCATGTCAACTGCTCCGTAGAGTGCGGCGGGGGTGTGAATAATCGTTCGCGCGCAGCCGACGCGAAAGGCTCGGCGGATCAGTTAGTGGACTGGTTGCGGCCTGCGGAGCCTGGCGGCGCGCCGGCCGGCCGCGAGGGACTCCCTTTGTCGGGCCTTTCGAGGACCAATAGACGCCGTGTCCGAGTAGGCCCGGCGCAACGAGTGGCCCGCGTCCGGCCGCACGCGCCCCGACCTCGCTACCTACAAGCCGGATAACTCGGATCCGCACCCGAAATCGCCGGCCGGTCCTTTCGCTCCGCAATCGCCCACGCGATGTCGTGAATGAACCGCCCCAGCCGCGCCGCGTGGTCGTACTCGATGTACTGCGGCTCGTCGGTCGGCTGGTGATAGTCCTCCGCGTACCCCGTCGAGAAGTACGTCACCGGCACATCGTGGTGCACGTAGTTCACCTGGTCGCTGCGGCAGAACCGCCGCATCGGGTTCGCCGGGACATCCCACGAGTGATCGATCGCCATCGTCTCCGCGCGAGTCGCATTCACCGAATCGATGATGTCGCCGAACTCGCGCGAGAGCCGCCGCGATCCGAGCATCTGGATCGACGTCGGGCCGCCGAACTTCACCTGGTCCACCCGCCCCTTGCCCACCATGTCCATGTTGAGCGCCGCAGCGACCGACGTGAGCGGAATGGTGGGATGGTCCGTGAACCACTTCGATCCGAGCAGGCCCGCCTCCTCACCCGTGTGCGAAACGAAGATGATCGAGCGTGCCGGTTTCTCGTGCGCGAACTTCTCGGCGATTTCGAGCAGGACCGCGGTGCCCGAGCCGTCGTCGTCGGCGCCGTTCATGATCGAGTCGCGTCGCGGTGGACGGATGCTCCGCGCGTGCGCGATCAGCGCGTCGATCCGCTGCTGCTGCGCTTCCGTCGGACGGCAGACGGGATCGTTCGAGCCCTGCGGCCGCGTCACGATGTTCACCGCCCGCAGCGAGTCGTGATCCACCGCAATCGCGTTGACGCCGTTGTGGTCGTTGTGCGCGCTGATGAGCACGTACTCGCCGGCGCGCGCCGGATCCGAGCCCGGCATGATCGCGATGACGTTGCGCGCGGGCGTCTTCGACATGTGCCAGTCGAAACTCCAGTTTGCGGAGACCGCCTGCCCGGTCTCGCCGACCGTCAACTGCGCGAGCGGCTTGCCGAACAGCCGTTCCGCCGCAGCCGGCGTCATCGCGCCAGTGCCAAGCGCGCCAGCCGGTGGCTTGGGCACCGCCGACTCCATCGCCATGCGGCCGTTGAACGCGGCCGTGACGGTCGACACCGGGATGGAATCCGTGGCCACGATCAGCACCGCAACAGCTCCCGCCCGCTCCGCGCGCGTGTCGCGGGCCGCTGCACCGCCGCGCCCTCCGCCTCCGCCCGCGCGTCCGCCGCGCCCTGTGGTCTCGGCGGCGACCGCCGCCTCGACTCTCGCCGCCGCGTCCGCCCCGAACTTGTTCGGCACAGAATCGCAGCGAAGCACACGGGCCGCCCCGCGGCCGGCCGCCATGATCCCGGAGGCCACGGCGGTCGACGTGAACACCGCCACTTTTCCCTTGAACAGCGCGGGGTCGAGCGGCGTGGAATCCCGCCAGCGTCCGGCGAACACCGCCTGCACATTGTTGACGTCCGCCTTCGCGCCGAATCCATTCGCCGCCGTGGGCGCGACCGGAATCCAGTCGCGCTCGAGCGCGAGCACCGATCCGCCGGCGGCGAGCTTCGACGCCGTGATGTCGAAAGCGGCCGGTCCGAAGTCGAGGATCTGAAAAAATCCTCCGTTGTCGCCCGCGGGTTTCAGTCCGAGTCGCTTGAACTCGGCGGCGATGTACGCGGTCGCCTTGTAGTTGCCGAGCTCGCCCACGCGGCGGCCGAGCATGGAGTCGTCGGCGATTTGGTAGAGGCGCGTGCGCAAGTCGTTGGCCGTGATCGCCCGAACGGTGGGGCGCGGTGCCCACGTACGCGGTCCCTCGTCGGGCCAGACGGTTTTCGCAGAGGCGGCTTTGTGGGCTGTCTTGTGCGAGGCGGAGTCGGTCTGCGCGGAGGCAGATGCAGCGACGAAACAGGCGAGCGCCAGCGTGAGCGGAATGCGGTGCACGTTCGTAACCCTCGTGGAGTGGCTGAGCCGAATGCGGAAAGTTACTCTATGGCTGGGTCCTCATCAAAGGAAAGTCAGATGCGCCGCACACTCTTCACGACCGCAGTAACCGTCGCCGTTGGAGCGATCGGCATCATGCCGGTCGCTTCGTCACCTGTCGCTGCCCAGCAAGCCGCGGCCGCGACGGCCTCGAATGCCAACGCCGCTCTCCCGTTTGGCGCGACGACCGCCGCGCCGGTGTCGAAGTGGACGCCACCGGCGTCCGCCGGCCGCGAGTTGACGCTGGACGATCTCCTCACGTGGAAGTCGATCCGCACGCCGGCGCTCTCGAACGACGGCAAATGGTTTGCGTACGTTCTCGGACCGAACGAAGGCGACGCCGAGGTCGTCGTGCGCGCGACGAGCGCGGGCGCGAAAGAGACGCGCTTCGCGATCGGCGATGCGGGCGGAACGGCTGCCGGCGGCGGGCGCGGCGACGCGGGTGGGTTGGTGAGCCCGGCGTTCGCCGGCAACAACAAGTGGGTGGCGTTTCTCGAGTACCCGAGCGCAGCGGCCGCGCGCGGCGGCCGCGGTGGACGTGGCGGCCGCGGCGGCGGCGGCGCAGCGGGTGCGGCAGCAGCTCCCTCCGCGCCTGCCGCCCCCAAGCTCGCCGTGCTCGATCTCGCGACGGGCACCAAGCGCGACTTTGAGAGCGTGCGCTCGTTCCGTTTTGCGGGCGACAAGTCGGACTGGATCGCGATCCAGCACAGCGCGCCTGCTGCCGCGGGCGGCGCTGGCGGTGCCGCGGGTGCTGGCGCCGCGCGCGCGGCCGGCACGACGCTCGAACTCGTGAACCTCGCCGGCGGCACGCCGATCCCCATAGCCGATGTCTCGGAGTTCGCCTTCGACGACTCTGGCGACTGGATCGCGTACGCGGTGAGCTCCGGCGGCGAGGCGGGCGGCAGCGTGCAGGTGCGCCAGCTTTCGACGAGCATCTCGCGTCCGCTCGATGTGGGGAAAGGTCAGTACCACCACCTCGTGTGGGGTGACTCGACCGATGCGCTCGCCGCACTCCGTGTGGTGACCGACACCGCCGGCGGCGACGAAGACGCCGCGGTGGTCGCGTGGATGCACGCCTCGCGGGCGTCGGACAAGATGCTGGAAGTCACGGCCAAGTCTACGGGGATCACCGGCGGACTGGTGGTGAGCAGCGATCGCGCGCCCGAGTGGAGCGACAAGGAATCGACCATTTATTTTGGCCTCCGCGAGCCGCGGCCACCGCGCCCGCGTGGCGCCGGCGCGCCGTTCACTGCGCCGAATCCGGGCGGTGTTGCACCGGGCGGTGGTTCAGGCGGCCAGGTGGCCGCCGCACCGCAGACCGATGCGGACGTGCCCTCGCTCATCCTCTGGCACTGGAAGGACGCGCGTCCCCAGCCGGAGCAGCAGGTGCAGGAGACGCAGGACCGCGCGTTCAGCTACCTCGCGTCGTTCCATGTGACGAGCGCAAAGGTCACGCGGCTTGCCGACGATTCGATCAGAAACGTTGCCGTCGCTCCAAAGGGTGACGCATGGGCGATCGGCACGGACATCGAGCCGTATCAGCGCGAGCAGGGAATCCGTGGGTTCGCGTATCGCGACCTCTACGCCGTGAACGTCGCAACCGGCGAACGCAAACTGATCCAGAGAAAAGTGCCCGGCGCCGGTGGCGGCGGACGCGGCGGTGGCGGCGTGTCGAACTTCTCGCCCGACGGTTCGAGCTACGTCTACTACGATACGGGTGAATACAAGGTCTACAACTTCGCGAACGCGACGACCAAGACGATCACCGCCGGTGTCCCCGCGAAGTTCTGGAATACCGAAGACGATCACAACGAAGTGAAGCCGGCCATTCAGGGTGCACTCGTCGGCTGGCTCAAGGACGGCTCGTCGGTCTTCGTGCGCGACAATTGGGACGTGTGGCGCCTGCCGGTGAGCGGCACCGGCGCAGTCAACATCACCGGCAACGGCCTCAAGGATCAGATTAAGTATCAGGTGCGGTCGATCTCCGATCCGCGCGACCGCGGCGTGATCGATCCCGCCAAGCCGTTGTACCTCGAGACGTATGGCGAGTGGACCAAGAAAGAAGGGCTCGCCGAGGTGGATCCGTTAAGAGGGGGCTCCAAGGTCCTCGCTTGGGAAGCCGATAAGGTCGACTACCGCCACGCACGCGACGCAAACGTGTGGGTGTATGCGCGCCAGACGGTCGTGAAATACCCGGACTTCTACGCGGCTGACGACAATCTCACGAACGAGCGCCGCCTCACCGACGCGGATCCGCAGCAGAAGGACGTCGCGTGGACGCCCGGCGCGCGCCTCATCGACTACACCTGCGAGAACGGCGGCGGGCACCATCAGGCCGTGCTCTACCTGCCGGCCGGCTACGAACAGGGCAAGAAGTACCCGATGCTCACCTACATCTATGAGAAGCTGTCGCAGGAGTTCAACACCTACACGGTGCCGAACGCGACGCGCTACTCAAACCCGAGCGTCTACACCAACCGCGGCTACGCATTCCTCAAGCCCGACATCGTCTACCACGTGAACGATCCCGGCCGCTCCGCCGTGTGGTGCGTGGTGCCTGCGGTGAAGGCCGCGATTGCAACCGGGATGATCGACGCCGCGCGTGTCGGGCTCCAGGGGCACAGTTGGGGCGGATACCAGACCACGTTCATCACGACGCAAACGAAAATCTTCAAGACCGCCGTCGCCGGCGCGCCGCTGACCGACATGGTCTCGATGTTCGGCTCCATCTATTGGAACACAGGAAACACCGACGCGTCGATTTTCATCTCCAGCCAGGGGCGCTTCACCGGTGGGCCCAACGACGTGCCCGAGGCATACGTGCGCAACTCGCCGCAGAACTTCGCGCAGAATCTCTCGATCCCGTTCATGCTCCTGAGTGACGACCGCGACGGCGCTGTCGACTTCAATCAGGGCGTGACCTACTACAACCACCTCCGCGACCTCGGCAAGGAAGTCGTCCTCCTCGAGTACGTCGGAGAGAATCACGGCCTCGCGCGGCCCGCGAACCAGAAGGACTACAACCTGCGCATGACCGAGTGGTTCGACACGTTCCTCCGCGATCAGCCCGCGCCCGACTGGCTGAAGAACGGCGTGCCGCGGCTCAAGATGGAACAACACCTCAAGGAGATGCGCCCGCTCGTGGACCCCAAGGCCACTCCGCCAACACCGCCGAAGATCGTTCCGTAATTATCAAGCCACCCCGGATTCAAGCGAGTCCGGGGTGGCTTGGTCTTATGGCTCCCACCCCTCAGGGCGGCCTGTGACGTGCCGTAGGATACGGGCGGCGCCCTCTTCATTGCATGACCATCCCACCAGACCTCCAGAAGAAAGAGAGCTGAGTCTGAGTCAGAGGGATGTGGTGGGGGATGGGCGGGCGTGACTTCGCAGGTGGAAGTTGGCTCATGCGCGATGGGGATTTCAAGGCGTTTGCGGGGGCGTTGAAATTGAAATTGTTCTAAGCTGACAAAAAGTCGCTTTCGCAGTGGCTGTCAGGCGCCGGGTTT
>JBIOHR010000164.1:0-7442 GCA_044449085.1 Gemmatimonadales bacterium | reverse complement strand
GCCGCGCGTCCTCCTCGCCGCGCGTCCTCCTCACCCCTCACCGCGCTTCCTCCTCACCTTCCCAAGCGCGGAGCACAGTTGGAGCCCTCCTTCGTGTTCGGGTATAATGCTTTCGTGAATGCTCCCCGCCCCGGCCCCTGGTGGACGGTGGCCGCGACGGCGACGGTGCTGAGCGCGGCGATCTGGCTGCGCACACCCGCCGTGGGGACCCTCGCCGCATGCGTGGTGACCACGGTGTTCAGCGTGGTGCTCACGGTGCGTGGTGACCGGGCGCTCAACCGGATCGGGTTTGCGGTGTCCGCCGTGGCGTTCGTCGTGCTTGTGGCGATGGCGGTGCGCGAGAGTTCTGGTCTCGCGACGTACCCGAAGGCCGCGCGCGCGGCCGTTGCGTCGCGCGGCACGGCCGCGATGGCCGCGGCGCTCGATGCCGAGGCCGCGGCGCTGCAACGCCTCGCGGTCGAGGCGCTCGATGCGCATGCCGACCCGCGCCGCGCGTTCGCCGACCTCGACAAGCTGCGCGGTCCGTCGCCGTCGCGTTCGGTCGTGCTGGTGCGCGGCGGCGTGCCCTTCGCGTGGTCGGGCCGCCTCATGACGCCCCTCGACTCGCTGGTGGGCCCCGTGGGTGCGTGGCCGACGCCGTTCTACCTCGCACTGTACGCCATCGCGGGGCGGGGCACCGACCGTGCCGTCGCCGAGGTGCTCGTGCACGCGGACCCGCCCGGTGAGGTGCTCGCGGCGGCGCTCGACGAGGAGCTCACGAAGAAATACGGCGTCGAGAGCTTCGTGTATAAATCGCCGGCGGATGCGGCCCGCGACACGCTGACGGTCGTCAGCGCCGCGGGCGTTCCCGTGCTCGGCGTCCGGGCGATTGCGCCGCCTGGTGAGCTGCTTGCCGCCGCGGCGCTCGAGCAAGGGCGATCGCGCGGCGGCGTCGCGCTGGCGATCGCGACGCTCTTTTTTCTCGCCGCAACCTGGCGCGAACGCGGCGGCGTGGGCCGCCGACTCGCCGCGCTCGCCGTGGCGCTCGCGGCCGTGGCCGTCGTGCCGCTCGCGCGGTTCTCCAATGCGTCGTCGCTGTTCGATCCCACCTTCTTCTATGTCGCGACGGGCGGGCCGTTCACGGGCAGCGTCGGTGCGCTTGCACTGACCTGCTCGCTCGTGCTGCTCGGCCTGCTGGCCGCGCTGCGCGCACGCGTCGGCACGCAGTCGCGACTGCAGGCGATTGCGGCCGTGGCGATCGTCGCAGGCGTCGGCCCGTTCCTCCTGCGCGACCTGGCGCGCGGCATCCAGTTCCCCGAAGCGGGCGTTTCGCTCCCGATGTGGCTGGCGTGGGAGTCGACGCTGTTCCTTGCGTCGGTGTCCGTGCTGATGGCGGGTGCCACCGCGGGACAGGCGGCGCTCGGCGCACGCCGCGGGCTTCCGCTCTGGATCGCGCCGGCGATCGGCAGTGTTGCCGCGCTGCTCGCGCCGGCGCTGATGGATGCCCCGGGCGCGTACCCGCCCTGGTATCCGGCGCTGTGGGTCGTCGCGATCGGTGCGCTCGCCTTCGCGCGGCGCGCACGCGGGTCGGTGCTGCCCGTTGCCGTCGTCGCCGCATGCGGCGCGGTGACCCTCGTGTGGGGGCAGTCGGTGCACTCGCGCGTCCTGCTCGCGGAACGCGACGTGGGGAGCCTCACCACGCTCGACAACGCGGCGGCGACGCTGCTCCAGCGCTTCACGGCGCAGCTCGACGTCTCGCACGCCCCGGCCAGCCGCGCGGAACTGCTCGCGCGCTATGCAGAATCGGATCTCGCCAGCGCCGACTACCCGGTGGAACTCACGAGCTGGAGTCCCACCGGCGCGCCGATCGCGGACCTGCTGGTCGGGAAGGCCGAGAAGACCGAGGACATCGGCTATTTCGCGAGCCAGGCGCAGGACTCCACGCACGCAGTGTTCAGCAAGGTGCTCGGCTGGCCCGGCCTCTACCTCGTGCTGTCGGTGCCGCACGAGGACCGATCCGTGACGACGGTGGTCGTGGCGCCGCGCACGCGGCTGCTCGCGCGCGACTCGTTCGGGGCGCTGATGGGGTTCGGCGCCGCGCCCGTGACGGACCCTCCTTACACGCTTACGCTCGGAAGCGTCCGGCACAACGCACAGCTCACGGACAAGGCGCAGTGGGAGCGGCACGGCGACGAGCTGCACGGCGACCGGTTTCTCGTCGATGCGAACCGCGGCTTCACGACCGTGCATGCCAGCGTCCAGCTGCGGAGCTACAACCAGCTGGTCATGCGCGGCTCGCTGGTCGTCGTGCTCGACCTGTTCGCGCTCTTCGTACTCTGGCTGCTGCTCGTGATCGCGGACGGCGCGTTCGGGCGCTGGATGCGCATCCAGCGGCGCCGCTGGCTCCGCAGCTATCGCGCGCAGCTGACGCTTGCGCTGTTCGCGTTCTTCGTGATTCCCGCCGGCGTATTCGCGGCGTGGAGCTACCAGCGGCTGCGCAGCGACGACGACCAGGCGCGCAACCTGCTGGTGCGCGAGACGCTGCGCGGTGTGGCCGTGTACACCGACAGCGCCAAACTGTCGGACATCGCCGCGAAATTCCAGACGCCGCTTTTTCTGTATGCGGACGGCATCCTGCAGGCATCGAGCGACTCCGTCCTCGACGCGCTCGCGCCGCTCGGGCGGCTCCTGCCGCCATCGACGGCGCTCACGCTCGGCGAGGGCGACGAGATCACGTCGAGCAGCGACGAGATGGTCGGCTCGCAGCCGATGCTGTTCGGCTTCCGCGTCGCGAGCAGCGACGCCTCACCCGTGCAGTTCGTGCTCGCCGCGCCGGCGCGGACCGACGACCTCGCGCTCGACCAGCGCCGTCGCGACCTCGGCATCCTCGTACTGTTCGCAGCCGTGATCGGCGCGATCGCCGCGCTCTGGCTCTCCGAGCTGGCCGCGCGGCAGTTCTCGCGCCCGATTCGCACGCTGCAGGCCGGCGTGCTGGCGCTCGCCGCCGGCGAGCGGGAGCCGAAGCTCTCGAGCGATCCGCCCGTGGAGTTCCAGCCGGTGTTCACCGCGTTCCGCCAGATGGCGCACGACATCGAGGCGGGGCGCGAGCAGGAGGCGCACGCGCAGCGTGTGCTCGCGTGGGGCGAGATGGCGCGCCAAGTCGCGCACGAGATCAAGAACCCGCTCACGCCGATGCGGCTTGGCATGCAGCATCTGCGGCGCGCGCGCCACGACCCCAGCGTGGACTTCGATCGCGTGCTCGACGAAAACGTCTCGCGCGTGCTCTCGGAGATCGACCGCCTCGACGAAATCGCCCGCGCGTTCAGCCGGTATGGGACCGCACCGGACGATCGAGCCGCGGCGGTGCCGGTGGACATCGCACAGGCCGTGACGGACGTCATGCACCTCGAACAGCTTGGCGGCGATGAGGTGTCGTGGGTCGCCGCGGGCGCGGAGGCGCCGGTGCTCGTGCTTGCGGCGCGCGCGGAGATCCGCGAAGTGCTGCTGAACCTGCTCGAGAACGCGCGCCTCGCGAGCGCGCGTAACGTGCAGGTCACGCTGTCGCGATCCGGCGACCGCGTCCTCGTCACGGTTCGTGACGACGGCCAGGGGATCTCCAGCGAGGTGATGCCCCGGATATTCGAGCCGCACTTCTCGACCCGGACGAGCGGCAGCGGCCTTGGCCTTGCGATCAGCCGGCGGATGATCGAAGGGTGGGGCGGGACGATTCACATCGACAGCGCGCCCGGCGAAGGGGCCGCGATACACATCGCACTGGTTCCGGCGCCGACCATCTGACAGTTTTGGAGCGTCATGACGAGCGCCGAAACCATCCCAGTCACGCGAACCACCGGAATCCCGCCACACCTCGACGGGTGGCAGCTTCCGCCGGGGTGGGTGTGGGGCGACCAGGGTTACTACGCGAACCACCGGCACGCGCAGGAGATCATCGACGCGCTCGGCCGGTCGCTGGCGCTCGTCACGGTGCCGGATCCCGCGCATGCCACGTGGCTGTTCGACGAGGCGCGCTCGCTGGCCCACCGCAACCACCCGGCCATCCCGACGACGTACCATTTCTGGACGCAAAGCCCGGGTTCGCGGCGCGGCCCAGGATACCTGCGCCGCTGGGTCGTCGGCGAAACGGTCGGCGATCGCATGCGCAGGCTGGGGATCGAGACGATCCCGTATATGCTGCGCGTCCTCCGTGCCACGGGCTCGGCAATCGCCTATCTGCACGACGCCGGCCAGACACACGGTGCGCTCTCGCCCGACACCATCTACGTCACGCCGACGGGACGCGTCTGGATACTCGGCTGGCAGTGGGCGCTGCCGGCGTCGGAGATCCCCGCAGGTGTGAAACCGGATCCGTTCTTCACGCCGCCGCCGCACGAGTGGGCGGCGGGCGAATGGCGGCCGACACCCGCGAGCGACCAGTGGCAGCTCGCCGCGAGCTGTTTTGCGATTCTCACCGGCGAGCTTCCGCCGCGCGACGAGATCCCGCCGCTTCGCTGGGTGCGGCCGGACTGCCCGGCGAACGTGGCCGATCTGCTCGACCGCGCGCTCGCGGCGAACCCGCAGGATCGCTTCCACTCAGTGGCATCGCTGCTGCGCGCGGTGGAGAAGATCTCGGGGTCGGGGACGCCTGCGATCTCGGGAGTGGACATCGCCTCGGGCGAATACAAGGCGGTGAGTGAGGAAGACCGATTGCGCTGGGCGACGGGAGACGATTTCGAAGTGCTCTCGTCGCTCGGCTCGGGCACGTTCGGAACCGTGTGGCGCGTGCGTGACCTGACCCTGCAGCGGGAGGTAGCGATGAAGGTGTTGCATCCGTCGGTGGCCAGGAGCGACGCCGCAGTCGCGCGGTTCCGTCGCGAGGCACAGATGGCCGCGCGCCTCCAGCACCCGGCGATCGTCCCGATCTACGATTGGGACTCCAAGGGAGACGTGCACTGGTACGTGATGGAGCTCGAGGAGGAGGGCTCCGTGGCTGACCTCGTCCGGCGCATGGGGCCGCGTCCGCTGGCGGAAGTCGCGCCGCAAATCGACTTGATCCTGGACGGGCTGCATGCGGCGCACGATAACGGGATCATCCATCGCGACCTGAAGCCGGAGAACTTGCTGATCGATCGCTACCGCCGGTGGCGCATCGCGGACTTCGGCATCGCGAACGCGATGGGAGAGGAGTGGGCGGGTTCGAGCGGAACGCCGGCCTTCGCGCCGCCCGAGCAGCTGCTCGGCGAGCCGCAGGGCGTGGCCGCGGATTTGTTTGCAGTGGCGGCGATCGTCTACTTCGCGCTCACCGGTGCCGCGCCGTTCGTCGGCGAGGACGGCCGGGCTATCCTTGCGCAGCAGCTCGCGGGGAGCGCGAATCTTTCGCGGTTCCATCCTGCACTCGTCGAATGGCTCCGCAAGGGGCTCGAGGCGGATCCCGACAAACGCTTCGCCGACGCCTCGGAGATGCAGGCGGAGTGGCGCCGCGTGACGCGTGAAGTGCTGAAGCACGAGTCGCGGCTGCCGTGGGGCGCACGCGTCGCGAAGGCCTTTCGCAAGGGACTCGGCGGCACGGCAGGCGCGCTGCTGGCCGCCGCGATCTTTGCCGGCGCTGCGCGCGCGCAGCAGCCCGCGCGCGCGGACACCAGCCGGGCAGCGCGTGACTCGACGGCCGGGCGCGATTCCACGGCCCAGGCGCTGTCCGGCGTCCATGTGACCGTCACGCGCTCCGACGAGACCGCGCAGCGCGCCCCGTGGGCAGTGGGCGTGCAGAACAAGTCGGACATCCAGCTCGGCCAGGCGACGCTCGGAATCGACGAGGCGCTCAACAACATCCCGGGCGTATACGTCGACAACCGCTACAACTACTCGCTCGACCAGCGGCTCTCGATTCGCGGCGCGGGGTCGCGCGCAAACTTCGGGATCCGCGGCGTGAAGGTGCTGATCGACGGCGTGCCGCAGTCGCTGCCGGACGGGCAGAACGAACTCAACAACCTCGAGCTCGGCGACGTGTCGCGCGTGGAAGTGCTGCGCGGGTCGGCATCGTCGCTCTATGGAAACGGTTCAGGCGGCGTGATCTCGTTCACGACGGACATGTCGGCGCAGGACGCGCTCGACCAGACGCTGCGCATCGAGAGCGGATCGTTCGGCACGACCAAGTGGCAGTCCCGGACGTCCGGCCGGTCGGGCCCGCTGGTCGGATCGCTTTCGGCTTCGCGCACGATCGTGGACGGCTTCCGCCAGTTCAGCAACGCGGATATCAAGCAGCTGAACGGCGCGGTCGACTACGGATTGTCGCCGGCGACGACGCTGGCGCTCCGCGCGTTCGCCACGGAGATGCCGACGGCGCTGAACCCGGGCGCGCTCACCGCGGCGGAGTACGCCGCAAATCGCGATTCCGCGGCTGCGACCAACATCCGGCGCGACGCGAGCAAGGCGATTTCGCAAAACCAATTCTCGCTGCGCCTCCAGCACACTGCGGACGACGGCGGCGTCTATTCCGCGACGGCGTACATCGTGCGGCGCTTCGTGGACAACCCGCTCGCGACGTCGCCGCCGGGGACGCCGGGCGGGACGGTCGGCACGTACTCGACGCTCAACCGGTGGGTGACGGGCGCGCGCATCGACGCCTCTCACGCGCTGTGCTCGTGCACGAACGCGCCGCGCCTCGCGGCCGGGCTCGACATCGAGCGCTCGCTCGACATCCGGCGGAACTCCCGCGCCACGGGCGGTCACCCGAGCGTGCCGACCGACACGATCTATGTGAACCAGAGTGAGAGTGTCGAAGCCGTCGGACCGTTTGCCGATCTCGAGTGGACACCGCTCGCAGGCCTGTCGCTTACGGCCGGCGCGCGGTGGGACCAGACGACATTCGCCGTGGCCGACCACTTCCTGGCCGACGGCCAGAACAACAGCGGGTCACGCGCGATGACGGCCACGACCGGGCACTTCGGCGCTTCGTATGT
The DNA here is from genome assembly GCA_044449085.1 of Gemmatimonadales bacterium. Taxonomy (GTDB): domain Bacteria; phylum Gemmatimonadota; class Gemmatimonadetes; order Gemmatimonadales; family Gemmatimonadaceae; genus Fen-1231. The sequence continues at coordinate 507 of JBIOHR010000164.1, read as the reverse complement.
GGTGTCCGACGCGTTCACCCCCTATGCGAGCTGGTCCACCGCATTCGAAACGCCAACCACGACCGAGCTCGACGAGAAGGCTGATGGTACGGGGGGATTCAACCCGAACCTCGGACCCGCGCAGGTCCATACGATCGAGACGGGCGCGCGCGGCAACCTCGGTCCGCGGGTGTCGTACACGCTCAGCGTGTTCCGGCTGATCGAGGACAACGCGATCATCCAGTACCTGGAGTCGGGCGGTTCCGCGTACTACCAGAACGCGGGCCGCACGCGGAATGACGGCGTGGAGGTCGGCGTCGCGGCGCGCGTGGCGAGCTGGGTCGACCTCAACCTCGCGTGGACCGAGGCGAATTACCGGTTCGTCAACTACATCGTGCCGCTTGGCGCGGTGAGCGACACGCTCAACGGGAATAAACTGTCGGGTGTGCCGGATCACTTCGTGCGCTTTGGCGTCCGCACGCACTGGGGCCGCTGGACGCTCGATGCCGACGAAACGTGGAGTTCCTC
>JBIOHR010000163.1:0-7572 GCA_044449085.1 Gemmatimonadales bacterium | reverse complement strand
GACCTGCGGTCCAAGTACGACAGGATCCGCGGCGGGAAGAAGCGGACCGAGGCGGTATTCGCGATGAGCGGAATGTCATGCGGCAACTGCGACACCGCGATTCCCATGCAGCGCCGCCACGTGATGAACAACACCGGCGCCATCGACCTTTGCGAAGCGTGCGGCGTCCTGATGTACTTCCCGGGGTGAAGCGGCCCCCAAGCCGCTGGACTTCCGCCCCTCGCACCGACGACGGCGCGGCCCGCGCGCTGGCGGACGCGCTCTCCCTTCCGCTCCCACTCGGCCGGCTGCTCATCGCGCGCGGTTTTGACGACGTCGCACGAGCCAAGCAGTTCCTCCGGCCCCAGCTCGAGCAGCTCCACCAGCCGACACTCTTGACAGACTTGTCGCGCGCCGTCGCCCGCCTCGCCGACGCGATTCGTGCGCGCGAGACGATCATGGTGCACGGCGACTACGATGTGGACGGCATCTGCTCGACCGCACTCATGACGCGTGCCATCCGCGCGCTCGGCGGGATCGTCGTGCCGTTCATTCCCGACCGCCGCACCGACGGCTATGATCTCGGGCCGGCGGGAGTCGCGGCGGCGAAGGCCGCGGGAGCGCGTGTCGTCCTCACCTGCGATTGCGGCACCACCGCCCATGCCGCCGCGGACGACCTGCGCGCCGCGGGAATCGACCTCATCATCAGCGACCACCACCTGCCGGGCGGCCCGCTGCCACAGGCGTATGCGGTGATCAACCCGCGCCGCGTCGATGACGAGTCGCCCGACAAGGACCTCGCGGCCGTCGGTGTTGCGTTCAAGATCGCGCTCGAGCTCACGCGGGTGCTCGGCGGCAATCAGAATGTCGTGCTGAATATGCTCGACCTCGTGGCGCTCGCGACCGTCGCCGATGTCGCGCCGCTGCGCGGGGAGAACCGTGTGTTCGTCCGGCGCGGCCTCGCGCTCCTCGGGGACTCGAAGCTCGCGGGCATTCGCGCGCTGGTGCGCAGCGCGGGCCTCGAGGGGAAGGAGATCACCGCGGGCCGGGTCGGGTTCATCCTGGCGCCGCGCCTCAACGCGCTCGGGCGGCTCGACCGCGCGATTCGCGGTGTCGACCTGCTGCTCTCCGACCGGGAGGACGAGGCGCTCGGACTCGCCCGCGTGTGCGAAGAACTGAATCGCGAGCGCCAGGAGATGGACCGGCGCATTCTCGACGAGGCGATGCGGCGGGTGGAGCTGCTCGATCTCGGGAGCACGTACGGAATCGTGCTCGCCGACGCCGCGTGGCATTCGGGAGTGATCGGGATCGTGGCCTCGCGCGTGGTGGAGCAGACCTCGAGGCCGACCTTCCTCATCGCGCTGCAAGATGGCGTTGGGAAGGGTTCCGGCCGCTCGATTGCCGCGTTCGACCTGCACGCGGCGCTGGCGGCCTGCGGTGACCTGCTCGTGAAACACGGCGGCCACCGGGCGGCGGCCGGACTGACGGTGGAGGCGTCGAAGGTTGACGCGTTCGCCGCGCGATTCAACGAAGTGGCGCTCGACCGCCTCAGCGCGGACGATCTCGTGCGCGAGCTGCGCGTCGACCTCCACCTGCCGATCGAAGATGCCACGCCGGAGCTCGAAAAGCTGCTCCGCCACATGGAGCCGTTCGGCATCGGGAATCCAGGACCCCTGTTCGTGGCGGAAGGCGTGCGCGTCGCGTCGAATGCGACGAAGATCGGCGCGAACGGTGTCAAGTTTTCCGTGGACGCAGGGCGGGGCCCGCTGGAGGTGGTCGGGTGGGGACTGTCCGATCGGAGCGCCGAACTGCGCGCGGGCGCGAGCGTGGACATGGCGTACAAGCTCGAGCGCAACGAGTTCCGCGGCCGGTCGACGCTGCAGCTTGGTCTCATAGACTTCCGATGAGGATCATCGCCGGAGAGTGGCGCGGCCGGCAAATCAGGGCGCCGAAAGGCGACGCGGTGCGGCCCACGCTCGACCGCGTGCGCGAGGCGTGGATGAGCATGGTGCACACCGACCTCCCGGGCGCGCGCGTGCTGGACCTTTTTTCCGGGAGCGGCGCGCTTGGCCTCGAGGCGCTGTCGCGCGGTGCGGAACACGTCGATTTTGTGGAGAGCGACCCGGCCGCCTTCCGCGTGCTGAGCGAGAATATCGCGGTGCTCGGCGCAGGCGACCGGTGCGCGGCGCACAGGGAGGACGCGGTCAAGTACGTGCTGAGAATGGCGGATGGATCGGGTGAGGCAGCGGCGTACGACGTGGCCTTTGCCGACCCACCATATAGGAAGAACCTCGCCGCCGAGCTTGCGGGGCGCTGGCTGAACCGCCCGTTCGCGACGATCTTCGGTGTGGAGCACGCGTCGTCAGAATCCGTGCCGGCCGGCGGCGACACGCGCCGGTACGGCGATACGTCAGTCACGATCTTCCGAACCTGAGCGGCGGCCACGCCAACATGCCACGAGTAGCACTGTACGCGGGAAGCTTTGACCCGATCACGAACGGGCACTCCGACCTGATCCGGCGGAGCCTGTCGTTCGTCGACCGGCTGGTGGTGGCGGTCGCGTCGAATATCTCGAAGCAGACGCTGTTCACCGCTGAAGAGCGCACCGACCTGATTCGGGCGGCCGTGGAGAATGACCCTCGGGTCACCGTGCAGCATTTTCAGGGGCTCACCGTCGACTTCGCCAGGAAGAGCGGAGTGCTGATGATCATCCGTGGCCTTCGGGCCGCGAGCGATTTCGAGTACGAATATCAAATGGCGCTGATGAACCGGCACCTCGCGCCGGAGATGGAGACGGTGTTCATGGTCCCGTCGCTCGACACGACATACATCAGTTCGAGCCTCGTGCGCGAGGTGGCGCGGTTCAACGGAGATGTCTCGAGCCTGGTGCATCCTGCCGTCGAAGCGGCGCTGCTGAAGAAATTTCCGAAGAAATGAGTTTTCTCTCCGCCATCTGCGCCCGGGCGTCGACGCTTGGCGCACGCGTGGCGTTCGGCGAGGCGGCGGATCCGCGGGTGCTCGAAGCCGCGCTGAGACTCAAGCGTGAGGGGGTCGCGACGCCGGTGCTGGTGCTGGATCCGGCGGAGGAAGCCGGAAGCGCGGAAGCACGGAGGCACGGACTCGAGTGCGTGGATCCCTCGGGTGACGCGCGTGCTGCCGGGCTCGCGCGCGCGCTGCTCGCGGCGCGCGCGAAGCACGGCATGACCGAGGCCGAGGCCGCGAAGCTGGCCAGCGACCCGCTCGCGTTTTCGATCTGGCTCGTGAAGACCGGCGCCGTGGATGCAGCGGTCGGCGGCGCCGTGCGCACGACGAGAGAGCTGATGCACTTCGCCCTCTGGCTGATCGGCCCCGCGGAGGGCGTGAAGACCGTCTCGAGCGCGTTCTACATGGTGGTCCCGCCCTTTCGCGCCCAGCCCACGGAGGTGCTGACCTTCACCGATTGCTCCGTCGTTCCGAATCCCGCCGCTCCGCAGCTCGCCGATATCGCGATCGCCGCCGCCGCCGCCAGGCGGAAGATTGTGGGTGACGAGCCGCGCGTGGCGCTCTTGTCCTACAGCACCAAGGGAAGCGGCGGCGACGGTGCCGCGATCGCGACCGTTCAGGCCGCCGTCGCGCTTCTGAAGCAGCGGGCGCCCGATCTTGCCGTCGACGGCGACCTCCAGGCCGACGCCGCGCTCATTGCCGACGTCGCCGCGCGGAAGGCACCGGGGAGCGCCGTGGGCGGCCGCGCGAACATCCTGGTCTTCCCGAACCTCGACGCGGGCAACATCGCGTACAAGCTCACGGAGCGGCTCGCCCACGCGAAGGCAATCGGGCCGATCCTGCAGGGGCTCGCGATGCCCGTCTCCGATCTCTCGCGCGGCGCCGACGCGGACGCCATCTTTCACGTGGCCGCCGTCACCGCACTCCAGTCGTCCCGCTTCCACATGTCCGGAGATCAGTCCCCATGAGTTTTTCCGTTTCCAGTCGCGGCGACGTCTGCATCGTCGAGGTCGAAGGCCAGTTGATCGTCGGCAACCGGCAGGAGCTCAAGCAGAAGATCCTCGACGAACTCGAGAAGGGGTCGCGCAAGGTGCTCGTCGATTTCGCGCGCACCGGATACATCGACAGTTCCGGCCTCGGCGTACTCGTATCGCTGGCCAAGAAGATCCGCGACATGGGCGGCGACCTCCGCCTCGCGAACCTCAACGACGACCTTCAGACGCTGTTCGAGCTGACCAAGCTCGACACGCTCTTCCAGATATCGGAGACCCGCGAGCGCGCCCTCGAAAAGTTCTAGGCCCCGGATGAGCGCACGCGTCACGCCGGTGGAACAGCGGGAGCTCGACGTCAGCATTCCCAGCGACGTCCGGTACATCGAGGCGATCGTCGAGCAAGTGGTGCTCCGGTGTGCGGCGCACAGCTATCCGCGCCGTCACCTTTCGCTCAACGTTCCCGTGGCGCTCACCGAGGCGCTTTCGAACGCGATCCTGAGAGGCAACCACGACGATTCGGCGCGGTCCGTGCACGTGCGCGCGGACGTCACGGCGAGCCGGCTGGTACTCGAGGTGCGCGACGAAGGCCGCGGGTTCGACCTCGACGCGTGCACCGAGGACCCGACCACGCCGGAAAACCTCCTGCGCGAGGACGGCCGCGGTCTTTTCCTGATGCGGCGGCTCATGGACCGTGTGGAACGGTTCAGCGACGGCGGCAATGTCGTGCGTCTCATTCTCAACCGCGCGTAGCGGGCGGACGCCGGCGCCGTGACCGAGCTCGACATCGCCCTGCGCGAGGCTAAGCTCGCGGCGCAGCAGCTTTCCGAAAGCTGGGAGGAAATCAACCTTCTCTATTCGATCGGCGAGATCCTCGGCCGCACGCTGAACCTCGACGACGCGGCCCGCACGATCCTGACCGAAATCTCTGAAACGGTCGGCGCCAAGCTTGGGGCGATCTACGTGCACGACGCGGGCAGCGGCCTGCTGCGGCCGGTCGCGGTGCTTGGCGCGGACGCCGCGAAAATGCAGGCGATCGCGATCGACGACGGCGCCAGCGTCGCTGCGCGCGTGTTCCAGAACAGGCAGCCGGTGCTCGTGGGCGAAGACGACGCGGTGTCTCCGCTCGAAGTCCCCGTGCGGCGCGGCGCAATGTTGTCCGCGCCGATCGTCGGCACCACGCCCGCCGGGGGCATCGTGCTCGGCGTCGTGATGCTCTCGGGACGCCGGTCGAGCGAACGATTCACCGCGGGCGACCAGAAGCTCGTCGCGGCGATCGCATCGCAGGTCGGCACCGCGATCCAGATTGACCGGCTGTTCAAGGCGTCGGTCGCGACGGAGCGCCTCGCGCACGAGATGCAGCTCGCGCACGAGCTGCAGATGCGCCTCCTCCCATCGCCGGGAGTCGTGGCGCCGGACGCCGTGTGCGCCGCGCGCGTCGAACCCGCACTCTCGGTCGGCGGGGACTTCTACCACCTGTTCAAGCTGGGACAGGGGCGCACGGGCGTGCTCATTGGCGACGTGTCGAGCCACGGGTACCAGGCCGCGCTCATCATGGCGCTCACGATGAGCGCCATGGCGATTCACGCGCAGAACAGTGAAGATCCGGCGCAGGCGATCTCCGCGCTCCTCGCGTCGCTCGCGCACGAGCTTCGGCAGACCGAGATGTTCCTCTCGCTGTGCTATGTGGTGATCGATCCGGAGCGTGGAGAACTGCGCTACACCAACACCGGACATCCGCATGCGTTCGTCGTGGGGGCCGACGGAACGGTCGATCGCCTGACCGCAACCGACCCGCCGCTCGGCCTCGGCGTGGACGCGCCCCGCGGATCGCGCCGCGCGTGGCGCCGTGCGTCCGACCTGCTCGTGCTGTTCACGGACGGCGTCAGCGACGCGCGCGACGACCGCGGTCGCGTGCTCGGCGAGGCGCGGGTGCTCGACGTGGTGAAGGCGCGGCGCGCGGAGGCGCCCCAGCGTGTGGTGGACGGCGTGTTCGCGCTCGTGGAGGGCCATATGGGCAGGGTCACTCCGGAAGATGACCAGGCGCTCGTCGTGCTGCGCTCGTGACCGTCGGGTGAGCTATCCCAAGCCGAGGAAGTGGCTCGGCCAGCACTTCCTGACAGACCCGCGGATTCTGGGACGGATCGCGGACGCTCTCGAGATCACGCAGGACGACACCGTGATCGAGATCGGGCCGGGGCGCGGCGCGCTGACGGACCAGCTGCTTGCGCGGGCGAAGCGTGTGGTCGCGATAGAAATCGACCGTGATCTGGCCGCGATGCTGCGCGAGCAATATGCCGGCGACGACCGCGTCACGATCGTCGAGCGCGACGTGCTCGACGTGAATCTCGGCGAAGCCGCGGGCGGGCGCTACCTCGTGGCGGGGAACGTTCCGTACAACATCACGACGCCGATTCTCTTTCACGCCCTGGAGTTTCCGCGCGCGGAACGGGCGGTGTACCTCGTGCAGCGCGAGGTGGCTGAGCGGGTGGTGGCGGAGCCCGGGAGCGAGAACTACGGAGCGTTGAGCGCCAACGTGCAGGCGCTCGCCGCGGCGGAACTCGTGTTCAGGGTGGCCGCGGGAGCGTTCACACCGCCGCCGAAGGTGGAGAGTGCGGTGATGCGGATCGTGCCGCGGAGGGACCCGCTCGTGTCGTCTGGGGAGGAGGCGCCGTTTCGCGCGATGGTCGTGGGGGCGTTCGGATTCCGGCGCAAGCAGATGCAGCGGGTGATCCGGGAGTTGTGGGGCGTCGGGGCCGAGGAGGCGGCGGGGATTCTTGAGCGGGCGGGGATCGAGCCGGCGGCGAGGCCCGAAGTCCTGGGTCCCGGCGATTTCGCACGATTGTTGCGCGCGAGGTGACAGGAGATCCCGGGTAGCCCCGCAACGAATTCGCGGAAACGGGTGTCATATCCTCGGGCGTGCAGAGACAGCTATGTATGCAGGCGTATGCGGTCGTATGCAGTCGCCTGTCCGTGTATGCCTGGCTGGGCGGGCCGCCCGGGTCCGTCCGCCGATTGCTCGGAACGTCTGACTCCGTCGGGAGACCGCACGTATGGCCTGGTATCATCGCCTCCTGAATGCAATGCGGTCGAACCGCCTGTCCAGGGACATCGACCGCGAACTGTCGTTTCATATCTCAGAACGTGCCGACGATCTCCAGGCAGGGGGAATGGCCGCGGACGACGCCGAACACGAGGCGCGCCGGCGATTCGGCAATCGCGGGACGATGCAGGAGCGCTCGCGCGACGCCGACCTGTTCGGGTGGCTCGCGTCAACGCTCGCCGACGTGCGTTACGCGGCGCGCGCCCTGGTGTCGAGTCCCGGATTTTCGATCGTCGCGATCTTGTCGCTGGCGTTCGGGATCGGCGCGAACACCGCGATCTTCAGCCTCACGAATGCGCTCCTGCTGAAATCGCTCCCGGTGAGCCATCCCGGCGAGCTCGTGCATGTGTACATGGACACCGTGACCAACGCGACGTTCACATACCCGCTCTGGGAGCAGATCCGCGATCAGACCGCCGGGTATGCCGCCTCCGGCGCACACGCGACCACGTCATTCAACCTTGCCAACGGCGGCGAGGAGCGCCGCGTGCTCGGGGCGTGGGTGAGCGGAAGTTTATT
>JBIOHR010000162.1:0-7604 GCA_044449085.1 Gemmatimonadales bacterium | reverse complement strand
CCTCGCGACGGTCCTCGGTGCGATTTTCATTCCAGCGGCGTGGGCCGTGTCGCGACGCCCAATGCCGCTCCCTTTCCTCCTCATGATTCCGCTCGGTGCTGCGATCGGTTTCGCGGCCGGCAGGGCGATCGGGGTGCTCATGGTGGAGGGCTCGGGGCGCACCGCCCAGGCGTTCACCCTCCCGGCCACGGCGGGCTTCCGCGCGAGCGAACATTCGGAAATCGACACGCTCGAGGCGCGCGGCAAGTACGCGGAAGCCGCGGCGGCGTGGGAGGCGGTGGCCATCGCCCACCCCGACGATCCCTGGCCGCTCGTGCGCTCCGCGGAACTCCATGCACGCGAACTCGCCGATCCCGCGCTGGCGGTCGAACGCTTCAGGCTCGCCCGGTCACTCCCGGGCGCGAAGCCCGAACTCCAGCGCTACGCAAGCCAGAAGATCATCGATCTCCTGCTCGGGCCGCTCGCCGACAAGGGGCGCGCGATGGTCGAGCTGCGGATGCTGGCGGACAAGCATCCGGCGTCGAGGGAAGCCGAGGGCGCCCGTGAAGCGCTACGGAATCTCAAGGGGGACAACACATAGCACTGTAGACGCTCCTGACAGCCTGGAGTTTGCAGCGGTGAACGGAAGCGGAGGGACGTCAGCGAAGAGCGGGGGGCGTGAGACTGATGCGGGTGCCGGCATTGGTCTCAGTCTGACGTCCCCAAGCTCGCAGCTGATGTCCCTCCGCTTCCGTTCACCGCAGCAAACCGTTGGCTGTTTGGCAATCGTGGAACAACGGATTGTTGCGCACGTATAATTGGTCTGCGCGCGAACGCTCCCTCAACTGGACCGGTTCCGCCGACGAAGACGACCGTCCGAGCGCGCACATTGCCTGCGCCCCGCCATGCTCATCTTCGAAATTGCCCGCGTCGCACTCGACGCGCTGCGCGCCAACAAGCTCCGCTCGCTCCTCACCATGCTCGGCATCATCATCGGCGTCGGCGCCGTGATCGCGATGATCGCCCTCGGCGACGGCGCCCAGCAATCCGTGCAGGACCGCATCGCGAGCCTCGGCACCACCCTCCTCCAGATCAATCCTCAGCGCGTGATGCAGGCGGGGATCCAGACCACCTCCCTGCGCCGGCTCACGCCCGACGACGCCAAGATGATCTCCGACCGGTCGCCGGACGTCGCCGAAGTCCAGCCACAGCAGGACCAGGGGCTGCAGATCGTCTATCGCCGCCAGAACGCCAACGTGAGGGTCACGGGCACCACGGCGAACTACCTCCGCGTGCACAAGTATGAAATCGACCGCGGACGGATGTTCACGACGCATGAGGATCAGGCGCGCATGCGCGTCGCGGTGCTCGGCGCCGGTGTTCTCCCGCTCATCAATGCGACGTCCGCCGACGACGTCGTCGGCGACGACGTCCGCATCCGCGGCGAGCAGTTTCAGGTGGTGGGAGTGCTCAAGTCCAAGGGGCAGGCGAACTCATTCGGGAATCCGGACGAAGTCGTGCTGATCCCATTCAGCACCGGGCAGTTCCGGCTCTTTGGCAACAACCGCCTGAACGACATTTTCGTCCTCGCGGCCTCGGAACCGCAGATCCCCCAGGCGATGGCGGAGATCGAATCAGCGCTCCGTCGCGCGCATCATATCCGCGCCGGCGATCCGGACGATTTTCGCATCCGCGACCAGTCGGACTTTCTCACGACGCTCGGCGAGACCACGCAGACGTTCACGATGCTGCTCGCCGGCATCGCCGCCGTGTCCCTGCTCGTGGGCGGGATCGGGATCATGAACATCATGCTCGTCTCGGTCACCGAGCGGACGCGCGAGATCGGCATCCGCAAGGCGCTCGGCGCGACGCACTGGAGCATCCTGCTGCAGTTCCTCACCGAGGCGATCGTACTGTGTGCCGTCGGCGGGCTGATCGGCGTCGCGGCGGGAATGGGCGCCGCGGACGAGCTGCACCACGTGATGGGGTGGAGGACGTCGGTGGACTTCACGTCCATCGCGCTGGCATTCGGCTTCGCCGCCTTCACCGGACTGGTTTTTGGAGTATGGCCGGCGAGGCAGGCGGCCTCGCTCGATCCGATCGAGGCACTTCGCTTCGAGTGAGACTGCCTGACAGCTTGGAGTTTGCGGCGGTGAACGGAAGCGGAGGGACGTCCGCTGAGAGCTTCGGGACATCCGACGGAACGGGGCGGGGCGATGGATTGCGCTGGCGCGCGGGGGAATGGTGACGCAATTCGGCGAGTGGGTCTTAGGTTCGGGCCATGCAGAACTATCGAAAGCTCAAGGTGTGGGAAAAGGCGCACGCACTGGCTGTCGCCGTGCATGCCCTCACGGAGCAGGTGCCGCGCAAGAATAACACCGAGTTGATCGATCAGCTTCGGCGCGCAGCGCTCTCGGTCCCAGCGAACATCGTTGAAGGGGCCGGGAGCGCCACCGACAAGGATTTTGCCCGATTTCTCCGGATCGCATTCGCGTCGGCAAACGAACTGGAATACCATCTCCAATTCGCGGTCGACACGGCGGCAATTCCGCAAGCGGTGTTCAGCGCGCGCCAAGCCGAGGTCATCGAAATCCGCAAGATGCTGATGGGCCTCATTCGCCGCGCGACCGGCCAACCCCGCCCTCCCGCGTCGGTCTGACGGCCCAAGCCCTGAGCTGACGTCCCTCCGCTTCCGTTCACCGCAGCGAACTGCAAGCTGTCAGTAGCGTCTACTCGACGGTGACGCTCTTGGCCAGGTTGCGCGGCTGATCCACGTGCGCCCCTCTCTTCACTGCGATGTAGTACGCCAGCAGCTGCAGCGGCACCGAGGCCAGGATCGGCATCAGCATATCGAGTGTCTCCGGAATCCGGATCTCGCAGTCTATCAGCCCGCGCAGCGCGGGTTCGTCGCGGCTGGTGATTACGATCGTCGTGCCGCTGCGCGCCTTCACTTCTTGAATGTTCGACACGACCTTGTCGAACACCGAGTCGTGCGGTGCGATGAACACCACCGGCATGTTCTCGTCGATCAGCGCGATCGGGCCGTGCTTCATCTCCGCCGCCGGATAGCCCTCGGCGTGGATGTATGAAATTTCCTTCAGCTTGAGCGCGCCCTCGAGTGCCGCCGGGAAGTTGTAGCCGCGGCCGAGGTACAGGAAGTTCGTGGCGTCCTTGAATCGCTCGGCGATCTCCTCCACCGCCGGCGCGCGGTCGAGCACCTCCTGGATCTGCGCGGGCAGCGCGTGCAGCGCCTGCGCGATCTCGCGGCCGCGGACGACGGAGAGATCACGCTTACGCGCCAGCTTCAGCGTGAAGAGCGCCAGCGCCACGACCTGGCTGGTGAACGCCTTCGTGCTCGCGACGCCGATTTCGGGGCCGGCGTGCAGGTACACGCCGCCGTCGTCTTCGCGCGCGATCGTCGAGCCCACGACGTTCACGAGGCCCAGCGTGCGCGCGCCGCGCCGCTTGGCTTCGCGCATCGCCGCCAGCGTGTCGGCGGTCTCGCCCGACTGCGACATCACGATGCACAGCGTGCGGTCGGTTACGATCGGATTTCTGTACCGGAACTCCGACGCGTACTCGACTTCGACGGGGATGCGGGCCAGCTCCTCGATGAGCAGTTCGCCGATCAGCGCGGAATGCCAGCTCGTGCCGCACGCGGTGATGATGACGTTGTCGATCTTCAGCAGGTCGTCGTGGGTGAGGTTGATGCCGCCGAGCTTCGCGGTGCCGTCCTCGAGGATGAGGCGGCCGCGCATCGTGTTCTCGACCGACTGCGGCTGCTCGAAAATCTCCTTCAGCATGAAGTGCGCGTAGCCGCCACGCTCGATTTCCGCGAGATCCCAGTCGATGCGGTCGATCTCGCGGGGAAGCGGCGTCGCGTTGAGGTCGATCACGCGGTGCCGGTCGCGTTCGATCACGGCCACGTCACCGTCGTCGAGATAGACGACCTGGCGCGTGTGCGCGAGAATGGCGGAGGCGTCGGACGCGAGGAAGTTCTCGCCCTCGCCGATGCCGATGAGCAGCGGACTTCCCTTCCGCGCCGCGACGAGCTTGTCCGGATCGCGGCTCGAAATTACGGCGATGCCGTACGTCCCCTCGATCTTGTGCAGCGCGTGGATCACCGCCTCCTCGAGCGATCCGTCGAAGAGCTCCTGCACGAGGTGCGCGACCACCTCGGTGTCGGTATCCGACCGGAAGACGTAGCCGAGTTCCTGCAGCGCGCCGCGCAGGACGCTCGCGTTCTCGATGATTCCGTTGTGGACGACCGCCACGCTGCCGTCGTCGCTCAGGTGCGGGTGCGCGTTGCGTTCGTTCGGCGCGCCATGCGTCGCCCAGCGGGTATGCCCGATGCCGAGCATGCCGTCCACCGGGCCCGCGGCGATCGCCGCCTCGAGCTTCGCAATCTTCCCGGCGGCACGCCGGATCTCGACGGCTTCACCGTCGTACAGCGCGACGCCCGCGGAGTCGTACCCGCGGTACTCCATGCGCCGCAGCCCTTCGATCAACAGCGGTGTTGCCTGCCTGGGTCCGATGTAACCGATGATTCCGCACATGTCGTCTGTCCTTGTCTTGGTGCTTTATGAAAGCCGCGCCAGGAGTTCGCGTCCACGTTCGACCAGCTTTTGCGCCTCTGCGTGCGAGGGCGCCTCTGCGATGACCCGGACCACCGGTTCCGTGCCCGACGGCCGTATATGCACCCAACGATCCCCCCACGCCAGCCGCAACCCGTCCTGCGTGTCCGCTTCGGCATCGGGGAACGCCGCCCGCAGCGCGGCGTAGACGGCATCGAGCGGTGCCGCAGGCCGCGCCAGTTTGTCCTTGATAATCGCATACCGCGGCGACGCGGCAACGATCTGCGACACCGTCCGCCGATCCTCGACGAGAAGTTGCAAGAGCAATGCCACCCCGAGCGGCGCATCCCGGCCAAGATGGAGCTCGGGCAGGATCACCCCGCCATTCCCTTCTCCGCCGATCACGGCGCGTTCCGCGCGGATCCTGAGCGCCACGTTCACTTCGCCGACTGGAGCGCGGATGACACGCTGGCCGAACTCAGCCGCCGTGTCGTCGAGGACGCGGCTCGTCGAGAGGTTCGTTACGACGTGTCCCTTCCGGTGTCGCAGGACGACACGTGCGGCGAATGCGAGCGTGTAGTCCTCGCCGATCGCGTTCCCCTGCTCGGAAACGACCGCGAGGCGGTCGACGTCGGGATCAGTGGCGAATCCGATCTGTGCGCCCGTCTTCTTCACGAGGCGCTCGAGATCGCCGAGGTTCTCCGGAATGGGCTCGGGCGGACGCGGAAAGCGTCCGTCGGTCTCCAAATTGATGGCGTGCACGTCGCAGCCGAGCCGCTCGAACAGCTGGGGGATGATCGCGCCGCCGGCGCCCCGGCAGGCGTCGTACGCCACGCGAAACCTGCGCTCGCGAATCGCCGCAACCTTGATGTATGGCAGCTTGAGCACCGCATCCAGATGGTGCGCTATCGCATCACTGTCCACGCGGGTGGTCCCGAGCCTGTCCCACGTCGCGTAGGGGATTCCTCCCTCGACAAAGCCGCGCATCGCCGCGCCCTCGTCGGCGTTGAGGAACAGCCCGGCCGGACCGACACACTTGAGTGCGTTCCACTCGATCGGGTTGTGACTCGCAGTGATGCAGAGGCCGCCCGCCGCGTGGTGGTGCTCGACCGCCAGCTGGAGGGTCGGCGTGGTGGTCAGTCCGATATCGATCACCTCAGCGCCGACGGATTCGAGCGCCGCGCGCGCGACCCCGTGGAACAGCTCCCCGGACACGCGGCTGTCGCGGCCAAGCACGACCGCGCGCGACGCTCCTGGCTTCAGCGCCCAGGCACCAAACGCCGCGCCATAGCGGGCCACGACTTCGGGCGAGAGGCCGAAGCCCACGCGTCCGCGGATGCCGGACACGCTGATCATGAGGGCCGAGTCAGTCATCGTGATGAAAGGTAGCGACGCGTTATCTTTACGGGCACCAGCCGGTCCCTCGGTCTGTGAGTGTGGTCTGTGATCTGGTTTACAGCGAGCGATCCGTCGTTGGTCGTTGGTCATAGGTTCCTGGCCGAGTGCCAGCGGCCAAGGACCGATTGCTCGTCGTGATGGTCCATTGTCGTCGATCTTCCATCCCCCATCTTCCATCCGCCGCATGACCCGCGTATTCGACGAAGACCTGCCATACCGGTTCTCCACCCGGGCGATCCACGCCGGCCAGCGGCCGGACCCGACCACCGGCGCCATCATGCCGGCCATCGTGCAGACATCGACCTACGTCCAGGATGCGCTCGGATCCAACAAGGGATACGAGTACGCGCGGGGAAAGAACCCCACGCGGGAAGCGCTCGAGCGCAACGTCGCCGCGCTGGAAGGAGGGCGGCATGGCTTCGCCTTCTCGAGCGGCATGGGGTGCACCGATTCGCTCATGAAGCTGTTCAAGGCCGGCGACCACGTCGTCTGCGGAGAGAATGTATACGGCGGCACGTATCGCCTGTTCGACAAGATCCTCGCGAACTTCGGGATGACATTCTCGTTCGTGGATACGCGCGATCCGCAGAAGATCGAGGACGCGATCACGCCGAAGACCGTCGCCCTGGTGCTCGAGACGCCGACGAACCCCTTGATGCGGCTAACGGACCTCACAGCTGCAGCGGCGATCGTGAAAACGCACGGCTTGCTGCTCATTGTGGACAACACCTTCGCGACGCCCTGCTTCCAGCGTCCGCTCGAGTATGGCGCGCACATCGTCTTCCACTCGACCACGAAGTACCTGAACGGCCACAGCGACATGGTCGGCGGCATCTGCGTGCTCAACGACGACGACCTCGCCACGCGCATCCAGTTCATCGCGAACGCGGCGGGCGCGATCCCCGGCCCGATGGACTCCTGGCTCGCGCTGCGCGGGACCAAGACGCTGGCGCTGCGGATGCGGCAGCATGATTCCAACGGCCGCGCGATCGCCGATGCGCTCGCGAAACAGCTCGGCGCCGAGCGGGTGTTTTACCCCGGGCTCGCATCGCATCCCCAGCACGAGCTGGCAAAAAAACAGATGTCGGGATTTGGCGGGATGATCTCCATCGAGACCCGCTCCAAGGAGAACGCCGCCAAGGTGCTCGGGCGGGTGAAGGTCTTTTCGCTGGCGGAGTCGCTGGGCGGGGTGGAGTCGCTGATCAGCCATCCGGCGTCGATGACGCATGCATCGGTGGAGGCGGACCGGCGGGCGAAGCTCGGGGTGACGGAAGGACTCGTGCGACTTTCGTGCGGGGTTGAAGATGTGGAGGATTTGCTGGAGGATTTGCAGCAAGCCTTTCGCGGGGTCTGAGAGCCCCGGGGTCCGGCGACACTTTCACCGCCGCCGCGCCGTACGACAGAGTACCCGCAGCGCCCGATCAACCTCAGGAGGTCGCGATGCCCGACCGCAAAGTTCTCACCGATATCTCCTCCACCGCCTGGGAACATCCGGCGGATCGCGCCGCGCTCAACGCGCTCCGCGCGATCCCGCTGTTCGACGAAGTCGTCCGCAAGGTCGTCGGCTTCTTCGGCGATACCGGCGTGCGGCAGCTCTTCCTCGCGAACGCCGTGCTCATCGGACCCAACCAGCGGCCGGGACTCAACGAGCTG
>JBIOHR010000161.1:0-7635 GCA_044449085.1 Gemmatimonadales bacterium | reverse complement strand
GACCGGACGACCGCAGTTGGGACAGTGCGGCGTGCCCGCGCGCGCATAGAGCAGGCGCAGGTAGTCGTAGATCTCCGTGACGGTGCCGACCGTCGACCGCGGATTGTGGCCGGCGGTCTTCTGCTCGATGGAGATCGCCGGCGAGAGGCCCTCGATGGCGTCCACATCGGGCTTCTCCATGAGCCCGAGGAACTGGCGCGCGTAGGCCGAGAGCGACTCCACATAGCGCCGCTGCCCCTCGGCGAAGATCGTGTCGAACGCGAGCGAAGACTTTCCCGAGCCCGAAAGCCCCGTGATGACCGTCAGCCGGTCACGGGGGATCGTGACGTCGATATTCTTGAGATTGTGCTCGCGGGCACCGCGGACAATGAGAGCGTCTTCTGGCATAGCCTGTGAAAACTGGCCGCTGGAGCTCTCACAGACAAGCGGACCGATAACGACAGCGAGGGATTAACCATTCACCATTGCGTCTTGTCGCAAATAGCTCCTACCCCACCCTGCCAGTACATTTCTATACCGTGACCGACCGCACTCCCCCTTTGGGCATCCACCACATTCCCGACCCCGAGCAACTCCCGCTCGGCGGGTTCGAGGGCACGCCCTTTCTCCCAGCCGGCGAAAAGCGCGGCGAGGAGGGCGAGACAGCAGAGGGCGATGGTGCGCTCGCGGTTCGCGAGCCGCCCGTATGCGGAGAGTGGTCGTTCGACAACAGCGACGACGCCGACGTGCGCGCCGGCGCGACCTTTGTCGACGGCGCACCGCCGGGCCCCGGTGGCGGCGTCGCGGAGAATGAGGTGAGCGGGCCACGCCGGGCCGCGCCGCCTGCAGCGCTGCCCCCGTCGCCGCCGCTCCGATCGCTGCGCACGCCGGCCATCCAGCAGCGCGCGGTCACGCCACCGACGCCGCTCCCTGCGCTCGCCGAACTCAAGAGCATCCACGACGCGCACCCGGCCGATGTGCGTACCGCCATCGCGCTCTCCAATGCACTCGACAAGCGCGGCAACATCGAGGGCGCGCTGAGCGTGCTGTTGCGCGCTATTGATGCCGGTGCAGACGGCGTCGTGCTGCGCTGCGCCCGCGCGACGATCCTTTCCAACCGCCTGCGCTACGACGCGGCGGAAGCAGAACTCCGCAAAGCCGCCAAGGTGCGCGGCGACGACCCGGGGGTGCTGCTCCAGCAGGGAATCCTCGCGTGCCGCCGCGCCAAGTGGCGCGACGCCGTCGAGCCCCTCGCGCACGTGGCGCGCCTGAGCCCGCAGTCGGCGCCCGCGCATTTTTATCTCGGCGAAGCGCTGAACAAGCTCGACCGGCTGAAGGAGGCACTCGCGGCGTATGAGCGGGCCTCCGACCTGGAACCGGGAAACTGGCGGGCGCTCAAGGGTGTGGGGATCGTGCTCGACCGGATGGGCCGTCCCGCCGACGCGGCGGCGTTCTACCGGCGGGCGCGCGACGCGCAGAGCGGCTAGCGCCGGTGGCGTCCCAGTTCGCGCGCCGCGGCCAGGCCCGCTTCCTCGCCGCCGTCGTGATCCTCGGCGCGTGGAGTGTGGGCCTCACCGCACTGGTGCGCCGCGAATATTTTCAGGGGCGCCCGCAGCGGCTCGCTGAGGCGGCGCTTCGCCTGAGTCCGAGCGCGACCTTTTTCAAGGTTGAGCAATCGGGGAAAGTGATCGGCTTTGCGTCGACGACCATCGACACCGTCTCGACGGGGATCGACGCGATCGACTATTTCGTCACCGACCTCCCCTCGCCCACCGGCCATGGCACGGAGCGCACGTCGAAGCGCTCGGTGGTGAAGCTCTCCCGCGCGCTCTCGTTCAGGAGCTTCGATACGCAGCTGGATTCGCGCACCGCGCCGGCGCATGCGGGCGGCCGCGCGGACGGCGACTCGGCCATCGTGTACGTGAGGTTCACCGGAACCGAACCGACCGACAGCCAGCGCGTGAGCGTGAAGGGACCGGTGGTGCTCCCCGCGGTGATTCCGATCGCAATAGCACTCGGCGACAAGCCGCGCGTCGGGCGGACGTATTCACTGCCGACGTTTGACCCGGGCACGATGGCGTCGGCTGCGGTGGAGTTCAGGATCGACGCAGAATCACTGTTCACGCTCGTCGACAGCGCGCGCTTTGACGATGACAAGGGCGAGTGGGTGGACGCGCTCAAGGACACGGTGCGCGCGTGGCACGTGCAGCGCGCCGGCTCGACCGGCGGCGCGTCGCAATGGGTGGACGCGCAGGGGCGCGTCGTGCAGTCGGTGCAGGCCGACGGCCTCACCCTCGAGCGAACCGCGTACGAGCTCGCGTTCGAGAACTGGCGCATCGCGCGCGACAGGGCAACAGCCGCGAACGCGGGAACGGAGGACATTCAGGAGCGCACGGCGATCGCCGCCGGCGCGAAGGTCGGCAGATCGCGGCTGCTCGCAATGACCGTGAAGCTCGGCGCGCCGCGCTTCACTGGTTATGATCTCGACGGCGGGCGCCAGCA
The DNA here is from genome assembly GCA_044449085.1 of Gemmatimonadales bacterium. Lineage (GTDB taxonomy): Bacteria > Gemmatimonadota > Gemmatimonadetes > Gemmatimonadales > Gemmatimonadaceae > Fen-1231. The sequence continues at coordinate 5,154 of JBIOHR010000161.1, read as the reverse complement.
TTTCAGCGGCGACACGCTGACCGTGGTGCGTGAGAAGGACGCAACGATCGGCGCCGGCATGACGTCGATCCGCGAGCTTTTCACGCCGGCGTTCAAGCAGCGATTCCGCAATGAGCTCGCTGCGGAGCCGATGCTTCAGACGCACGACGGCGAGATCGCGATGCTGGCGATCCGGATCGTCGGACTCGACCGCGACCCGCGGGTGATGGTGCAGAAGCTCAACCAATGGGTGAGCGACTCGGTGGCGGGCGTCGCAACGTTCAGCGTGCCGAACGCGGTGGCGATCGCGCGGTCGCGGCGCGGTGACTGCAACGAGCACACGCAGCTGCTCGTCGCGCTCACGCGGTCGATCGGCATTCCGTCGCGGTTCGCGAGCGGATTGCTCTATGTGAACGGAAAGTTCTATTACCACGCCTGGCCCGAGGTGTGGCTCGGCGAGTGGGTCGCGGTTGACCCGACCTTCGGGCAGTTCCCCGCTGACGCGGCGCACCTGCGCTTCGTGATCGGCGGGCAGTCGCGGCAAACCGAACTGCTGCAGTTGATGGGCAACCTCACGATCAAAGTGCTGGAGGCGAAGTGATCCGTCTGACGGGACTGTCCAAGAAGTACGGGACGTTCACCGCGGTGAACTCGATCGACCTGCACGTGCCGGCGGGCGAGCTGTTCGGGTTTGTGGGACCGAACGGCGCGGGGAAGACGACGACGCTGCGGATGATCGCCGGGATCTTGAAGCCGACGGGCGGCAAGGTGGAGATCGCGGGAATCGATATTGCGAAAGACCCGATCGCGGCCAAGGCGAAGCTCGGGTTCATCCCCGATCGCCCATTCATATATGAGAAGCTCACCGGCGCCGAGTTCCTGCGGTTTGTGGCGGGGCTGTACGGCGAGCACGGCCCGGAGGTGGAGCATCGCGCACAGGAGCTGATGGCGCTGTTCGACCTCGCCGAGTGGCGCGACGAGCTGGTGGAGAGCTATTCGCACGGCATGCGGCAGAAGCTGATTGTGTCGTCCGCGTTCGTGCACCGGCCGCAGGTGATCGTGGTGGACGAGCCGCATGTGGGATTGGATCCCAAGTCGATCAAGATTTTGCGCGAGCTGTTCAAGGAGTACGTGCGGCGCGGGCACACGATCCTCATGAGCACGCACACGCTGGACGCGGCCGAGGCGCTGTGCGATCGCATTGCGATTATTGCGGGCGGGAAGATCGTCGCGAGCGGGACGATGGACGAACTGCGGTCGAGTGCGAAGCAGAAGGGCGGGCTGGAGGAGATTTTCATGCGGCTCACGGGTGAGGCGGCGGCGCGGAACCTGGTTGAGGTGCTGAATGCTTGAGGACCGGCAAACCGCGATGGAAGATGGAAGATCGAAGATGAAAGTTGCCGCAGCGACGGGCGGCCCCGCCGGCGCGGGGATCGCGGTGCTGCCGGATCCGCGGTTGCTGCACTTACTGGTGCCCAAAGTTCTCACGGCGCGGGCGCGGTCCGTGAGCGACAAGAAGGGGCGCGGGGTGCGGGTGGCGTTGCTGGCCGTGATCGGCTTCCTGTTCTGGGCGTTCATCTTCGGGCTGCTCTACAAGCTGCTCGCCTATTTCCGCGGGATTCCGGAGATCGGGCCGCTGCTGTCGGGCAAGCTGCTCGGGCTGATGCTGGTGAGCTTCTCGGCGATCCTGCTGCTCTCGAACATCATCACGGCGTTGTCGAGTTTCTTTTTGGCGAAGGATCTCGACCTGCTGGTATCCGGTCCGGTGGACTGGCTGCGGTTGTATGGGGCGAAGATGATCGAGACCGTGATCGCGTCGAGCTGGATGGTGGCGCTGATGGCGATCCCGGTGTTCACGGCGTACGGCTGGGTGTATGGCGGTGGATGGGGATTCGGCCTGTTTGCCGTTGCGGTGTTCGTGCCGTTTCTGGTGATACCGGCGGTTATCGGCAGCGCGATCACGCTGATGCTGGTGAACATTTTCCCGGCGCGGCGGACGCGGGATATTCTCAGCGTCGTAGCGGTCGTCGCCGCGGCGGGAATTGTGCTGCTGTTTCGCCTCGTGCGTCCCGAGCAGCTCGCGAACCCGGACAAGTTCAAGTCGCTGGTGGATTTCGTAGCCGTGCTGCGCACGCCGACTTCGCCGCTGCTGCCATCTGAGTGGGTACAGCGCAGCATCATGGGCTTGCTCAATGCGAAGCCGGACTGGCTGGCGGTGTACATGCTCTGGACCACCGCGGCGGCATTCGTCGTGCTCGGTGCCCTGCTCCACCGCGCGTTTTATGTGACCGGATTCAGCAAGGCGCAGGAGAGCGGCCAGCGCTGGGCGCGGAGCGGAATCTTCTCGCGCTTCGTGATGCGCGTGTTGCGTCCGCTCGGCGTTTTGAAACGGGAACTGTTGATGAAGGAGATGCGCGTCTTCTTCCGCGACACCACGCAGTGGTCGCAGCTGATCCTGCTCGCGGTGCTCGTCGTGGTGTATGTGTTCAACATCAAGTTCCTGCCGCTCAAGGGCGACGGGATCACGACTTGGCTCATCAATGTTGTGCCATTCCTGAACCTCGTGCTCGCGGGCTTTGTGCTCGCGTCGATCGCCGCGCGGTTCATTTTTCCGGGCGTTTCGCTTGAGGGTCGCACGCTGTGGCTGCTGCGCTCGAGCCCGATGTCGATGGCCGACCTGCTCTGGGCCAAGTTCTGGGTGGGGACGGCGCCGCTGCTGATCCTGGCTCTTCTTATAGTTGGCGTGACGGACTACCTGCTGAAGGTGACGCCATTCATGTTCGTGGTGTCGACCATGACGATTGCGATGATGACCTTCGCGATCAGTGGATTGGCAATTGGCTTTGGAACCGTGTTCCCGCAGTTTGAGACTGAGAATGCCGCGCAGATCCCGACGAGCTTCGGCGGCCTGCTTTTCATGATGGCGTCGGTGGCAGTGATCGGTGCGGTGGTCGTGCTCGAAGCGCGGCCCGTGTTCACCTATCTCTCGTCCCGGCTCAGAGGCGAGGAACCGGATTTGCTCGAGATGGTCGTCGGATTCAGCGCAGCATTCATGCTGTGCGCAGTAGCCACGGTCGTGCCGATCCGCGTCGCCCTGACGCGGCTCGAGGCGGTCGAGCGTTAGCTGACGTCAGGGGAGAGCAACGTATGCGAGTCTCACGGGCAAACGAGAGCGACATCCAGGAACTGGTCGCGCTGAACAACAAGTACGTCGCGGCGGGACTGACGCTGGAGCGCACGGAGCAGTTCGCGTACGCGCACCTCGCGGACTATCGGGTGGTGCGGGATGCGGACGGCGGCGTGGTGGCGTGCGCGGCGCTGGATGAGTACTCGCCGACGATCGTCGAGTTGGTCTCGCTTGCCGTGACGCAGGATGTGCAGGGGCTTGGCTACGGAAAGGCGCTGATCGCGGCGGTGGAGAAGCTGGCGCGGAAGCGCGGGTACGAGCAGCTGTTCGCGGTCAGTTATTCGGACGAGCTGTTTTTATCGTGCGGATTCGAGAGGGCGGAGCTGGCGAAGTACCCGGAGAAAATCGCGCGGTATGCGAAGCTGGATAAGACGGAATTGGAGGTGGGTGAGAAGCACTGCTTCATGAAGAAGTTGGGTTAGGATGAGCGACGAACCAAACTACGATGGAAGCATGGTTCGCGGAGGGGCGAAAGCAGGGCACGTAGTGGAGTTTATGCATCTCGACGCCCTTGTTCGTTGGATCTTCACAGACGCACTCGAGAGCGAGAGCTACGCGCCGTTCTTCACGAAGTTGGGATAGCGCCGGTGATGCCAGCGCCACGCGGACCGAGCGGGAACAGTCGCTAACTACTCATGACATCATCGCGTCCCCTGAACCGCGAATTTGATTGAACGTCTGGGAAGGTACAGCGCGATAAACGGTCCGTTGTCGATTTGGGTCACAAACAAGAGGTCACAGCCAAGCATCAACGTGAGGCCATATGCGGCGCGTGATGACGTTGTTTCTCGTGCTCGGCGCCCTTCTCTTCGAATCGGGGATCGCCCGCGCTCAGCGTCGAGACCTACGCCCTGAGGACCTTTTTCGCATTCAGCGCGTCGGCGCAATCGCGTGGACCGCCGACAGGACATCGGCCGCGGTCGAAATTCGGCGTCCGGGCCGCTGGCTGGACACGAGCATTCCGACGGGGGCGATTCGGTTGCTCAACGTCGCGACCGGCACGTGGGGCGAGATCTCGTCAAGTTCAGCAGAGTTCATTGGGTTCTTCGCGGCGCGGTGGTCGCCGAGCGGCCAGCAGCTTGCCTTTCTGTCGGTTGATACCAACGCCGTGGTACGCCTGTGGTTGTGGTCCAGCGCGTCGCGGCGCGCGCGAATGGTCGGCGACCTCCAGCTGGCGGATGCCCTCGCCGATCCGCCTGTTGTTTCCTGGAGCGATGACGCGCACCTCGTGTTTCTGGCTCGCGAAGCTTCGGAACCCAACCATGGCGAACTGTATTTCAGGATTCTTCGAGGACGCAATGTCCTTCAGATGTGGCAGCGCGCGCGCGAGGGGCTTCGCGCGGCGGTAAGCGTCGTGGATTCGCGAGGTCCGGACACCGTGATGAGTCCTTCGCGTCTCGTATTGTTGGACATCCGCACCGGTATAGTCAGAACCATCGCGCGCGGTGCACTGCATCATCTGGAACTATCCAGCGATGGTCACACAGCGACGTATTGGAGTGAGTCCTCCGCGCTTTCTGGCGCGCGCGCATCGACCTTCTTCGACACAACAGAATCCGTCGACGCCTCATACCTGCGAGTGGACTGGGGCGACGAAGTGCATCACGTCGATGTGCGAACCGGCCTTGAAGTCCCGGCACCAGACTCTCAGCGTTCGACCAAGTCATCCACAACGCAACTACCGTCGCTCCGGGTCACGAACGATCAAAGCGGCACCCATCTTTGGCTCGCACGAAGCGGCCTCCCAGACAGAGAGGTTTGGCGCGGCAACGACTGGGTACGGGAGATCGAACCCGGGCGCGCTGAATCGATTGCCTACGTCTCATCGAGCGGAGCTCCGCTGGTCGGATGGCTACTCTACCCGCCGGGATATGTCGTCGGACGCAAGATTCCAATTGTCACGGTTGTCTACCCAAGCACGACTTACAGCACTCGCCCGCCGGAGTCGCTTGGCGTCTTGAACGAAGATTGGTACCAGCCGCAGCGAT
>JBIOHR010000160.1:0-7649 GCA_044449085.1 Gemmatimonadales bacterium | reverse complement strand
CCGCGCGCACGAACGCGCGGGATACATAGAGGTGGAGCGCGCCGTTCGGTACCGTAAGTCGCTCTGACCGCCGGTCTTGCCGGCTTCGCATCGGCCCCGCCCGCACAGTAAGTCGGGACTCCCAAGCAACACTCCCGGACGCTCGATCATTTCCCCTCACGACCGGCACCCGTACTCTCCTCCTCGTACGGCACACCACGCGCCGTCCGCACCACTCACGAGGAAGTCTCACTTGACCGCTACTGGCTGGTCGATCATGGATGTGCCAAGCTTTGCGCACGATCAGTCGTTGCGCGTTCCGCCGTACCCCCAATAGAGCATTCCACCCTCGATCAAGGAGTGATACCATGGGCAAGCGCAGCAACGTCATCGCCGAACGCCTGGAGCAGGGCGCTCAGGCACTCGAGTCGCTGGCAAACGGGCTCACCGCAGCGCAGTGGCAGATGCGCGTGAAGGACGGCCGCAAGATCGGCGTCGTCGTGCATCACGTGGCGAACATGTATCCGCTCGAGATTCAGCTCGCGCAGGGACTCGCGATGGGCAAGCCGATCGCCGGCGTGACATGGGATGACGTGCACGCGATGAACGCGGCGCACGCGAAAGAGTTCGACGGTGTGACGAAGGAGGATGCGATCAAGCTGCTGCGGAAGAACAGCAAGGACGCCGCGACCGCGATTCGCGCGCTGAGTGATGCCGATCTCGACAACGGGTCGACGATTTCGCTGAACTCAGATGCGCCGCTGACCTGCCAGTTCATGCTGGAGGATCATGCGATGCGGCACAGCTTTCACCATGCGGCGGCGATTCGGAAGGCGCTGAATTAGTCCGTCTGCGGCGTCTCGTCCTCACTGCCGCCGCGGAATCCGTCGGCCATGTGGTCGCTTTCGTGGTCGTCGAACAACGCCTCGAGATCTTCGTCGGTTCCGCTCGCCTTTCCGGTAACTTCCTCGGGCAGGGGCTCGCGCCCCTCGAGCCCGGGGCTCTCCCGGCGGGTGGTCCCGCCGTCGGCGTGCTCGGTCTTCTGCTTGTGCTTTCTTGCCATGGGATTGCCTCCCTGTGTGCAGCAGTGTCCTCGACGTGAGTGACGTGAAATGGAAGTCGGCCGCCTTCCGCCGGCCTCTGCTGTGATATACCCCGGACGAGAATTGTTGCCCGGGTCGGCGGTCGTCCTCCGGCCTACATCTCAGAACACCCAGGTCGCCGGCCGCTGCTCGGTCACCTCCACTCCATGCCTACATAAACAGCCCGGCCCGCAACGTCGACGCCCGACGCATCGAGCCACTCCGCGTTCGTCAGGTTGCGCAGGTCCAGCGTCACGCGCATCCGCTCGTGCTGCCACTCGAGCCGAAGGTTGCCCGTCACGTAGCGCGCCTCGGTCGCGCGCTGCGCGGCCATCAGCTCCATCGTCGCGCGGAGCGGCTCCCACAGGAGGTACGTCGCGCGGGCCGTGACCTGCTGCGTCAGCGGCCGCAGCGCGTACTTGCCGGCCAGGCCGGCGCCTTGCACGTCGGTGAAGGTGAGTCCAGTCGCCGTAATAGACGGCTCGAACCCTCTCCACGATGGAAAGCCGACCGTCGCCTCGACGCCGCGGTACTGGGCGTCGCCGATATTCGTCGCCGTCCACGGCACCGTCGCCGCGGCGCTGACGGGCTTCACCCAGTCGATGAGGTTCTGCGCGTCGCGGGCGAACACGCCGAGGTCGAGCATCATCGCACCCGTGTGGCCGATGCGCGCGCCGGCGTCGCCGCTCCAGAACTGCTCCGGAACCAGGCTCGCGTTGCCCACGCTGGTCGGGTCGACGTAATACAGTTCCGTCCACGTCGGCGCGCGAAAGCCGCGGCTCGCGCTCGCACGGAAGCGAACGCCGTCCGCCACGGGCAACGCGACGGCGAGCGACGGCGACAGGAACCCGCCGTACAAGCTCGACTGATCACCGCGCACACCGAGGTCCAGAGACGGCGATGCCGCCGTTCCCAGCCCAACTTCAGCGAACAGCGCCTCGCGCCACTCCGCGTGGCTGCCGAGACGTGCGCTGGTCATCTGTGCGTTGTCCGCGTCGGTGCCGAGCGCGAGCGCCGCGGCGCCAACCTTCGTTCGCGCGACCACTTCGCCCGTGCTCTGCCAGCTCGTGTGCAGGTTCTGGTAGAACGCGGGGTCGTCGCGGATGAGCGTGTATTGATCCGTGTGCCGCCGCGCGCTCGCGGTCGTCGTCAGTGTCCATTCACCCGCGGCGACGGTCCAGTTGGCGTCGGTCGTGATCGTTCCCGTGCGTTCCGTTGAGTTGTACGGGCCATAAAAATCGTTCGCGCCGAAATCGCGGATGCCGACACCTGCGTGAGCCGCGAGTTGCCCCGCGCCGAGCGGCGCGCTGAGCGCCGCGCGCGCCTGGCCGATGCGATAGTCCGTTCCCGCGCGATATCCGTCGCTCTTCTCGTACTCCGCTGCGCCATTGACCGCGATCCCGCCGCGCGCGGCGCCCGCCGACGCGGCACCGCCCGCCGTTCCGAACGCGCCGCCATCCGCGCGCAGTTCGGTTTTCTCCGCGCCGCGCTTCGTGATGATGTTGATCACGCCGCCTGCGGCATCCGTTCCGTACAGCGCCGAGCCGCCGCCGCGGAGAATCTCGATCCGGTCGATGGCGTCGAGCGGCACCGCCAAATCGAGCGCGTAGTGGGCCGATTGCGCATCACTCACGCGCACGCCGTCGACCAGCACCAGCGTTTGCTCGGCCGTGCTCCCGCGAACGGAGAGATCGGCCTGCGCGGCCGAACGGCCGTAGACGTCGACGCCGAGCCGTTCGCTCAGCAGGTCGGCCACATTGTGCGCCGTGGAGCGCGCGATGTCAGCCTGGGTGATGACGTCGACGGCCCGCGCCGCGTCGCCGACCGGCGTGCGTGACGCGACGACGACGACACTGTCGAGAGGCCGCGCGGGCGCCTGCGCGGCGGCGTGAGCAACAGCGACAGCAGTGCCAACGATCGCGCCGCGCACGCGGCGCCACATGTCGGGAGTTCGCATGGCCGCAGATTATCCGCGTGCATGCGGCGACGGAACTGGAGGTTGACTTTTTCTGGACGTTCGGGCAACAGCGCCGGACGTCAGGTCATTCACGCCCCGGCAGGGCGGGCCTAATGTGGGAGGCATGCGACGCATCGCGCGCCGCCACTCACTCTTTCCTGGAGAAGCCGCTCATGTCCGCCACACTCATCGACTACGGCGCGATCAAGGCACGCCAGCAAACCGCGTGGTCCGCCGGGAACTACGCGATCATCGGCACCACACTGCAGATCGTCGGCGAATCGCTCTGCGAAGCGCTCGACATGCGCGCGGGATCGCGCGTGCTCGACGTCGCCGCCGGGAACGGCAACGCCACGCTCGCCGCGGCGCGGCGCTGGTGCGACGTCACGTCGACGGATTTCGTCTCAGGCCTCCTCGAAACGGCCCGCCGCCGCGCAGCGGCCGACAACCTCACCATCACATTTCGCGAGGCGGACGCCGAGGAGCTTCCCTTCGGCGACGGCGCGTTCGATGTCGTGCTGTCCACATTCGGCGTGATGTTCACGCCGCGCCAGGAACGCGCCGCGTCGGAACTCGCGCGCGTCTGCAAGGCGGGCGGGAAAATCGGGCTCGCCAACTGGACGCCCGAAGGGTTCGTCGGACAGCTGTTCAAGATCATCGGCAAGTACGTTCCGCCCGCCCAGGGGCTCAAGCCGCCCGCACGCTGGGGAACCGAGGCCGGGCTGCGCGAGCTCTTCGGCACGGCCGTGGAGATCCAGGCCACCCGCCGGGATTTCATGTTCCGCTACAAGTCGCCGGCCCACTTCGTCGACATTTTCCGCACCTACTACGGGCCGACGAACAAGACTTTCGCCGCGCTCGACGAAAATCCGGCCGCACAAGCCGCGTTCACGGGGGACCTGATGGACCTGCTCGCGCGCGGCAACCGGGCCACCGACGGGACGCTCGTTCTCCCCGGCGAATACCTCGAGGTGGTCATCACCAAATCGTAAAGGAGGGCGGCGGAGCCCGGCCCCGTGCCGGGTTTCACGGGAGGTGACTGCCCCTTCGTGGCAGGAGATTGTAGCGTTATGCTGGTCATGGACCCGCTCTCCGATCTCCTCCGCGTGGTACGCCTCGACGGCGCATACTTTTTTGCCGTCGAGGCGGCGGCGCCATGGTCGGTCGACACGGTCGCCGCGCGCGAGCTCATGCCGCGCGTCATGCCGCACGCGGACCACCTCATCTCGTATCACATCATCACCGACGGACGCTGCTTCGGCGGGCTCCACGACCAACCCCCCGTCGAACTCGGCCCAACGGACGTCATCGTCTTCCCGCACGGCGACGCGCACCTGATCTCCAGCACGCCCGGCGTGAAGTTCAATCCGAATGTCAACAGCACGCAGCTCGTTCGATATCCGAGTACGGCGCGCATCGGCAGCGACGGCCCGGCGACCACGTCGTTCATCTGCGGGTTTCTCGGGTGCGACCGCGGCCCGTTCAATCCGCTGCTGGCGTCGCTGCCCCACGTCATGCATTTGCGTGGCATGTCGAAGAACTGGATCGGTGCATTCACGCAGCAGCTGATAGACGAATCGCGCAACGGGCGCGCCGGATCCGAGTCGGTGCTGACGCGGCTCGCCGAAGTGATGTTCATCGAAGTGCTGCGCCGGTACGTGGATGAGCTGGCGCCGGGACAGACGGGCTGGCTTGCCGGCCTGCAGGACGAACTCGTCGGACGCGTACTGATGCTGCTGCACGGCACCCCCGCGCACCCGTGGACGCTGCCGGATCTGGCGCGCGAGGCGGCGTCGTCGCGCTCGGCGGTTGCCGAACGGTTCAACTCGATCATCGGTCAGCCGCCGATGCAGTATCTCACCAGGTGGCGCATGCAGGTGGCGGCGAACCTGCTCATTCAGACCGGATCGAAGGTCTCCGCGATCGGTGCGCAGGTGGGCTACGATTCGGAAGCGGCGTTCTCGCGCGCGTTCAAGAAAGCGACCGGGGTCGCACCCGGCGCGTGGCGCGGGAGGAAGCGGGTGGACGGCTGAGCGCGAGGACCAAGAGAGGGCGCGCCGGCCGCGTTTCGGCTATGATATACGCCGCGCGAGAGTGATCGCCCCCGCCGAGGTCTCACGATGCCGCCGTATCGCCCGGTTGTCCGCCGTCTTGCCGTCGCAACTCTGTTCGCGTCGGCCGCACTCAACCTCACGTCGTGCGGCGAATCGTCGTCGCTGCGCGGTGACTGGGACTACTACCGCACGCTCGGTGGACAGCCGAGCGGCGGGTTCGACGGGATCCGGCGGTTCGGCTTCGCGCATTTCGAAAAGGCCGACACCGCCGGCGCATGGATCAACCGCCGACTTGGCACGCCGCTCGAGCACATTCACGGCCTGACCGTTGCGGGCGACTCGCTGATTCTCGAGCTTGCCCGCGGGACGTCGATCCGGGCGCGGATTTCGCGCGATACGATCGCCGGTCAGTACTACAACGGCAAGGAGGCGACGCAGCGCGTGCTGTTCGTGCGGCGCACCTCGCCGCCGGTGTACGAGCCGTACCATGCAATCTGGCCCGGGCCGTTTTCCGATTCGACGTACGCGGTGAAGATCGACCCGGCCGTTCCCATGAAAGCACGCGACGGCACCGTGCTCATGAACTTCGTCGGCACGCCGCAGGGGAAGGGACCGTTCGGCGTGGTGATGGAGCGGACGCCGTATCTGCGCATCGATACCGCGGCAGCGATTTTCTGGGCGTCGCACGGTTTCATCTACGTAAAGCAGGACGTGCGCGGGCGCGGCGGATCGGGTGGCGTGCTGGACATGAACGCGCTGCAGGAGAGCGACGGCTACGATGCGGTGGAGTGGGCGGCGAAGTTGCCAGCCGCCAACGGAAAGGTCGGGATGATCGGCCGCTCCAACCCGGGGCTCTATGCGTGGTACGCCGCGATCGCCGCGCCGCCGCACCTCGCGGCGATCGCGCCGGCAGTCGCGACGGCGGATCCGCTCCGTATAGTGCCATACATCGACATGGTCTTCTCGCCGACCATCGTGCCGTGGCTTTGCCTCACGCAGGTGCGCGCGACGATGTCGGACATGAGCAATCTCGACGTCGAGACGGCATTCAACAGCCTGCCGGTTGTCGCGAGCGCGCAGAAATCCGGATGCGGCAATCCCAAGTACTGGAACGACTGGTTCAATCACCAGAAGCTCGATTCGTACTGGCATGGCCTGAGCATCGAAGAGCGGCTCAACCGCGTGAAAGTTCCGGTGCTGGGAATCGGCGGCTGGTACGACGACGCGCGTGGGACGATCCGCAACTACATGGGCCTCGACACGCTCAAGTCGCATCCGTTCCAGCGGATCGTGATGGATGCCGGCGCGCACAAGGGAATCGACTACGTGAACGGTGATTTCGGCGCCGACGCCCGTATTGACCCACGCATGCTGCAGCTGCGCTGGTTCGATCACTATCTGAAGGGCGTGGACAACGGCGTGGAGCGTGAGCCGCCGGTGGACATCTTCGTGATGGGCGACAACAAGTGGCGCAAGGAGAAGGAGTTTCCGCTCGCGCGCACGAAGTGGACCGACTTCTACATCCATTCGGATGGGAAGGCAAATGGCGGCGGCGGCGACGGCACGCTCGACACGATTCCGCCGAAGTCCGCCGAGCCGGCGGACACGTTCACATACGACCCGGGGAAGCCGACCCCGTATCTGATAGACGCGCGCGAGCTGGAACTGAGCCTCAACGAGGACTATTCAAAGGTCCACGCCACGCGCACGAACCTGCTCGCGTTCACCTCGGCGCCTTTCACGAAGCCGATGGAAATCACGGGCCCGATGAGCGCGACGGTTTTCGCGGCTACCGACGCGCTCGACACCGACTGGAACGTGATGCTGCTCGACGTATATCCCGACGGCCGTGTGATGCGGATCCAGGACGGTGTGGCGCGGGCGCGGTTCCGCGAAGGGTTCGACAAACCGAAATTGCTCACTCCGGGAACGGTCTACGAGTATCATCTCGACATGTGGTACACGGGCGTCGTGATTCCCGCCGGGCACCGCCTGCGCGTGACGATGGCCTCGGCGGCGTTCCCGAAATACGATCGAAATCTGAATACCGGCGGTGACAACGAGCGCGACACGAAATTCGTGAGCGCGCACCAGCGGGTGCTGCACGACGCGCAGCATGCGACGCGGATTCGACTGCCGGTGATTCCGCGGTAGGTGAGATTACTGCGGACTGCGGATGAGGATTTCTGAAATGGGGCAACCGATATGTTCGTAGGACACATCGCTGTCGCGCTGATCGCCAAACGCGCGCGTCCGGCGCCGTCGCTGGGATGGTACGTGGCCGCGGTCACGACGCTCGACCTGTTGTGGCCGGTGTTCCTGCTGATCGGCGTCGAGCGCGTGACGATCCAGCACGGAGCGACCGCGTTCGGGCCGCTCGTATTCGACTCGTATCCGTGGTCGCACAGCCTGCTGATGTCGATCGTGTGGGGCGCCGTGCTCGCCGGGTTGGCGCGATGGCGAAAGGTCGACGCGACGAGCGTGGCGCTCATTGGCGCGCTGGTCGTGAGCCACTGGGTGCTCGACTACGTCACGCATGTCGCCGACCTTCCGCTCTGGCCCGGCACGTCTCCCCAT
>JBIOHR010000159.1:0-7656 GCA_044449085.1 Gemmatimonadales bacterium | reverse complement strand
GCATCACCGCCCGCGGACAGGCGTCGTGACGGCGCCTGCCCGCGAAGGCCACATGCGGCTCGTCGCAGGGGTTCTCGCGGCGATCGCGAGTTCGCTCCTCCTGCTCTTCCTCGTCCTTCCGGTCGTCCGCCTCGTCGCCGCGGCTGGTGCGGGAGGCGCCACGCGCCTCTGGACCGACGCCGAACTGCGCCAGTCGCTCGCGCTCACCGCGCTCACGGCCACGGCCGCTGCCCTGGCCGCCGCGCTCTGCGGTGCGCCGCTCGCCTGGCTGCTTGCACGTCGCACGTTCCGCGGGCGCGCGATCGTCTCCGCCGTCCTCGACCTGCCGCTGCTCATCCCGCACCCGGTCGCGGGCATCGCGCTCCTGCTCTTCCTCGGACGCGGGAGCACGATCGGCGGCGGCCTGCTCGCGCTCGGCCTCAGGATCGTCGGAACGCCGCTCGGGATCATCGCGGCAATGCTCTTTGTCTCCGCTCCGCTGTTCGTCAGCGGTGCGCGCGAGGCATTCGCGCGCGTGGACCCGCGCCTCGAGGGCGTCGCGCGCACGCTGGGCGACTCGCCGTGGCGCGCATTCAGGCGCGTGACGCTCCCGCTCGCCGCACGCGGCCTGATTGCCGCCGGCGTCGTGACCTGGGCGCGCGCGGTCAGCGAGTTTGGCGCGATCGTCATCCTGGCGTACAATCCAAAGGTCGTGAGCGTGCTCAGCTACGACCGCTTCACGGGGTTCGGCCTGGCCGAGGCGCTTCCGGTCGCCGCCGCACTCGTCCTGCTCTCGATGATTCCGCTCACGGCGCTCCGCGCGCTGCGCATGGGCGAACCGGGATCTGCGGCATGATCTCGGTCACGGGACTCACGGCGCGCGTCGGCGCGTTTGCGCTGGAGGACATCACGTTCGATGTCCCGCGCGGCGCGTACGGCGTCGTGATCGGCCCCACCGGCAGCGGCAAGACGACGCTCCTCGAAGTCATCGCCGGACTCGTGCCGCAGCGCGGCGGAACGCTTGCGCTCGGCGGCCGCGACGTCACGCACCAGCCGGCCGACGCGCGAGAAATCGGACTCGTCTATCAGCTCGGATTCCTCTTTCCCCACCTCTCGGTCGAAGCGAACGTGCGCTATGGCGCGCCCGATGCCGGCGCGGCGCGCGACGTTGCGGACCGCTTTGGCGTCACCGGGCTGTACGGGCAGCCGGTCCACTCGCTCAGCGGCGGCGAGCGCCAGTTGGTGGCGCTCGCGCGCGCACTCGCGCGGCGGCCTTCAATCCTCCTCCTCGACGAACCGTTTTCCGCGCTCGACCCCGCACGGCGCGGCGCCGCGCGCCGCGAGCTCCGCGCAGTCCACCGCGAATGGGAGCTCACGACGCTCCACGTCACGCACGACTTCGCCGAGGCCGGCTCGCTGGGCGACGTGGCGGTGCTGCTCGACGGGGGCCGCGTGCTCCAGAGCGGGCCGCCCACCGATGTCTTCCGGCACCCAAAGTCGTCGTACGTCGCCGAGTTCCTCGGAGCGGAAAACGTGTTCGTTGGCGCCGTCGCGATCGATGGCGACGGAGCGACGTTCACGAGTGGCGCGCTTTCGATGCGCGTCGCCGGCGCGGCGGCACCGGGCCGCTGCCACGCGATCGTGCGGGCGGAAGAAATCCTGGTCGCGCGCAGCACCCCGGCGCCGAGCTCGGCGCGAAACCAGTTCGAGGGCCGCGTGACGGAGATCGCGTCCGCCGGGCCGCTCTGGCGCGTGACGATCGACGTGAACGGCACGTGCCTCATCGCAGCGCTCACGACGTATTCGGCCGACGAGCTGGCGCTCAGCGTCGGCGACGCGGCGTACTTCACCTTCAAGGCAACGGCGGTACATCTATGCTGAACGCGGCACGGAGGGCAGCGCCCGTGTGGCGCGCAGCGTTCGTCCTGACGGCGTTCATCGGCGGCGCATCGGCCTTCACCTCCGGCGGAGCCACGACGCGTCCCGCGACGCCCGGTGTGCTCTCCGTCATGAACGCAGCGTCGATCACGCGGCCCGTCCGCGCTCTGCTCGACAGTTTCGCGGCGCACACCGGTGCCAGGTACGAGCTCGAACCGGGCGCCAGCCTCGAGATTGCGCGGCGAATCACGGAGCTGCATCGCACGCCCGATGTCGTCCTCCTCGCCGACCCCGACGTGTTTCCAAAGTTGCTGATGCCCGCGCACGCGACATGGTACACGCTTTTTGCGCGCAACCGGATCGTGCTCGCCTATACGCCGAAATCGCGAGGGGCCGCGCGCATCAATGCGGAGAACTGGCGCCGCGTCATCACCGGGGCCGGTGTCGAGGTCGGGCGCGCCGACCCGAACACGGATCCATCCGGGTACCGCACGCTGCTCACGATGCAGCTCGCGGAACGGCACTACAAGGAACCGGGACTATACCAGCGCCTGCTCGCCGCGGCGCCGGAGCGGAACGTTCGCCCGCGCGAGGCGGACCAGGTCGCGCTCCTGCAGACCCATGAGCTCGACTACATCTGGACGTACCAGAACCTTGCCGAAAACGACGGGCTCAAGTTCGTGAAGCTCCCCGATGCAATCGATCTCGGCGCGCCCGCGGACAGCGCCGCGTACGCGCGCGTGACGACGCGGGTGCTCGGCAAGCAGCCGGGCGACACGCTCACGATGCGCGGCGCGCCCATACTGTTTGCGCTCACCATTCCGCTGGCAGCGGAGAACCGGCCGCTCGCGGAGCGGTTCCTCGCGTACCTCCTTTCGCCCGACGGGCGAAGGGTGCTGAGAGCCGAGCACCTGGACGCGATGGACGAGGCGTACACCGTGGGGACGGGCGAACCAGCGTTCTTGCGCCCCGCGAAGTAACTCCAGTCCGATCAGCGGCTTAGGCGCCGCAGCCGATCATCACGCCCGCGCCGCGGCCAGCCAGCCGTGTCCCCGGCGGCGGCCCTTTTCTCCCCGTATGGCGGTGTGTGCAGTTCGACCCTATCGTTCCCGCGGGAACCTGTCCTACATACCGGGTATCACGACCAATCCCCCCCTCCATTGGAGCGTCAGTCATGCGTCACCTTTCATCAGGCGTCGTGCTGCTCGTATTCGCTGCCGCCTGCGCCAGCGGCGGCAAGACCGGTGGGTCCGAGACGACTGTCGCACCTTCGACCACGAGCCTCGTCGTGGGCTCGTCGGCGATGGGCACGATGAACATCAACCAGAGCAACAACTACACGGCGATCGCGACGCCGGTGCCGGTATCGCAGGACTCCGCGTACGCGCTGCTCACGCGTGCATACGTCATGCTGGAGATACCCGTCGTGCCGGTTGACCAGAAGCGTGCCGTGGGCAACGACGGGCTCTCGATTCGCCGGCGCATCGCCGGCATGCCGATGCAGAAGGTCGTTGACTGCGGCGACAAGATGGGCCTGCCGAACGCCGAGACGTGGGACATTCACATGAATATCCTCAGCTACGTCGAACCCGGCCCGAACGGCAACGCGCAGATCCTGACGAGGATCCAGGCGATGGGGAACGCGCCGGACCTCTCCAACCGCGACTTGACGCCGTGCCCGTCACTGGGCGACCTCGAGAAAAAGATCAGCGATCTCGTACTCAAGCTGGCGTCGAACAAATAGTTCGCAGGCGGGATGGTCTCGGCACGAGTTGCTGCGCGATTTCCCCCACCCGTTGAGAGTCGCCATGAGCCACCGCATGATTCCGGTGATGCTCGTACTGTCCGTCGCCGCGCTCAATGCGCAGGCGACGGACACCACGGTGTTTCCTCCCGTGCCGTCGAGCGTTCCGAAGCTGCTGCTTCCGTTCAACGCTGCCGATTCCGGGTTCTCCGTGTGGCGCCGCCTTCCGCTCCCGCGGCACGACAAGACCGCCGCGGCGTGGACGCTCCGCGGCGGTGACTGGGACTTTCTCATCGCGACGCCGCGTGCGATGGACGCGATGGACACGAGCCTCATTATCGACACCACGCTCGCGAATTGCATGAAACCGCTGCACATCTCCGAGGCGGACAGTGCGCGCCTCGCGGATGCGCGGCCGTGGGCCGTGTTCGACTCGCTCGTGGACGAGCGGCCCGTGATGGTGATTTCGATCATGCCGGTGCTGCGCAACTTCACGGAATGCGGCTTCAAGAATCTCGGACGGCCGGCGATGATCCGGCGCGGAATGCGGTTCGTGACGGAGTTCGCGTACGACCCGGCGCGCGATCCCGTGAGCGCCGTGCTCCTCTCGCAGCTGCGCATCGTGAAGCCCCTGATGATCGCGCGTGCGCCCGTGCTCGTGATGAGCAAGGGTGGCATCCCGGGCCAGACCACCGACCAGATCCGCCTGTACATCCCGTTCGACGCGATCGAGCCGACGCCCACGGGCGACATGCCGCACACCGAGCTGATGATCTGGACGAAAGCCGGCGGGGAGCCCGATCACATTCCCCTGCCGGGCAACATCATGCACACGCTCTGGTGGGATTATCTCCGGTGGCGTGCGCAGCGCCTCGTCGTGCGCGATGCCGCGACGAGCGCAACGCCCGAAGCGGCGCGCCGAAAGCTGGTGCGGGTGCCGACGCCGTCGGACACCGGGCTCAGGACCGCGCAACGCCGCCAGCGCGCCGGTCACGATGCGGACGCCGCCAAGATCATCCTCGAGCGCCTGACCGAACCGAAGCTCTCGACCAACGACCGGCGCATCGCGTTGATGACGCTCGCGAACACGTTCCAGATGGACGACGACCAGCCATCCGCAGCATTCGTCGCCAGCGAGCTCACCGCGATGGATCCGTGCGCGCTGAGCGGGAGCTCGCTCTCGATCAAGTCGCCAATTGAAAACGACGCCTACACCAGCCTGCGCAACACCGGCGCGCTGCTCGACCATACGCGTCCGGGCGTGCGCTGCACTTCGGTGCGGCCGGGCCTCACCTTCCTGCACGGCCTCATGTTTCCGGGCGGCGGCCAGTACGCCACGTGGTCGCGGCTCGTCGGCCTGTCGGGAACCGCGCTCACGCTGACGATGGCGTACACCTCGTACAATCTCCTGCAGTCGGCAAACAGCTGGTACGCGAAATACAAGGTGAACCTCTCGGGATATGCACCGCGGCAGTTCACTACTGCGGTGAGCCAGCGGAACAATGCGAGCAACATGGCGATCGCGACCGCCGTCGTGTGGATCGGCGGCGCGATCGAGGCCGAGGTGCAGGAACGCGTCCACGCGTCACGACTGGCGGCCGTGCACGACTTTTGGTTCAAGCCGATCCTGACCGCTCCAACAGTCTCGCCGACCGGCGCGCACGGTCTCGGCGCCGGGCTGAAATTCGAGTTCCGGTAAATATGCGCCGACGGACTCCCAGACTTGCCGCCGCCGCGGGGCTCGCCGTGCTCATCGCGTGCGGAGACCCGTACCTGCACACGAACCCGTACGATCCGGTCTATCCGGTCGCGGTGACCGTGCAGGGGCCGGACACGTTGTTCAGTTACACCGAGCTCGCGACCTTCACGCTCCAAACCGACCCGGCATTTCCGGACACGGCGGTGGATTTCACGGTTTCGGACAGCATATCATTTGTGCCCGCGGGGTTCGCCGGGTTCAGATCCGCCACGCCGCCGCTCTATCCGTCGACGATAAGCGTCACGGTGACCGGCGGCGTCGGCGCGTTCGACACGCTCGCATCGGGGGGCGCAGCCGGCCAGGCGAAAATGATCAGGCAGTGGCGGCACTCAGCGGAAAAAATCGTCGTCCTCACCCAGCGCGTGGCGCGCATCAGCCTGCGCTGTCCCGACGCGCACGCATGCGACACACTCGCCGTCGGTGGATCGTGGCAGGTCTGGGTGGATGGTTTCGACGCACTGAACCAGCAGATCAAGGCCTTGCACAGCTCAATCGCCAATCCGTCCAGTGGCACGGCGATCGCAGTCTTCACGGTCCGGGACCCGACGATCGCGGGCGTTTCGCCCGTCGGCATTCGCGCCGCGAACGTCACGGCGCTGCAAGCTGGCACGACGTGGATCGTCGGCACGCGCATCGCCGCGCTCGACACGCTCCGCGACTCACTGCAGGTCACCGTGCACTGAAGCACGACGGAGCCGGCCCCGCGTGCGGGGCCGGCTCCGCCGATCGCACACAGTCACGCGCCAAGCTTCAGGTTCACCACTGCCGTCGCCCGGTCGCCCTGCGAATCTGTCTCCCTGCTGATCTCGAGACCGATGTAGTCGCCGTTCTTCAGCTTGCCGAGCACGGCCTGCAGGTCGGCGACGGTTCGCGTCGCGACCTTCGGCTCGGGATGGATCACGTCCAGGACGATGTCGCCGGGCACGAGCTGCCCGTCCGCCGGCCCGCCGCGGCGCACGTCGCTGACCACGACGCCATGCACGCCGCGCGTGTGCGACGATCCGTCGGAGGCGCTCATTGCCTCGAAGGTGACACCCAGCGACTTCGACGTCACGGCGCCGTCCGCGGAGTCTGACGTGCCCGAATCATCATTGTCCGCCGCCACCGACGCGTTTCCCTCGCCGGGCGCTTCTGCGAGCTTCACGTGCATCGTCAGGTGCGACCCGTAGCGGACATCGTCGAAGGTCATCTCGTCGCCAGGCTGGTGCGTGCGGATGATGCGCTGCAGGGTGCTCACGCGATCCACCGGTTTTCCGTCGGCGGAAACCAGGATGTCACCGGGCTGCATCCCGGCGCGCTTGGCCGGGCTGTTGTCGGCCGGGCTGAAGTCCTCGACTTTCACTCCCGCGATCTTGTCGAGTTTCGCGGCCGACGCGTCCTCCTGCGTCACGTCGGTGATCAGCGCGCCCAGGATCGCACGCCGCACGTGACCGTGCGCGATGAGGTCGTCCATCACGGTCTTGGCGAGTGTGATAGGGATGGCAAAGCCGTATCCCGCGTACACGCCCGTCGGGCTCTCGATCGCGCTGTTAATTCCCACCACCTGCCCGCTCGTGTTCACCAGCGGTCCGCCGGAGTTCCCCGGATTGATCGCGGCGTCGGTCTGGATGAAGTCCTGGATCGCGTACTTGTCGGAGTTCAGGTCGCGCAGCTGATTCGAGCGCTCCTTCGCGCTGATGATGCCCGCGGTGACCGTGAAGTCGAGCTCGAGCGGATTGCCGATGGCCAGCACCCAGTCGCCCACGCGGGCCTGGTTGTCGTCGCCGAGCGGGACGGTTGGCAGGTCTTTCCCCGAGATCTTGAGGACGGCCACATCAGTCTGCGGATCGCGCCCGATGACCTTCGCCTTGAACTCGCGGCGGTCCGGGAGGCCGACCGTCACGCGATCGGCGCCGTCGATCACGTGATTGTTCGTGAGGATGTACCCCTCCGGCGACACGATGAAGCCCGACCCGCTCGCGGTTCGGCTCTGGTCCTGCTGATCCGGCATCGTGAACGGTGAGGAGCCGCCGGGTCCCTGGAACTGGAAGAAGCGCTCGATTTCCGGCGGGAGCTGCGGGGCGCGCTGACGCTCGTGGTTCGCGGTGGGATGCGCGTCGTGCTGGGCAATGATCGAGACGACCGCCGGCGTGACGCGCGCGGCGACCGTGCTGAAATCGGCCGGTGTGCCCACGCTGGCCCTGGGAACGATCGGCGCGAGCGACTGCGCCTCGGCGCGCCGCGTGAAATGCATGCCGGATGCGAATACGGCGCCCGCGATGAACGCCGCGGCGGCAAGGGCCGCGCTGCGGGGGCG
>JBIOHR010000158.1:0-7787 GCA_044449085.1 Gemmatimonadales bacterium | reverse complement strand
GGGGGCAACCTCGACGCCGACACGGTCGAGAGTGCCGGGTCGTGGGACGCCGCGACCGCGGGTGCGGGCTGTGTGCTCGACGCGGTAGATCACGCGCTCGCCGGCGTGACCACGAGGAGTTTCTGCGCGGTGCGGCCACCGGGCCACCACGCGCTCCGGGAATCGGCGATGGGTTTCTGCCTGTTCGGAAACGTCGCGATCGCCGCGCACTACGCCCGCATCACGAAGAAGCTCGAGCGCGTGCTCATCGTGGACTGGGATGTCCATCACGGCAACGGGACCCAGGCGCTCGTCGAGCGCGACCCGAACATTCGCTTCGTCTCGATGCACCAGTGGCCGTGGTATCCCGGAACCGGCGCAGCCGACGATCGCGGGCAGAAGAACAGCGTGTGGAATGTTCCCTTGCCGCCTGCGCTGCCGCGCGAGCGGTATGTGGGCGAGCTGCTCGCGGCGGTCGACGCGGCCACCGCGGGCTTCACGCCGGACCTCGTGCTGATCTCGGCCGGATTCGATTCGCTCTCGGGCGATCCGCTGGGCGGGTTTACGCTGGAACTCGACGACGTCACGCGGCTCACGCGCGAAATGGTGAGCCGCGCCGAGCAGTGGTGCGGGGGGCGTGTCGTGAGCGCGCTGGAAGGCGGGTACGCGCCGGATCGATTGGGCGAGGCGGCGGTGGTGCATATGCGGGCGCTATTGTAGTTGACGGTCCACCGGTCGCCTCGCACGGCCGTCACGTCGCAGTGCGCCCAAGGCTATAGGCTCACGGTTATCGGCTCACAGCGGGTTTCAACGCAGACGGCCCGTCGCACCCGCCTTGCTCGCGCCCACCTTGCCAATGGCGCTAACTTTCGGGTTCCCCTCGCCGCTGGAGTTAGCCCCTGTTCTGCCCCGACTGCGGGACCTGGAATCGCAACGCTGCGCGCAACTGCACGAAGTGCGACGCGTCGCTGCCGCAGGTCCGCGTCGCGGCTGAGGCGCCGGATGCGCTGATCACCGCGCTGCGCCAGGCCACGGGGAACCGCTACCGCATCCTGCGCCGCGTGGGTTCGGGCGGGATGGCGGATGTGTATTCGGCCGAGCACGAGCGGCTGGGCCGCCCGCTCGCGGTGAAGGTCGTCCACTCGCATCTCGCGCGCGACGAGGAGATGCGCACGCGCTTCCGCCGCGAGGCGGAGGCGTCGAGCCGGCTCGTGCACCCGCTGATCTGCACGCCGATCGACTACGGCGAGGTCGGCGAAGTCGTGTACCTCGTGATGCCTTTTCTGGGCGGCGGCTGTCTCGCCGACGACCTCATGCGCGACCGCACGATCGCCGCGCTGCGCACGGCGTTCATCGCGAGCCAGGTGAGCTGCGCGCTCGACTACGCGCATCGGCACGGCGTGATTCACCGCGATGTCAAGCCCGACAACGTGCTGTTCGACGACGACGGCAACGCGATGCTCACCGATTTCGGCATTGCCACGGCGCATTTTCACGGCCGCCTCACGGCGGGCGGCCGCGCGATGGGCACCCCGCACTACATGGCACCCGAGCAGGCGATGGGAAAGATGCTGGACGGGCGATCGGACTTGTACGCCGTGGGCGTCATGCTTTACGAGTGCCTCGTGGGATTCCCGCCGTTCGACGGCGCCGACGGCTATTCGATCGGATACAAACACGTGCACGAGACGCCGGTCACGCTGCACGAGGTGGATTCGAAGATTCCCACCGCGCTCGCCGACATCACCATGCGCTGCCTCGCGAAAGACCCGGTCGCGCGCTACCAGACCGGCCACGAGCTGTCCGACGCGCTGCTCGGGTTCCTGCACGAGCAGAACGTGCACACCCCAGACCTGGCCCGCGTGGTGCGCGGCGGCGACGAGGAGCACGAAGGGAGCAACGCGCCGACGGCATGACCGCGCGTCCGCCGCACGCGACGCGGCTCGTGGATGTCGCGCTTCCGATTCCGCTCTTTCGGAGCTTCACGTACTCGGTCGAAGGGCCGACGCGGCACCCGCTCGTTCCTGGTGCGCGCGTCGTCGTGCCCGTGCGCGGCGGGCGCGCCGTCGGCTATTGCCTGGGCGAAAGCGACGGCGTCGCACTCGGCAGCACCAAGCCGAAAGCGATCATCGATGTGCCCGACGCCGAACCGGCGTTCCGCCCGGATCTGCTCAACGTCTGCCGCTGGATGTCGGAGTACTACGTCGCGCCGCCCGGTCTGGTGCTGCGTGCGGCGCTGCCATCCGCGCTCGGCGCGTCGAGACGTCCCGAGCCGGCAGTGAAGGCGCGGCGCATCGTCGTGCTCGCTCGCGAGCTGTCCTCGCTGATCGAGCGCGACCGGACCTTCGCGCGGTCGCCAAAGCAGCGCGCGCTGTACGAGCTCCTCGAGTCGCTCGGCGGGCGCGCGTCGGTCGACCGGGCCGTGGCGACGCTTGGCTGCACGCCTTCGATCGTGAGCGCTCTCGTGAAGCGCGGGCTCGCCGCGTTCGAGAAGGAGACCGTATCGCGCGATCCGTTCTCCCTCCGCAACGCGCCGCCCGCGCAACCGCACGAGCCGTCCGGCGCGCAGCGGAACGCCATAGCCGCGCTGATCGCCGCCGCGCCAGGTGAGGTTGCGCTGCTGCACGGCATCACCGGCAGCGGGAAGACGCTGGTGTACATCGAGCTCCTGAAACATGTGGTGGAGGTGCGGCAGCGCACTGCGATCGTGCTCGTTCCCGAAATCGCGCTGACGCCGCAGGCGGTGGATCGCTTCCGCGCGGTGTTCGGCAGCCAGGTGGCGGTGCTGCACTCGGGCCTCAGCGACGGCGAACGCTACGACGCATGGAACGCGCTGCGCAGCGGCGCCCGCCGGGTGGCGGTCGGCGCGCGCTCCGCCGTGTTCGCTCCGCTTCCCGATCTCGGGGTGATCGTCGTCGACGAAGAGCATGAGGCGAGCTACAAGCAGGGTGAGTCACCGCGCTACCATGCGCGCGAAGTCGCCATCGTACGGGCGCGCGAGGCCGGTGCCGTTTGCGTGCTGGGCAGTGCAACGCCGAGCCTCGAGAGCTGGGAGAATGCCCGCGCGGGCAAGTACAGGCTGCTCTCGCTCCCGGCGCGCGTTGGCGGAGGCGCGCTGCCGCGAGTGGAGGTCGTCGACCTCCGCACGAACACGCGGGCGGCGCATCTCACGGCCCCGGAGCGGCAGCTCCGCGGCGTCCTGAGCGAGCCGCTCGAGCGCGCGCTGCACGAACGCCTCGCGCGCGGCGAACAGAGCATTCTCCTGCTGAACCGTCGCGGGTTTGCGTCGTTCGTCCAGTGCAGCGCGTGCGAATGGGTCGCTGTGTGCCCCGACTGCTCGATTTCGCTCACGCTCCACCGGTCGCCCGAGCGCATGGTCTGCCACTACTGCCGGCGCCAGGAGCCGGCGGCGGCGACCTGCCCCCAATGTGGTGCGCTCACGCTGCGCCAGCGCGGCCTCGGCACGCAGCAGGTGGAGAAGCTGCTGTCCGAGCAGCTGCCGTCGGCGCGGATCGCGCGCATGGACGTGGACACGACGACCGGGAAGTGGGCGCACGCGGACATCCTCGACCGCGTCGGGCGCGGCGAAGTCGACGTGCTGCTCGGCACCCAGATGATCGCGAAGGGACTCGACTTTCCCAACGTCACGCTCGTCGGGGTCATCGACGCTGACGTCGGAATCAACCTGCCGGATTTCCGCGCGTCCGAACGGACTTTCCAACTGCTCAGTCAGGTGGCGGGCCGTGCCGGACGCGGTCCCAAGGGCGGGCAGGTGATCATCCAGACGCGCGTTCCCGCGCATCATGCCGTGCGGTGCGCCGTCGCGCACGACTACGAGGCGTTCGTCGCGGAAGAGCTTGAGGACCGGCGGGATCCTCCGTATCCGCCGACCATGCGTCTCGCCAACGTCGTCTTCAGCGGCATCGATCAGGCCGAGACGGTCGCTCTTGCGCTCGGCGCGGGCGAGTGGTTTGATGGGGCCTTGGCCGCCCTTGGTGCGGGAACCGTACAGATGATCGGGCCCGCACCCTGCCCGGTGGAGCGAGTCAAACAACGGTGGCGCTGGCACTTACTGCTTCGCACCGCCAAGGCGGGCGCCCTGACCCGGCTCGCGCGGCGCTTCCTGACCACGTTTGAGATCCCGAGCCGCGGCGACCTGCGTGTGACATTTGACCGGGATCCAGTGGTAATGCTGTGAAGGCCGTCGCGCCCAGCAGCGACGCGTAACGCGACCGTCACCGTTCGGCTCCTCGAAGGCGCATTGCCAGTGGAACGTCTGCAGCATCGTGGATGTAGAGCTAGCGATTGTGCACGCGTAAAGTAGTTCGCCGAGTGTTCCCGCCTCACGACGGTCAAGAAAGCCATGCGCAAGAAAACGCTGATCATCGGCCTGACATCGGTGTGCATTCCCGGCAGCAACTCGAACGCGACCATCACGCGCAGGTTCAATACGGCGGGCACCTTCCCGTACCAGTGCACGATCCATGCGGGAATGACGGGGACGGTCATCGTTCAATAGCGCGGGGAGCGGAATTCGGCGGCGGCAGGCGGCGTCAAAAGGGGTGGGGGGCGTCGTCTGCCGTCCGTCGATTTAATTCCTTACGGTCTCTCCATGCAGTAACTTCCGGCGTGACTTTTCAACTCTTTCGCCGTAAGTCGATACACGCGTCCCGCGCATGCTGAACGAAACGGGCGAGCGCTTCCTCAAGGCGATTGTGGAGCGCGTGCCCGTCGAGCGCATCGTCGAGCTCCACCTCTTTCCCGCCATTCGCCAGGGGCAGATCGAGACCGGCGTGGCGGTCGTCGCCGCGGAGCCGCCACCGAACCTCGAGCTCGCGCTCCAGGCCGTGCGCCTCGAGGTGCACACGGCGCGCTACCGCCTCACCCGAAAGGGGCCCGAGCGCGGCAAGTGGGAAATCGAGGTAAAGACCCAGGCCGACGCGCCGCTCGAGGCGGTCGAGATGGTGGTGCGCGGCGTGCAGGACCGCGCCGGTGAGGCGATCGAGCCGACGCGGATCACCGGTCGCGAACTGGTCGCGCTGATGAGCGAACCGGCGTGGCAGACCAGCCCGTAATCGACCGATTTCGCGCGTGGATGGGCGAGCGGCAGCTGCCGCTCACACCGCAACGGCTTGCCATAGCCGAGCTCTTCCTCAACTCCGAGCGCCACCTCTCGGCGGAGGAGGCTGTTGGCGCGATGGCCCGCAATGGACTCAAGGTTGGCACGGCCACCGTCTACCGCACGATCGACGTGCTGCTCGAAAGCGGGTTCCTCGTCGAGCGAAATCGCGGCGAAGGATTCCGGCGCTTCGAGGCGAACCGCGAGCTCCCGCACCACGAGCAGCTGCTCTGCACCGCCTGCGGAAGCGTGACGGAGTTCCGCGACTCCGCGCTCGAACGGATGACGCACCGCGTGGCCGACGCGCACGATTTCGTGCGCGAGCGCCACCGGCTGGTGATCTACGGGACGTGTGCGGCCTGCCGCAGCGCCGCTGCATCTGCGGGGGGGCAGGCGTGAACGGCGACGTCGGCCTCGGCATTGTCATCGCGTTCACCGCGGGGCTGCTGAGTTTTCTCTCGCCGTGCGTGTTGCCGCTCATCCCGAGCTACGTCACGTTCATCACGGGGCTGTCGCTCGAGGACGTGACCCGCGCGCGGCGCACCGCGCTCGTCCACTCGCTGCTGTTCATCTGCGGTTTCACGCTGATCTTCGTCGCGCTCGGCGCCACCGCGACGTCGCTGGGCCGTCTGCTGCTGCGCTACCGGCACCTCGTGTCGGGGGTCGGCGGCGTGATGATCATCGTGTTCGGCCTGTACTTGCTTGGCGTCCTCAACATCACGGCCTTCATGCGCGAGCGGCGCGTGCACCTCGCCGAGAAGCCCCTTGGATACCTGGGCACGGTCGTGGTGGGGATCGCGTTCGGCGCAGGATGGAGTCCCTGCCTGGGTCCGATCCTCGGCGCGATCCTCGCGCTTGCTGCGAACACGGCGGATCTCTCTCGAGGCGTTTTGCTGCTGTTCTGCTATTCCCTGGGGCTTGCGGTGCCGTTTCTGGTCGCGGCGCTGGCCGTGGACCGGTTCCTTGAATTTTTCGCGCGGCACAAGGGGAAGATGGTGTGGGTCAACCGCGCCGCGGGCGCACTCCTGGTGTTCGTCGGCGTGCTCATGGTCACGAACCGGTTCGCGCTGCTCGCGTCCAAGCTCCAGCAGTGGACCCCGGAGTTTCTCCTGCGCCATCTCTGATCAGAGGCGGATCCCGAAGCGGACCGGGACGTACATCGGCGTGGGACGCGGCGAAAACAGCCTGACCCCTTCGACTTCGAGGAAGCCCGTCCAGCGGAACACCGGAATGTCCAGGCCGAGTGCGACCTGCGCACCCAAATAGTTTCTCTGCTGGGAGGCGTTGTGCCCCGAGACATTGATCGTCTGCGTCGATTGGAAGAACCCCGGGCCTGCAATCCAGTAAAACCTCGTGCCGAAATCGCCCATGACGCTGACGGACTGTGCGGAGATCGACGTCGAGCGCGACGATCCTTTTCCGGTCAGCCAGTCGTAGCCGATGTCGATCCGCAGCGGGAGCGGCCCGATCATCGGCTCGGTGCGCACCTGCAGCTGGATGTCGAATCCGGTTCCCGCGGTGTTCGCCAGGTCGCCGACGGGGGTCGATGCGCCGACGGCGAGGCTCGCGCGCTGCGCGCGGGCGGTGCCGGCAAGGGCGAAAATGGCTGCTGCTGCGAACAGGACGGTGCTGCGTCGGGTCATCGGGTCTCCATGGGATCGTGCGCAACTTGCCGGTATTTCGGCGGTACTACATTTCGGTGAGCGATCTCAACCACGGGTAATCCATGCGACCAAAATACACCCCTCGTGCCGCGACGTTGCTCGCGATCGTGCTCGTCGCGGCCGTCTCCGCATGCGGAGACAAGTCTCCACGCCAGGCCGGCGGCGCGCCCGCCCGCGAAATCCAGCTCGCGCCGAACGGCGCGGCGCAGCCGCAGTTGAACGACGTACCCGCCGCCTCCGCGGCCTCCGGCACGTCCGCTCCGAAGCCCGAGCAGAAGGAGGCGAGAGTGGCCACGGCCCCTCCGCGCCACGTGCCGGAGCCGAAGGTGACAGTCCGCCCGCTGACACCGCAGGACAATCCGTCAGTTGCCGCGGCGCCCGCAACTGTGCCGGCGCCAGTCGCGGCACCGGCTCCGGTCGCGCCAGCTCCGGCACCGACCGTTGGGACGGTTAGCGCGGGCACCTCGTTCGCCGTGCATCCCGCCGGCAGGGTTTGCACCAACACCTTCAAGCCCGGTGATCGCTTCACCGCGACGGTCAGCGAATCTGTTGCGGGTTCGGATGGTGCGGTGATTCCGGCGGGAAGCAGCGTGGTCCTCAAGGTGGACGAGTCGACGCGCAGCATCAATTCCAAGGACAGCCTCAAGCTCACCTTCAGCGCGGTTTCACTGCGCATTGGTGAGCAGTCGTACGACCTCACGGGGCACGTGTCGCAGACGGCCCCGCTCGAGAAGGTGCGCGTGCAATCCACGGGCGATCAGGCAAAAAAGGTGGGCGCCGGCGCGCTGATTGGCGCGCTCGCGGGACAGCTGCTCGGCAAGAACACGCGGTCGACGGTGATCGGCGGCGCGGTTGGCGCCGCGGCAGGTGCGGCGGTCGCAGCGGGGACGGCGGACTACGATGGGTGCGTGCCGGCTACGGCAAATCTGCTCGTGAACCTGGAGCAACCGCTGCGCATCAAGTTGTTGCCGTACTAACAGAGAGGGGGGAGGGGCGAGGGCGAGATCAGAGGAGAGGGGCGAGAT
>JBIOHR010000157.1:0-7795 GCA_044449085.1 Gemmatimonadales bacterium | reverse complement strand
TTCGCGTTCGCCTTGTCGAGCGCGAGCGACGGATGCACGCCCGCCTTGCGGCACAGGTTCACCACTGAGAACAGCAGGTCGCCGAGCTCGCCTTCGAGTCGCGCGTGCTTCGGATCGAGCGACGGCACTCCGTGCGTGTCGAACGTGGCGCCGTTCTGCGCGATTTCTGATTCAACCTCCGCCAGCTCTTCGCGAACTTTTTCGATCGGCCCCTTCACGTCCGGCCAGTCGAATCCGACGCCCGCCGCGCGCTCCTGCAGCCGAAGTCCGCGGTGCAGGGCGGGGAGGCCCTGAGGAAGCCCGTCGGCGAGTGACCGCCGGGTCCTTGATTTCATCTGCTCCCACGGCTCCCGCGCGGCGGCGGCGCCGTACAGCCACGGGTGCCGCTTCGTCATTTTCGCGACGAGCGACCCCGCCACCGAGGCGATGTCGAATACGCCGCGTTCCTCGGCGATGATCGCGTGAAACAGCACCTGCAGCAGCACGTCGCCGAGCTCGCTTCGCATCGCGGCATCGTCGCCCGAGCGGATCGCGTCGTCGAGCTCGTGCATCTCCTCACCGAGGTACGGCCGCAGCGAATCGTGCGTCTGCGCGCGGTCCCACACGTCGCGCGCGCGCAGGTCGCGCATGATCGCCAGTGCCTCGTCGAGCGTGGCGCGCGGCACTTCCGGCACCGTCTGTGGTCGTCGGTCGTCGGTCGTCGGTCTTCGGTCGTGTTCTTGCATCGTTCCTCGGCGCGGTCTAGCTTCTTCACTCTGGGAATGACCACGCAATCTACCGTCGGCTCGAACACCACGCGCGCCTGGGTCGACATCGATCTCGGCGCGCTGCTGCGCAACGGGGCCGCGATAGCGCGTCACGCCGGCGTCCCCATCCTCCCGATGGTCAAGGCGGATGCGTACGGACTGGGCGTCGTGCCCGTGATGCGAACGCTCGCCAAGCTCGACCCGTTCGGTTTTGGCGTCGCGACGGTGAACGAAGGACGCGAGCTGCGATCGTCCGGTGCGTGGCGTCCGGTCATCGTGTTCACACCGCTGCTCGCGGAGGAGCTCGCCGCCGCGCGCGAACTGAATCTCATCCCGACGCTCGGGTCCGCGCATACGATCACCGAATGGGTTGGCATCGGCGGGGGGCCATGGCACCTGGCGATCGACACCGGCGTGAGCCGCGCGGGCGTGCGCTGGGATCGCATCGGAGAGGTGGCCGAAGCCGTCAGGCGTTCGCCGCCGGAAGGTGCGTTCACACACTTTCACTCGGCGGAACTCGACAACGGCACGATGGAGGTGCAGGAGAAGCGCTTTCGCGACGCGATCGCCGCGCTGCCAGAGCGACCCGCGATCCTCCATGCGGACAACAGTGCGGCGGCGGTGCGACGTTCGCCGTCTCCGTGGAGCGTCGTGCGGCCGGGCGTCTTTCTCTACGGGGTGGGGAGCGGGCCCGGCGCGGCACTGCAGCCGGAACCGGTGGCCCACCTGCGCGCCCGCGTGGTGGAACTGCGCGATCTCGCCGCCGGCGACAGCGTTGGGTACGACGCGACGTGGTGCGCCAGCCGCGCTTCCCGCGTTGCCACGCTCGCGCTCGGCTACGCGGACGGGTATCGGCGCTCACTCGGAAACAGGGCGGAGGCGCTGCTCCACGGCCGCCGCGTCCCCGTCGTCGGGACGGTGATGATGGACATGACGGTCCTCGACGTCAGCGATGTTCCATGCGCGCTGGGCGATGTCGCGACGCTCTTCGGCGCGGATGGCGACGAGTTGCTCACGGTGGAAGCCGTCGCGGAGCGGGCATCGCTCTCGCCGTACGAGTTGCTCACCGGGCTGCGCCAGCGGGTGGCCCGCGTTCACGCGTGACGCGCCATCGCGCGGCCATCGTCGTCCTGGACGGCGTCGGCATCGGCGAGGCACCGGACGCTGCCGCATACGGCGACACCGGCAGCAACACGCTCGGCAATGTCGCGCGGGCCGTCGGCGGGCTCGCGCTTCCCAACCTGCAACGAGTCGGCCTCGGCGGGGCCGCGCCGCTCGATGGAATGCCGCCGGCACCGCGGCCGACCGGCGCGTTCGGCCTCATGCAGCCGGCTTCGTCAGGGAAGGACAGCACGACAGGGCATTGGGAAATCGCCGGTCTCAGGCTCGCGGTCCCCTTTCCGTCATATCCTGCGGGCTTCCCGAAGCTGCTTCTCGACGACTTTGCGGCCCGCACCGGGCGCGAGGTTATTTGCAATGAGGTGGGGAGCGGCACGGAGATGCTCGACCGGTGGGGCGGAGCGCACGTCCGCAGCGGCGCGTGGATCGTCTATACGTCCGCCGACTCGGTCTTCCAGGTTGCAGCCCACGAGAGCGTCGTGCCGCTCGCGGAGCTCTACGCGGCGTGCGCCACGGCACGCGCGATCCTCACCCCTCCGCACAATGTATCCCGCGTGATTGCACGCCCGTTCACCGGACGTGAGGGGAGCTGGCACCGCACCGGAAACCGGCGGGACTATTCGATCGCGCCGCCTGGGGAAACCCTCATCGACGCGCTTGCAGGCGCCGGAATCGCGCGCACAGGGGTTGGGAAGGTGGACGACCTGTTCGCGCACAGGGGAATCGAGGGCGGACACACCGACGGGAATACCGAGGGAATCGCACGAATTCTCGCCTGGATCCAGTCGGGAAGTGGGTTCCTGTTCGGCAACCTTGTAGATTTCGACCAGTTGTACGGGCACCGGAACGATGTTCCGGGGTTCTATAAGGCGTTGCGCGAGTTCGACGACGCCTTGCCGGCCCTTTCCTCCGCCCTCCACGAGGACGATCTGCTCTTCATCACCGCTGACCACGGCAACGATCCGACGGCGCCGTCGACCGATCACGCGCGCGAGAATGTTCCACTGCTCGCGGTCGGGCCGCGCGTGCGGCCCGGTGCGCTCGGCCGCCGTGCGACATTCGCCGACCTCGGCGCGACTGTCGCGGAGTGGATGGGCCTCGCGTTCCGCGGCACGGGCGAGTCGTTCCTGCCGGTGTTGGTGCCTCAGTGATGGCGGCCGGTGCCGCTGATGCCGGGGAGCGCGTGCGCGCCGCCGCGCAGGGGGCGATGGCCCGCGCATACGCCCCGTATTCTGCGTTTCGCGTCGGGGCCGCGCTGTGCACCGTCGACGGTACGGTCATCACGGGCTGCAACGTGGAGAACTCGTCGTTTCCCGCGGGGCTCTGTGCCGAACGTGGTGCGCTCGCCGCGGCGGTGGCGCTCGGGCATCGCGCGTTCACGCATCTCGCCGTCGTGACCGAAGCGGACGAGCCCTCGCCGCCGTGCGGCCTCTGCCGTCAGGCGCTCGTGGAGTTCGCGCCCCGGCTGCACGTTTCCAGTCATACCATCTCGGGCGCGGAGGCGCGCTGGTCGCTCGCCGACCTGCTGCCGCATCCGTTCACGCCTCAGTCCCTGCACCACACATGAACCGACGACTTTCCTTCGTCCTCGCGGTGCTGATCACCGCGGGGGCCGGCGCCTGTGCCGAGTCGCTCGATGGAGGTGCCGGGTGTCCGCGCCTGTGTCCGGCGCAGACGCTGACCGTGCTCGACACCGTCATCAACCCGGTGCTGGCGTTCGACAGCACGTTCGTGGGGTTCCCGGAGATCGGCGCGGAGCAGGAACTCCTGCTTGCGACACGCGGCGACACGCTCGAGACCCGTGGCGTGATCCGCTTCGACGCAATGACCACGGTGGTCACGCCGGCGAACGACACGTCGCAGACGATCGCGCACGTCGACTCTGCGTTCCTCCACATCACCCTCGACACGGCGCGCGCGCGGATCCCGGCCAACATCCGCTTCGAACTCTACGACGTCGACGACACGATCGAGCCCGACACGCTGTCCGGGCCGGTCAACGCGCATTTCGCGCCGGACCGCCGGATCGGCGGCATCACGGTGGTGCGTGCGTTCCTTCCCGAAACCCTCGCGGTTCCGATTTCCGACTCCGCCGTGCTCGCCGCCATACGCACCCGCGGCCGGATGCGCATCGGCATTCGCGTCGACGGCGATGGTCCCGCGTGGATCCGCATCGGGACCACGAATGACGGGGCCCCTGCGACGCTCTCGTATCGCGGGTCGCCGGACACGACTGTCGCAAAGATCACCGTGCAGCCGCTCTCGAACTTCCCGGCCGGCACGCTCGAAGAGGGCATCCGTGCTGGGCTCACCAACTACATGATCGTCGCGAAGAACGCGATCCCGCAATTCACGAACACCATGAACGTCGGCGGGAATCCAGGGCGGCGCGCATACCTGCGGTTCGACATCCCGTCACACATCGTCGACTCCGCGACGATCGTGCGCGCTTCCCTGATCCTGACACAGCGGCCGGTCCCGTACGGCGACCTGCGCGACACGATGGTCGTCCATGCGCAGGTCGTGCTCGCCGGCCCGCAGGTGACCGACCTGCGCCGTGCCGCCAACATCATCTCGGCGCCCGGACTCGACGTCGGGGACTCGCTCCTCGTCTCGCCGCGTGACTCCGGCCAGAAAACCTTCGACATGTTCCTGCTCCTGCGCGCGTGGGCGTCGCAGGACGCGCTGCTGTACCCGCCACCGCGCGCCGTCGTGCTGCGCGCGTCGCCGGAGAATGTGCTGCCGTTCGAGGCGAGCTTTTTCAGCACGTTGAGTCCGGCGGCCGTGCGTCCCGCGATGCGAATCTCGTATGTCCCGAAGATCACTTACGGAGTGCCCTGATGCGATTCCTCCCGCGTTTCGCCGTAGCGATCGCGCTTTGTGGCGCTGCGTCCGCGCTGGGCGCGCAGGGGGCGCTCGGCGTCCAGGGGTTCGGGTACCCGGGCGGCGAACTGAGCTCCCGTGCGCTCGCAACGGGCGGCGCACTCGCCGAGTTCGACGCCAATTCACCGATCAACCCGGCGGCGCTGCTCATCGGCACGCGTGCGACGGTCTACCTGCAGTACGATCCCGAGTTCCGGTCCGTGACGGGATCCGGTTCGAGCGCGGCCACGACGACCGCGCGCTTCCCGCTGTTCCTCATCAGCGGCAAGCTCGGCAAGGCGCGGTTCAGCTTCTCCTATGCCAGTTTTCTCGACCGCACGTGGACGAACACCTACCAGGATACGCAGGTCATCGCCGGCGCGAAGGTCCCGTCGAGGGTTGCCGCGATTTCCGACGGCGGTATTTCGGACGTGCGGGGCGCGATGAGCTACACGTTTTCCGACAAGCTCACGATCGGCGCGGGCGTGCACGTGTTTCC
Organism: Gemmatimonadales bacterium; assembly: GCA_044449085.1. GTDB lineage: Bacteria > Gemmatimonadota > Gemmatimonadetes > Gemmatimonadales > Gemmatimonadaceae > Fen-1231. The sequence goes on along the minus strand of JBIOHR010000157.1, from coordinate 2,569 downwards.
CGGGCAGAACCATATCATCTTCGGGCGTTCGTTCCCGCTCGACTCGACGGCGTTCGGCGCATTCCAGCAGACGAACACCTACAACTTCAGCGGGTCCGCGGTGTCGTTCGGCCTCATCGCGACGCCAATCCGGCATATCAACATCGGGCTGTCGGGACGATACGGGTTCTCGATGCACCTGCATCAAGGCGACTCGACGACGCTCGGTGATGCGTCGGTCCCCAGCCGCGGGAGTGCGTCGCTTGCGTACGACGGGATTCCGGGCACGATCATCGCGGGCCGTTTCGGTTTCGAGAACTGGAGCGCGATGAAGGGCCTCGGAAGCAGCGGGCTGAGCGTCTTTGACGCGGCCGAGTTTTCGGCGGGGATCGAGACGGGTGGGCCGAAGTTTTATTCGATCACGATGCCCGTCCGCCTTGGCTTTCGCGATCGCACGCTGCCGTTCGGCGTCGGCCTGCAGCAGGTCCGCGAGACCGAAATCAGCGCCGGGGCGGGGATTCCGCTCGCGTCGGGACGCGTCGCGCTCGATCTCACGCTTGCGCACGCACACCGCACGGCGAACGTCGGATTTGCGGAGACGGGGTGGATCTTCAGCCTCGGGATCGCGATCAAGCCGTACTGAGTCTCTCGCGAGGAGCCGAGCCGACGATGGCCGCGGAGGCCGGGATCCTGCCGCTGATTCTCGTCGCGGATGACGTGGAAGCCAACGTCGAGCTGCTCGTCGACCAGCTCGAGACGCTTGGTTTTCGCACCGTCGTCGCGCACGACGCGCCGTCGGCGCTCGCGACCTGCCTCGACCGCCGCCCGGACCTGGTCATTCTCGACGTGTCGATGCCGGCCGGCGATCTCGGCATCGCGGATCGCGACGCAGGGTTCGAGGTCTGCCGCCGTCTCAAGCGCGACGCGCGCACCGCGCGCATCCCCGTGATCTTCGTGACGGCGCTCGGAGACACGAGCGACCGCGTGAAAGCAATCGAGGCCGGCGGCGACGACTTCCTCACCAAGCCGCACCACCGCCTGGTGCTCAACGCGCGCGTGCGGGCGCTGCTCAAGCTCAAGGGCGCGACCGACGCGCTCGAGGAGAGCCTGAAGCGCCTGCGCGAACTGCAGAAGGTGCGCGACGATCTCATGAAGATGATCGTCCACGACCTCAAGACGCCGCTCACGTCGGTGCTGGCAACGCTCGAGATGGCGCGCGACGGCGACTTCGGCGCACTCTCGCCGCCGCAGGCGCGGGCACTCTCCGATGCGGAAGGGAAAGCGGAGGACCTGCTCGCGCTGATCGAGGACCTTCTCGAAGTTGCGCGCATCGAGGAACAGACGATCACGCTGCAGCCGGAGCCGATCGCGCCGGCGGCACTGCTCGCGGAGATCGTGTATGACTGGGGGCTGCGCTTCAAGCAGGAAGGAGCCGCGGCCACGGTCGACGTGGCGGACGACGCGCCGGTGTTTCGCGCGGACAAGGTGCTGTTCAAGCGCGTGCTCTCGAACCTGGTGCAGAACGCGCTGACGCACACGGCGGGGCCGGTGCGCATCGCGCTCAGCGCGCGCGCGGACGCCAATGGCATCCTTTTCACGGTGGCGGACGACGGGCCGGGGATTCCGCCGGAGTACCAGGAAATCATCTTCAGGAAGTTCGAGCGCGTGCGGGCGCCGAATGCGCCGCGCGTGCGCAGTTCGGGGCTCGGGCTGACGTTTTGCCGTCTGGCCGTCGAGTCGCATGGCGGCCGAATCTGGGTGAAGAGCACGGAGGGCGAGGGGAGCACTTTTTACGTGCAGGTCCCGCTCACGCCTGCTGACCCGCCACGCGCGCTCAACCGCACCGGCGAGTTCACGGCGCCAGCGGCGGTGCGCGCGTGAAGAAGCCCGTGACCAAGCCCGTGAACAAGTCCGTGAACACGCCATGAGGGCGTATCTGCGTACCTTCGGGTGCCGCGCGAATCAGTACGATACCGAGGCGGCACGGGCGATGATCGAGGCAGCGGGGGGCGTGATCGTGGCGTCGCCGGAACAGGCCGATGTCGCCCTGTTCAACTCGTGCGCCGTGACTGCGGCCGCGGAGGCCGACCTGAGGCAGGAGGTGCGCCGCGCGGCGAAGGGCAACGCGCGCCTCCGGTCCGTCGTGCTCGGCTGCGCCGCGGCGCGCGATGAGGGGACGATCGCGGCTCTTCCCGGCGTGAGCGACGTGATCGCGGGCGCGGATCTCCCTGCGCTGGCCATGGCGCTCGGCATCAATCCGGCCTTGGCGGCGAGCCGTCCGACACTGCAAACAGGATCGCGCGCGCTGCTGCGGATCCAGGACGGCTGCGACGAGCACTGCACCTTCTGCGCGACGACCCTCGCCCGCGGGGCGCACCGGTCACGGTCGGCGGCCGAGCTCGTATGCGAGGCGCAAGCGCTCGCGGACGCGCACCCGGAGATCGTGATCACGGGAATTCACATCGGGAGTTACGGTCAGGACAACGGCTCCTCGTTAGGTGAGCTGGTCGAGCGGCTCGTCCACGACGTGCCGCGCGTGCGCTTTCGTCTTTCTTCGGTCGAGGCGACAGAGGTCGACGAGCGGCTGTTC
>JBIOHR010000156.1:0-7903 GCA_044449085.1 Gemmatimonadales bacterium | reverse complement strand
GTGCTATATAGTCTAAAGCAGCTATAGTGAATCATGATAAATTCCATACGATGATCGACTCTGGTATGAATATCAGAGTCGGTCACTGGAAGAGGCCGTACGTGGAAACAGTGGAAACATTGACCGGCGTCGTCGGCTAGGGTGCGCTGGCGCGAAGCGGAAGAAGTCGCGGCGATATCCGACCACATGTTCCTCCCGGCCGGGGTGAACGCGATGCTCGATCGGCTCAAGGGCGGGCGCGGATGACCGATGGTCGTCCGCTGCGCCGCATCACCGGCTACCACCTCGACGACGAGGGCCAGTGGGTCGCGGAACTGGAGTGCGGGCACACGCAGCATGTGCGGCACGATCCGCCATGGCAGGTGCGGCCGTGGACTCAGACGGTGCAAGGGCGCGCGGAGCACCTCGGGACGGTGCTTGCCTGTGCGAACTGCCGCGAACAGGTCCGATGTGGCTAACCCGAGTGCCACCGGTGTCGGTTAGGGGTACGCAAGGACTCCGGTGCCAGTTGAGTCAATAGCGGTGAGCGTTCAAGCGTCGGAAACGCCTGCGGCGTGATCGCGATCTGGACAGGGAGCAGATTTCAGCCATAGGAGTTGGAGTCGTCGCCGTGCCGTCCGGGCAACGCGGAGGAGCAATGCGGATTGCGAAGCGTGGGACTCTTTGGATCGTTGAGTCAGGCCTTGCACTGATCGTGCCGGCGATCCTCGGCGCACAGGCCCGTGTGATCAAAGTCGTCTCGACCGACGGTCAACCCGTCGCGTACGCGAACGTCAGCGTCGAAGGCGGCCTCACGCAGATCACCGACGAGAAAGGCAACGTGAGTCTCGGGGCGGGAGGGCATCAAACGCTCACGCTGAACATCCGGCGCATTGGGTTCACGCCGTGGTTCGGCAAGCTCGAACTCCCGGGTACGGCCGCTGTGCTGACGGTTACGCTTCATCGCCTTGCCCAGACCCTCTCGCCCGTGACGGTCAACGGGACAGAGATCAAGTCGCCGCTCGCCCTGACGGGATTCTATGACCGGTGGCTCATGCGACAGAAGGGTGTGCTGAGTGCCGTGTTCATTGGACCGGAGGAGCTGGAGTTTCGCCATCCGGACAAGATCACGAACATGTTGTACGGGTTGAACGGGGTCCACGTGAGTCGGGCGTGCGTGATGCCTGGAGATCGGCGCACGTGCGTGCTGGGGCTTGTCGCATTCGCCGGCCAGAGTTGCCCAATGACAGTCGTCATTGATGGTCAACAACAGTATCCGCCCAAGGGTGCGGATGTGGACATAAACATGCTGTTGGACGCCGGCGACGTCGCGGCCATTGAGGTCTACGCGCGAGGTGGCAATATGCCCGTCAACTTTCAGTTCCAGGATACGGCGTGCGGTGTCGTCGCGTTCTGGACCGGGAGCCGGAGGCCGTAGGGGTATCGGGCGTTTCCCGTGCCTCACAGTATTCCATATTGTTCAGTTGCTTCGGCCGGGGTCACGGTCGACCACGGAGCGTCGAGCATGTCGAGCTCGTCTAAGGTGTATGCGATGGCGTTCGCTGCGGCGACTCTGCTGGCATCGACGGCCATGCTCGCGTCCGCGCAGGTGGTGCGCGTCCGGCTGCTCGATGCCGAATCGCGCCAGCCGCTCGCCGGCGTGCTCGTTTCCGCGCTCACCGCCGCTGGTGCGATTGGACCATCCGCGCTGTCGTCTGGCGATGGCGTCGCGAGCGTGCGGTTCACAGGGAGCGCACCAGAGCGGCTGCTAATCCGGCATATCGGCTTTGCGCCGGTCACGACCGATCCGGTTGTGATTCCGGTGGAGATCGCCCAAGCTGTGGACATCGTCGTGCCGGCGCAGCGCATCACGCTGAACGCGGTGCATGTGCTTGGCGACGCGGCGTGCTCGAATCAAACCGCGAGCCCCTCCGCCGGAGCGCAGGACGCCTGGACCCAGGTACGCACGGCCCTCGAAGCGAGCACGCTCACGCGCGACCAGCGGTTGGTGACCACCGCGGGGTACCGCATCCAGCGCCAGGTGCGCCTCGACGGCACCGTGGATTACGCCGATACCGCGCTGCTCGGAAAATCAGGCGAGCGCCCATTTGTCGCGCCCGCGCCGGCCGCTCTCGAGCGCGATGGCTACTTCAGGCAGCGCGATGACGGATCAGAAGAGTTCTATGCGCCGGACGAGGCCGTGCTGCTCTCTCCCGGGTTTACCGCGCACCACTGCGTGCGCGACGTGCCCGAGACGCACCACGATTCCACCGGCACGCAGATCGCGCTCGCGTTCGTCCCGCGCGACCGCGATACGCGCGCCGAGATCAAGGGGCTGATCTGGCTCGACAGCGCGACGAGCGAGTTGCGGCGGGTGGATTTCGAGTACGTCCGCGTGCCGCTCCCGGCGCCGGCGGACTCCCTTGGCGGCTCCGTCGCGTTTCGCCATCTCGCCTCTGGTGCGTGGATCGTCTCCGCATGGATGCTGCGCATTCCGCAGTGGCGCGTGGTGGACCGGCACGGCTACGTGCTGCTCGACGGATACCGAGAGGTCGGCGGGACTGCGTCGGTCGTGCGCGATCTCGCGACGCCGGGGCCGAGCGTGCCGCGGACGATTGCCGGCACGGTCTTCGACAGCATCGCGAGGCGTCCGTTGCGTGGCGCGCACGTCCGCGTCGTCGACCTGGACCGCGAAACGATTTCGGACTCCACCGGTGCGTTCCGGTTCGACAGTGTGGGAGTCGGCGTGCACACCGTGTGGGCGGATCATCCGACGCTCGACACGCTGGGTCTCTTCTCGCTCGGCGCGCGCGCGGACGTCACGCCGCAGGTCGTCACCAACGTTTCGCTCGTGATTCCGTCGTTCGCCACGCTGTGGCACCGGATATGTGGGTCCGTCGCGATCGCTGATTCCACGGCAGGATTCGTGTTCGGCGTCGTGCGTGCTGACAGCGCGGGCGCTCCGCGTCCCGCGGCGGTCGTCCATATCGCGTGGCGTGCCGACAGCGCGCGCAATGCGCCCGAACTCGCCGCGACGGCGACGGCAGATTCGACCGGAAACTACGTCGTCTGCGGCGTGCCGGGCAGTCGTGCGCTCATGATGTCGGCGCGCGATGGGGCGATCGCGACACGCGGAGCGCCCGTTCGTCTCGGCACGGCGCGGATCGCCCATCGCGATCTCGTGCTCTCCGCGACGGCGACGGTCGCCGAGGGTGTCGCCGACACATCGGGCGCGGATGCGACCGGAGCGATGCACACACTCAGAGTCGTTTCACCCGACGGCAAGCCCGTCGTGTACGCGAACGTGAGCCTTGGTGGCGGCACGACGCGGATCACAAATGAAAAGGGCGAACTCCCGCTGGGCGCCGGACGGATTCACAATGCGACGACCAGTGTAAAGCGCATCGGTTTCGCGCCGTGGTTCGGCGCGATCGACTTTCCCGACACGGCGTCCGTGGTCACGATCACGCTGACGCACGTCGCCCAGTATCTCGGGGAGGTGCGAATCACCGGGCAGAAGAACCCCTCGTCACCGTTCGTGCAGGGATTCTACGATCGGTGGCTAATGCGGCAGAAGGGATTGCTCTCGGCGACGTTCATAGGACCCGAGGAGCTCGAGTTCCGGCACTCGCAGCAGATAAGCGACATGTTGCGGGGAGTGAACGGCGTCAACATCGCGCCACTCCAGCGTCGCGGACCGATGTACATGATGGCGATGGCGACGGACGTTCCGAATTGTCCAATGGCGGTCGTCATCGATGGCAAACAACACTATCCTGACCTCGTACCGGGCAGTAAACCTCCGGTCTATGCGATCCTGCTCGATCAACTCATTCCCGCGAACGACATTATGGCGATCGAAGTCTACGCCCGTGGCGGCAATATGCCGATCAGTCTGCAGGTCAATGACACGAAGTGCGGCGTAATTGCGTTCTGGACCGGCAGCAGGCATTAGTTCGCAGTACTCTTCATCGTGGACCGAGCCATGATCGTGATCTCGCAGCCGGCATGAAGTCGCGCAGCCTTGTCCATATCGCGGCCACCGTCGCTTGCGTCGCACTCACGACGTCCACTCTCGCAGCGCAGCGCGTGAAGATCCGCGTAGTCGGCCCCGACAGCCTGCCGATCCCCTTCGCATGGGTCTCCATCGGGGGCGGCGAACCGGTCGTCGCAGGTGAAGATGGCGAAGTCGCAATTGCCAACAAGCGACGCGCGACCTTCACCGTCGACGTGCGCCGGATCGGATACACGCCATTCCGCGGCGCGATCGTCTTTCCCGACACCGCCGCCGTGATCGACATCGCGCTCGCGCGCATGGCCCAGCAGCTCGGCGGCGTGACGGTCATGGGCGAAAAGCAGCTCACTCAACTGGCGCTGACGGGTTTCTACGAGCGGGCTCTGATGCGACAAAAGGGACTCTTGAGCGCCACCTTCATCGGTCCCGAAGAGATGGAGCAGCGTCACGCGAGTCACATCACGGACATGTTGTTCGGGCGACTGGGCATCAGCCTCCGGGAGCTCCCGAGCGGGAAACTCGTCGCGCGCAGCGGCGGCGGCACCTGCTTCATGACGATTTTGCTCGACGGTCGCCGAATCTGTCCGCCTGCCGGCTGCAATGAAGTGCCCTCCGGTCAGTTCTCGACCATGACGCGTCCGTCAGGAGACCCCGCGACGCAAGCCGCGAACGACAGGGCGTTTGTCGATCTCAACGAATACATCGACCCGAACGACATCGCGGCCATCGAGATTTACCCGCGTGGCGGGAATATGCCGGTCAGTCTGCAGACGGTCGACAATGGGTGTGGGGTGATCGCGTTTTGGAGCGGCGCACGGCGATAAGTTCGACGCCTTGCGAGATCTCCATTACCGTGGTACTATGAATCGTGTCCAAACCTCAGAAACCGCAATCCCGCCTCACCGCCCAGGGGCAGGTCTCCGTCCCTGCCCGGGTACGCGAAGGGCTTGGCCTGTCGGCCGGTTCCGTGCTCGAGTGGAACACCGAAGGCGCGGTCGCCATGGTTCGGCGCGTCGGACGGAACACGAGTGAGGATGTCCACGCCGCCATGTTCGGTCGCAAGCCGCGGGCCCGGTCGCTCACGGAACTGAAGGAAGGCATCGCGCGCGACATGCGTTCCCGGCATGCGCGCGATTGATACCAACGTCCTCGTCCGGTTACTCGTGAGGGACGACCCCGAACAAGCCGCAGCGGCCGATGTGTTCATCGGAGTTGGTTCATGGGTGTCGCTGCTCGTATTGATGGAGACGACGTGGATCCTCCGAAGCGTGTACGGCCGAACCTCAGCGCAGATCGCAGCGGGGATCGAGCTTCTTCTTGACCACGAGGCCATTGTCGTGCAGGACGCGGACCTGGTCGGCCGGGCGCTCGTGGATTTTCGAAAGCATCCTGCCATAGGCTTCTCCGACTGCCTGATCGTCGAGCAGGCGCGGAAGAGCGGGCATCTCCCGATCGGCACGCTCGACCGGGCGCAGGCGCGGCTGCCGGGCGCAACGCGCGTCCGGTAGCCGGTGTGCTATCCGGCGATCACGGGGAGCATCGCCCTCGCCGGCCGCGACGCCTCGATAAATCCGCCGCCGAGCACGCGGTCGCCGTCGTAGAGCACGAGCGACTGCCCCGGCGCGATCGCGCGCACCGGGGCGTCGAGCGCGAGCTCGATCTCATCGCGCTCGATCCGCACGATCTCCGCTGCGACGATCGGCGCGCGATGCCGTACGCGCACACCTACACGGTCTCCGACTGACGGCGCCGGATCCACGAGCCAGTTCACCCCGCGCGCGATCACGCCGCGGCCCATGAGCTCTTCGCGCGGTCCGATCACCACCGCGCGGTCCGCCGCGCGAATCGACGTGACGAACATCGGCTCGTCGTAGCCGCCGGGCACGCCGCGGCGCTGGCCTATTGTGTAATGCGCGAACCCACTGTGCTCGCCCACCACCGTGCCATCGCTCAGCACGATCGGCCCCGGTGAGAGCGACGGTGCATCGGCGCCGAGGTGCTGCTCGAGGATCTTTGCGTAGTCGCCGTCCGGGACAAAACAAATTTCCTGGCTCTCCGGCTTCTCCGCCACGAGGTTCAGCCCGAGCTCGTGCGCCAGCGCACGCGTCTCGGCCTTGGTCATCTCGCCGACCGGGAGCAGCATTCGCGAAATGGCCGACCGCTCGATCCCCCAGAGGAAATAGGTCTGGTCCTTGGCGTCGTCCGTGCCTCGGTTCAGCTCGCCGTTCACGACTCGCGCGTAGTGGCCGGTCGCGACAAACTGCGCGTCAACGGAATCCGCCTTCTGCACGAGATCGCGGAACTTCGTGAAGGTGTTGCAGCGCACGCAGGGGATCGGCGTGCGGCCGCGCGCGTATTCCGCGACGAAATCGTCCAGTACGTCGCGCCCGAACGACTTCTCGAGGTTCAGCACGTAGTGCGGAATCCCGATCCGCTCGGCGATCCGGCGCGCGTCGTTCACGCTGTCCAGCGAACAGCAGGGCTTGTCGGGCACCTCGGCGCCGTCGCTGTGCAGCTTCATCGTGGCGCCGATCACGTCGTACCCCTCGCGCACCAGCATCGCGGCGGCGACCGACGAATCGACGCCGCCCGACATCGCGACCAACACACGAGCCTGGACGCGAGGCTTCAACGCACCCTCAGCTGACCGTCGCCAGTCCGCGCGCCTTGAGCGCGAGGGCGGGGAAGACTTCCGCCACGCGGTCGATGCACGCGTCGGTGGTGAGCGAGCCAAGGCTCATGCGGATCGCCGCGTTGGCGATGTCGGCACGGATGCCGAGCGCCTCGAGCACGTGCGACGCGCCGACGCTCCCACTCTGGCACGCCGAACCGCCGGAGCAGGCAATCCCCTGCAGGTCGAGCGCCATGAGCATCGACTCACTGTCGGTGCCGGGAATGGAGATGTTGAGCACGTGCGGCGCGCGCTTCGCACCGCGACCGATCACCGTGGCATCGGGAAGCTTCGCCAGGATTGCGGCCTCGAGGCGATCACGCAGCGCGGTGAGGCGCGCGGCTTCCGTCTCATGCTCCGCCAGCGTCAGCTCGGCGGCCGTGGCGAGAGCAACTGCATAGGCGACGTTCTCCGTGCCCGGACGGCGCCCGCGGTCCTGCGACCCGCCGAAGAACAGCGGCTCGAGCGGTGTGCCGCGCCGAATGAACATCGCGCCGACGCCCTTGGGCGCGCCAATTTTGTGACCGCTGATCGCGAGATAATCGAACGGCGTCTTGCGCGCGTCGACTTCGACTTTGCCAAACGCCTGCACGGCGTCGGTGTGAAAAATTGCGCCGCGAGACTTCGCGAGCGCCGCGAGTTCGTCGATCGGCTGGATCGTGCCGATTTCGTTGTTCACCCACATCACGGAGACGAGCGCCGTGTCCTCGCGGACGAGTTCACGCGCGGACTGCATCGTGACCGTGCCGGTTGGATCCACGGTGAGCATCCGCTCCTCGGCGCCCTCTTTCGACGCCTGGTGCACGGACTGGAGCACCGCCTTGTGTTCGATCGGTGAGGTGACGATCGCGTTGCGTCCCTTGGGCTTGAGCACGCGCCACCCGCCGAGCACGGCGAGGTTGTCGCCTTCGGTGCCGCAGGACGTGAAGCAGACTTCGTCGGCGTTGGCGCCGAGACACCTGGCGACGCGCTCGCGCGCTGCGTCGAGCGCCGTGCGCGCCTCGCGGCCCCAGCGGTGGGTGCTCGAAGGATTCCCGAAGCGCGGGCCGAAGAAGGGCTGCATCGCCTCGAGCACTTCCGGCCGGACAGGAGTAGTCGCGGCGTGATCGAGATAAATAGGAGCGGGCATAATGCTTCAAATATAGTCGTGCAGGGGCGGGTCCGCGTGGTGAGGGGGATGCGCGGTGAGGGGTGAGGAGGACGCACGGTCAAGAGGACGCGCGGTGAGGGGTGAGGAG
>JBIOHR010000155.1:0-7922 GCA_044449085.1 Gemmatimonadales bacterium | reverse complement strand
CCCCTGATCTCGCGCCCCGCCCCAGCCCCTCGTCCTACCCTTCCGCTCGCGTCAACGCCCCATTCACCAGCCGCCAAATCCCAAGCGCGTTCCTCCGCTGAAGCGCAGCCGGCAGCGCGGAATCCGGAAAGTTCTGAAAGCACGCCGGCCGCGCAAACCGGGTAATCGCCGCCGTTCCGACTGACGTCGTGCGCGAGTCCGTCGATGCGGGGTACGGGCCGCCATGCTGCATCGCGTGGCCCATCTCGACGCCCGTCGGGAACCCGTTGAAAATCAAACGACCGACTCTTCGCAGCAGAATCTCCACCAGGCGGGTGTTTTCGCGCAGCTCCTGCTCCGTCCCGTGGATGGACGCGGTCAACTGTCCCTCGAGCGACTCCGCCACGCGCTCCAGCTCGCTCACGTCCGCCGCGCCGACGATGAGCGACGACGGGCCGAACAGTTCCGCGTGCAGTGTGGGTTCCGCAATGAACCGCGTGGCGTCCGTGGAGAGCAGGGCGGGGACCACCTTGAACTTGTCCGCGATGTTGCCCGCGCCGGCGCTGAGTGTCGCACCATGGTCGCGTGCGCGACTGAGTCCGTCGACAAATGATTTTCGAAGGCCGTCGTACAGCATCACGCCGCCGTCCGCGGCGCCGATGCGCTCGCCGACAGCGCGCACCAGCGCGTCGAGATCCTCGCCGCGCACGCCGAGCAGCACGCCGGGGTTCGTGCAGAACTGTCCCACGTTCACCGTGATCGATTGCGCGAGCCCCTTCGCGAGCGCCTCGCTGCGCTGGGCAAGAACCGAGGGAAGGAGAAAAACCGGATTGATGCTTCCCATTTCGGCGTAGACCGGAATCGGCTCCGGACGGCTCGCGGCGGCGTCGAAAATCGCGCGACCCCCTCTCAGCGACCCGGTGAACCCCACCGCGCGCGTCAGCGGATGTTTCGCGAGCGCGAGGCCCACTGCGTGCGACCATCCGTGCACCAGCGAGAATATGGCCGGCGGCATCCCGCAGCGCTCGAGCGCTCGCGCAACGGCACGCGCGGTCAGGTCCGCTGTGCCGGGATGCCCGGGATGCGCCTTGCACACCACGGGGCATCCTGCCGCCAGCGCCGATGCGGTGTCGTTCCCCGCCACCGAAAACGCGAGCGGAAGGTTGCTCGCGCAAAACACGGCAACGGGGCCGAGCGGCACGAGCATCCGTCGAATGTCGGGCCTCGGCAGCGGCGTGCGCGTACTGTCCGCGGTGTCGATCCGCGCTTCGACCCACGATCCTTCCTCCAGCAGATCGGCGAAGAGCCGCAGCTGGTTCATGGTGCGCGTGCGCTCCATCTCGAGCCGCACGACGGGAATGCCGGTTTCGGCATTGGCGCGCTCGAGCAGCGGCGCGCCGAGCTCCAGCAACTCCTCCGCGATCGCGCGCAACAGTCCGGCTCGCGCGTGCGGTGTGGATCGTGCGAACTCCGCGAAAACGGATCCAGCGGCTCGGAGTGCTGCGTCAACCTCGGCCTCGCCGGATTCGACGAACTCCGGGTCGAGTGCCTCACCCGTCGCCGGGTTGGTCGCACGGAAGGTGGCGTTGCTCACAGGCGTACTCTCCCCGCGTTGATCCGCTCGAAAAGCGCGGTGTCGATTTTCACGAATGTCTGGGCGGCGCGATCGTTGAACCAAAGCTCGTCCGACGTGCGCGCGGGATCGTATCCGTCGCGCACGAGATCGTGCCGCCGGGGCTTGAACGTGCTCGTCATCTCGATGCTGTTCCTGAAACGGAGAAAGAGCGGCCGCGCATACTCCGGCAGTCGCTCGGCGAGATGCCGGGCGCATGCGACAGGATCGAACTCTGCGGCCGCGACAACCACGGCCATCCCCGCGCGCCCCTCTGAGCCGGGCACGGTCACGCCGTACACGATCGCTTCGGCTACGCCGGGAAACGCGCTCACGACAGCGGCGACTTCAGTCGTCGACACGTTTTCGCCCTTCCAGCGGAATGTGTCGCCGATGCGGTCGACGAAGTAGAAGAACCCTTCTTCGTCCTGCCGCATCAGGTCGCCCGTCCGAAACCACGCGTCGCCTGGTTCGAACACGTTTCGCAGGACCTTGCGGTCCGTCTCGTTTGCGTCGCTATATCCCTCGAACTTTCCTCCCGGGCGCGATGCGTCGTCGGGAATCCGGCTGACTGCCTCGCCGGCCTCGTTCACCGCGCAGCGCGCGCAGAACCCATCCGCCTGGCGCAACGGCTCGCCGGCGTCGACGTCGAACTGCACGAGCGCGAGCGGAAACCGGTGCGCGAGAAATGATGGAACGCGGCCGATCGACCCGCGCTTTCCCTCGACGTTGAACAGCGAGAAGTTCGCTTCGGTTGCCGCATAGAACTCGACGATGCGCGGAATGCGAAAGCGTTCCTCGAACTCGCCCCAGACATCGGCGGCCAGTCCGTTGCCACAGCAGACGCGCAGCTGGTGTTCGCGCTCCCGCGGATTCACCGGACTGTTCACGAGAAACCGGCACAGCTCGCCGATATACTGGAACATCGTGCAGCCGGAGTCGACGACGTCGTCCCAGAACCGGCTCGCCGAAAAGTGTGGCCGCACGACCACCGACCCGCCGCTCACCAGCATCGCGCCGACGGCCACTACGCCACCGGTGCTGTGGAAGAGTGGCAGGCAGTTGTACATCCGATCGCTCGGCTGAATGTCCAGGATCCCGGCGAACCAATAGCTCCACTGCATCAACCGGTGATGGCTGACGTTCGCGGCTTTCGGCAAGCCGGTCGTGCCCGACGTGTAGATGTAGAGGGCGCGGTCCGACGTCGTCGGCGGCATGAACTCCGGGCGGCTCAGGCGATTGCCCGAAAGCGTCGTCACGGCATGGTCGAGGCGCGCGAAGCCGTCGCCGTCCGCTCCGTGGGCCCAGCACTTCACCGAAGGCCCGAGCTTCGGACGAATGGCCGCGACCGCGTCGAGGAGCTCCGGCCCGGCGATCACATGCTTCGGCGCGACGATCTTCATCGCGTGCGCCAGCGCGTCGCCGGCGAGGTTGCTGTTGACGAGCGATACGACGCACCCGGTGTGCGAAATCCCGAGCCAGATCGCCACGTACTCGGGGCAATTCAGCATGAACAGGCACACGACGTCACCCGCAATCAGCCCCTGTTGCTGCGCCCAGCGCGCGTAGCGATTGGACTGCTCCGAAAGCGCACGATAGCTTAGTGAGACGCTCCCCGAGGTGAGCGCGGGCGCAGAGCCGAACTCGTCAGCGAGGTCATCCACGCGGTCCGGAAGCGTCACCGCCGGATTCGCCGCGATGGGCGCCGTCAGTTCGAGTGCTCGCACCCACGCTTTGAGAGGGGACTTGTTGGTGCCGCCAGAACGCATTGTCACCGGATAAGGGGATCAGTTCATGACCGATCGGTCCGAAATCGAACGCCTGCTCAACCGCTTGTACGCCGCGAGGGTGCAGGGCGACCTCCCCGGCCTCTGCGCGACCTTCACGAATGATGCCGCGTTCCGGTTTGCGGGGGCGAACAACCCCGTGCCGGTTTCAGTCTCGGCGAACGGCGTGGAGCAGTACAAGCCGCTGCTTTCCATCATGATCAAGTCGTTCAAGCTCTCGGACCATACGATCGTGTCGATGGTGATCGACGGCGAGAAAGCCGCCGTTCAGTGGCGCGCGAACATCTTCTCGAGAATAACAGGAACCACGGTGCCGACTGAACTAATTGACATGATCGAGGTTCGGCGGGGGTTGGTGGGATCATACACGGAGTTCTTCGTGGCGCGATGAGGGCTGAGGGGGGAGATTCGGTGCACCGGGTTGACTCTCGCCACTCATCCTCGCAGCGCCCCTCCCACCGTCGCACCAACCTCCTCAACGATTCTGCGGGCACGAGGAATCACCCCCGCCATGCAGTAGAAGTTGTGGATCATCCCTTCGTGGCACGTACACGCGACCTCGACCCCCGCCTCGCGCAACCGCTCCGCGTACGCCGACCCTTCATCCCGCATCGGATCGAACTCCGCCGTGTGCACGTGCGCCCGCGGCAGCCCTGACAGGTCCCGTGCGCGCAGGGGTGAAATGCGCGGATCTTCACGGTTCACACTCGGCGGGCAATACAGCTCCATCGCCCAGCGAAGCGTCGTGCGCTCGATGAAATAGCCCGTCCCCAGCGCCAACCGCGAGGCCGATTCCGCTGCGAGGTCGGTCACCGGGCAGAATAGCAGCTGCAGCGCAAGCGCCGGCCCGCCGCGCTCCCTGGCCAGCATGCACGTCACCGTCGCGAGCGTGGCGCCCGCCGAGTCACCCGCGACCGCGAGACGCGCCGGATCTATGCCGAGCTCGCGCGCATGATCCGAAACCCACCGCGTCGCGAAATACGCGTCCTCGATCGCCGCCGGGAATGCGTGCTCCGGGGCGAGCCGGTACTCCACGGAAATCACCCGGCATCCGCTGCTCTTCGCCAGCAGCCGGCACAGCCCATCGTGTGTCTGCACGCTGCAGAACACCGCCGCCCCGCCGTGGAAATACACGATCCCCGCGGACTCACCATCGCGCGCCGTGTCCGGCGTATACACGCGCACCGGCAGCGTTCCGCCGGACCCGGGCAGCTCACGATCCGCGATTTCGACGCCGGGAACTCCTTTCGCATCGACCGTCACCGCAAGCCCGCGCATAGCTTCGCGCATTCGCGCAGGCGTCAACACCGATGACCCCGGCGCGCCGGCCGCGGCCAGCATGTCCAGCAGCCGCTTGGCGTGTGGATCGAGCGGCACCGGTGGTCCCGTGGCCGCCGGTCAGCCGACGTTCAGCAGGGCCGTCACCAAGCCGCTGATCGCTGCAACCGACTGAAAATTATCCGGCTTGATATGCGTCTCGGGGACAAGGAGACCGAATTCCGCCTCGACAGCAAGCACAAGACTGATCATGTCCAGCGAGGTCAGTCCCGCCACGCGCAAGTCCTCGTCCGGCTGGATCGTCGGGCTGAGGGATCGCTCCACGAGCAGGCGCTGCACGACGCGGGCTACGCGCGGCTCAGGCGACTCTTCACTCATCGCCGCCACGCGCGTCCGAGCCCCGGGGTCGCGGCGCAGACCGCCGTGGCCGTATGATGACCTGCATCACCGATGTGCAGCACTGCGGCACGTCATGGATTGATGAAGTTGCATCCGATAGAGATTCCGCGGGCACCGCCGCGACTACAAAGAGCGTTGCGCCGAACCCGCCAGCCGGTGTAGCCATTATAGTTTAGTGGTTACCAATTTGCGTATCCCACCCTCAGAAAACGATGCCACTCAATGACCAGCGTTGCGCAGGACGCTAAACGGACTGCTTCGTCCGCCGATTCGTTGAGGGGTCGGGCGGAAACCGTGGCAGCGGTTGCCGCCGCGCATGCCGACGAGGTCGACCGGGCAGCGCGCTTTCCGGCGGAGACCTTTGCGGCCATCCGCGAACAGCGCCTCCTTAGCATGCTCGTTCCCGTTGAGTTGGGTGGCGACGGCGCGAGCGTCTCCGACGCGGCCGATATCTGCTGCACGATCGGCACTTCCTGCGGCTCCTCCGCGATGATCTTCGCGATGCACCAGATCCAGGTCGCCATCCTGACGCGGCACGCGCCGACCAGCGAGTGGC
Source organism: Gemmatimonadales bacterium (assembly GCA_044449085.1). Classification (GTDB taxonomy): domain Bacteria; phylum Gemmatimonadota; class Gemmatimonadetes; order Gemmatimonadales; family Gemmatimonadaceae; genus Fen-1231. The sequence goes on along the minus strand of JBIOHR010000155.1, from coordinate 2,311 downwards.
ATCGCGCCCTGCTCAAGCGCCTCGCCAGCGAACAGCTCCTGCTCGCGTCGTCCACGACCGAGAACCAGACGGGCGGCATCGTCCGTGCAAGCGCTTGCGCGGTGGAGCCCGAGGGCTCGGGCATGAAGCTCACCAAGAATGCCACGGTCATGTCGTATGGCGCGGAAGCGGACGGCGTGCTGGTCACCGCGCGGCGCGCGGCCGACTCACCGCCTGCCGATCAGGTTCTGGTGGCGTTTCTCAAGGGCGATTACGAGCTCGAGCGCATCAAGGACTGGGACACCATGGGCATGCGTGGGACGTGCAGCACCGGGTTCACGCTGCGCGGCAAGGGCGGCATGGCGCAGTTGTTGCAAGATCCTTACGAGCGGATCCACCCGCAGACGATGGTGCCCGTGGCGCACCTGACATGGAGCTCGGTCTGGTGCGGCATCGCCGCCGGTGCAGTGGCTCGTGCGAGGCGCTTTGTGCGCGTGGCGAGCAGCCAGGGCGGCGGCACGCTGCCGCCCGGCGCGGCGCACCTGACGCGGGCGATGATGGGGTTGCGCGCGCTCCGCGGGAGCATCGCGTCGGCGCTGCAGCGCTACGAGAAGGCGGCCCTCGTGGGCCGTGCCGACCTGGAGGCCATTGATTTTCAAGCCGCGATGAACCTGCTGAAAGTGAACTCTTCGGAAGCGGCGATCGAAGTCGTCATGAACGCGTTCCAGGCGTGCGGACTATCCGGCTACCGGAACGACGGCGACAGCAGCATCTCACGGAGCCTTCGCGACGTATTGTCGTCGTCGATCATGATCAGCAACGATCGCATCCTCGCGAGCGCGGCCGGTGCGTTGCTGCTGTTCGAAGTACCCACTGTCGTCAGAGACTGAGGCGGCGATGCCCATACAGCAATCGTCCAAGGAACGGATCGAGGCGCTCACGGCGACGTTGTTTTTCGAGACGGCCGCGAACGGCGTATACGGGCGGAGCGGGCTCTTCGAGCACGTCATCGAAGGGCTCACGGCCTTGATCACGCGCCAGCGCCTCGCGGGCACCGAGGTCGTCAGGTTTCCACCCGTGATGAGCCGCGACGTGCTGGAGAAGTCCGGCTACCTCAAGAGCTTTCCGCACCTGCTCGGCTGCGTGAGCTGCCTCTCCGGCGAGGAGGCGGACGTGCGCGCGCTGGTCGAAGGGCGCAACGGCACGCAGGATTGGGCGAAGAGCCTGGAGGCCGTCAACCTCGCGCTCACGCCGGCTGCGTGCTATCCGGTGTATCCGCTCGTTGCGTCGCGCGGCGCCGTGTCCGCCGCGGGTGTGCTGTTCGACGTCGAGTCGTACTGCTTTCGCCGGGAGGTGTCGCACGAGGCCGGGCGGCTCCAGTCATTCCGGATGCGCGAGTACGTCTGCGTCGGATCTCCGGCCACGGCCTTGCAGTTCCGTGAGAGCTGGCGCGCGCGCGGAGAGAGGCTGGCCAACGAACTCGCGCTGCCGTTCCGCGTGGCGCCGGCGAGCGATCCATTTTTCGGGCGCGTCGGCAAGATGATGGCCGTGAGTCAGGTACAGCAGGCGCTCAAGTTCGAGCTGCTGATTCCCGTGCACTCCGAGGACGAGCCGACCGCGTGCATGAGCTTCAACTACCACCAGGACCATTTCGGGACGAACTGGGGCATGAACACCGACGCCGGTGAGGTCGCCCACACGGCGTGCGCGGCGTTCGGCATCGAGCGGCTGGGGATCGCGCTCTTCGCGACCCACGGCCTCGACTTGCAGGCGTGGCCGGCGGGCGTTCGGACGGCCCTGTCGCTCTGACTCCCGTGAAGAAACGGGAATTGCGCCAGGAGACGATGGTCCTGCACAGCGGCTACGACGTCGATCCGACGACGAAGTCCGCTGCGGTGCCGATCTATCAGACTGTCGCCTATGAGTTCGACAGTGCGGAGCACGCGGCGGCGCTGTTCAACCTCGAGGTCGAAGGCAACCGCTATTCGCGCATCAGCAATCCGACAAACGACGTGCTCGAGCGGCGCGTCGCTGCGCTCGAAGGCGGGCTGGGCGCGCTGAGCGTGAGTTCGGGGCAGGCGGCGCTGCACTTCGCCACGCTCAACGTCACGCAGCCGGGGACGAACCTTGTCTCGGTGCCCCAGCTCTACGGCACCACGCACACGCTGTTCGCGCACCTGCTGCCCTCGATGGGCGTCACGGTGAAGTTCGCCGCCAGCGACAGCCCGGCCGACATCGCGAGCCAGATAGACGACCGCACGAGAGCGGTATTCTGCGAGAGCGTGGGGAATCCGGCGGGGAATGTCTGCGACGTGGAGGCACTCGCCAGGGT
>JBIOHR010000154.1:0-8151 GCA_044449085.1 Gemmatimonadales bacterium | reverse complement strand
GAGTTCGCAGCAGGCGCTGCGGGTGGAGACGGGGTCGCTCTACCCGGCCCTGCACCGGCTGGAGCGGAAGAAGTTCATCTCTGCGGAGTGGGAGGTATCGGAGAACAAGCAGCGCGTGCGGGTCTACCGGCTGACGGCGGCGGGGAAGAAGCAGCTCGCGGCGGAGCAGTCGTGGTGGGCGAAGTTTTCGCTCGCGATCGCGAGCCTGGCAGAGCCGCCGGTCGGGGAGAACGACCGATGAAGCGCGCGTGGTGGCGATTCGGCCGGCGCGAGGATGAACTCTCGGAGGAGATCGAGAGTCACCTCGCGATGGCGATCGAGGAGCGCGTGGCCCGCGGTGAGGCCCGTGCGGAGGCGACGGCCGCGGCGCGACGGCAGTTCGGAAACCGCGAGACCGTGCGCGGCACCGCACGCGAAATGTGGGGCTGGGTGTGGCTAGAGCAGTTGATGATCGACCTGCGCTACGGGCTGCGGAAATTGCGCCTCGCGCCGGGATTCACCGCCGTCGCGGCTCTTTCGCTCGCAATCGGGATCGGCGCGACGGTCACGATGTATGCGGTGGTCGATGCCGCGGACATTCGCGGGCTGCCGTATCCGCGCGCCGATCAACTGGTCGTGATCGAGCAAACGACCGCGACCAGATCGCGCCCGGATGGACCGGAGGTCGTGCGCGCGAGCCCGGCTCCGGAGGCGACAACCGCGGCGTGGCTCGGCGCCAGTCGTTCCTTCTCCGCAGCGTCCCGCGTTGGCGGCAAATGGCTGCGCTGGGTGCACGACGACGAGGCGGAGCAGCTGGAACTCTCGGCGGTCGGCCCGCAGTTCTTCCCGATGCTCGGCGCGACGCCGCTGCTCGGCCGGACGATCGCACCATCCGACACGAATGCCGATGCGCCCGCTGTGATCGTACTAAGCTACACCTTCTGGCGCGATCGTTTCAGCTCCGACCGGCACGTCGTGGGCCAGCACCTCGCCCTCGATACGTCGGAGACGCCGTCGGCGCCGCACGTGACGTACGACATCATCGGCGTCATGCCGCGTCAGGTCGATTATCCTGCGGCGACGAACGGATGGACCGCCGACCGCGCGGGATCTCGTGCGTGGAGCGTGGTGCTCGCCCGACTCGGCCGCGGAAAGACCGCCGCCGCGGCCAGCGCCGAGCTGCGCGCGGTGACGCAAGGCGTACCGGTGGCGGCCGGAGAGAGCGAGCCGCCTGGCGTCCGCGTGACTGGGCTGCGCGAGGCGATTCACTCCAAATGGTCTGGTCCCGCCGACATCAACACGATCGACAGCGCGCTGGGACGCGCGGTCCGGCTGGGCGTGGTGGTGTTCGTGCTGATCATCGCGATGATCAATGTGGGGAACCTGCTGCTTGCGCGATCGGCCGCGCGTGATCACGAGATGCGGGTGCGCAGCGCACTCGGCGCGTCGCGCGCGCGGCTGGCGCAGCAAGTGCTGGTTGAGGGCGGGTGCATTGCGCTGTTCGGCGGATCCGCGGGCGTGCTGCTCGCGCGATGGGGGATCGGCGTCGCGGCCTCGTTCGGTGCGCTCAGGACGAACGGAATCGTGCCAGTGCTCGATTGGCGCGTTCTGCTCTTTGCGCTGGCGCTGACGATCGTCGTCGCGCTCGGCAGCGGATTCATTCCCGTCCTCGCGCTCGTTCGTGGCAGCGGCGACGAATCCCCGAAGGCATCGGCGGGGCGGGCGCGGACCAGGCTGCAGGGCGCGCTGCTCGCGGCGCAGGTCGCTGCTGCGCTCACGCTGCTCACCGGCGCGGGTGTGCTCAGCAAGGAGCTGCTACGACTGGAAAAGCAGGGGTTCGGCCTCGATCCGACGAACCTGCTGGTGTTCCCGATCCTGCAGCGTCCCGCGGGCATGCCGTCGGTGCAGTTCCGCGAGGACGTGCTGTTCGGGCTGAGCAGAGTTCCCGGCGTGATGTCCGTTTCCGAGTACGAGGCGTTTCTCAACGGCGGATTCTATCCCGCGGGCGATCGGGCGCTGGCCGGGACCACGATTTTCGATCATCAGGACATCGCGATCAGCCCGGGATTCCTGAGGAATCTTGGCATTCCCATCAAGCGCGGGCGTGACTTCACCGAAGCCGATTATTCTGCGGAGACGCCCGTGGCACTCGTCAGCACCGCGGCGGCGAAGCGTTTCTGGCCCGGCGAGGATCCGGTTGGCAAACACGTGATCGTGCCACCACCGATGCGACGCAAGGGTGACACAGCCACGGCGCAGCCATTCACCGTCACAGTCGTCGGCGTCACCGGCGATGTGCGGCTCGGCCGCGTGCTCGGCCCGCCGCCGATGACGTTGATGAGGCCCGTCAGCACGAAAGCTGGAGTCGGCATGTCGTTCTTTGTGCGAACGGCCGGCAACACGGACGCAACGCTCCCTGCGCTGCGCCGCGAGCTCAGCTCGCTGCAGCGCGCGCCTCTCGTTCACGCGAACTACGGAAGCCTGCAGGCGATCGGCATCGACAGGCAGCTTGCGGAAGAGAAAGTGACGACGCGCACGCTGATCGCGTTCGCGACGGTCGCGCTGCTTCTCGCGACGCTCGGCATCCACGGCCTCGTGTCATACGCGGTCGCTCAACGCACGCGCGAAATCGGTATTCGGATGGCGCTTGGCGCGGAATCGAACAGCGTGCTGCTGCTCGTCACGCGGCGCGGACTCGCCCTTGCCGCGGTGGGCGTCGTGTTCGGACTTGCGGGGTCGTTTGCCCTTTCGCGCGCAATCCGCGCAATGTTATACGGGACGAGCCCGACGGATGCCACCGTGTTCGCCGGATCGGCGCTCCTGCTCGCAGTAACAGTGCTTGTCGCGAGTTATCTCCCCGCGCGCCGCGCCACGCGCGTCGATCCGATGGTTGCGCTGAGGGTGGACTAGATGAAGCGCGCGTGGTGGCAGTTCGGGCGGCGAGGGGACGAACTGCGCGAGGAAATGGAGAGCCACCTCGCGATGGCGATCGAGGAGCGCGTCGCGCGGGGCGAGCCGCTCGCGGAGGCGACCGAGGCGGCACGGCAGCAATTCGGGAATCGTGAGCTGATCCGCGCCACATCGCGCGAGATGTGGGGTGTGGTGTGGTTCGAGCAACTCGGTCTCGACCTGCGCTACGGACTGCGGAAGCTTCGCCTCGGGCCGGGGTTCACGGCGGTCGCGGCGCTCTCGCTTGCCATCGGCATCGGCGCGACGGTCACGATGTACGCGGTGGTCGACGCCGCGGATATTCGGGGGCTGCCGTATCCGCACGCCGAGCGCCTCTACGTCCTTGCCGCTACGAGCACGTTTCGCACGACGCTGAATGGCCCGGGCCGCACCATGCAGATGCCCGTGTCGCCGGCGACGTTCTCGGATTGGCGCAATTCCAGTCATTCGTTCGACGCCATGACTCGCGTCGCCCCGACCCTGCTCTACTGGCCGCACGACGACGACGCCGAACCGCTCAGCCTCGCGGCCGTCGGAGCGGATTTCTTTCCGATGCTCGGCGCCAAGGCGGCCATCGGACGTTCGATCGTCTCCGCTGACACCAGCGCCGATGCACCCGGTGTGATCGTGCTGAGCCACGCGTTCTGGCGCGAGCGCTTTGGCGCGGACCGCAACGTGGTCGGCCAGCGGCTGCAGTTGACGGCGAACGACTCGCTCGGCGCACCACGCGAGACGTATACCGTTATCGGCGTGATGGGCGAGCAGATGGATTTCCCCGCCGCGACCCAGGGATGGGTTGCCGAGCGTTCGGGATTGCAGTCACCGGCAAACGTGCTCGCCCGTCTCGGCGAGGCGCGGACCGTAGATGCCGCGGTCGAGGAGTTGAGCGCCACGGGCTTCAGCACGCACGAACCTGCCTTCCCGTTTCGCCACGCCGGCGTGCGCGCAACTCCGCTGCGCGCGTGGCTGCAGCAGGCAGGGTCGAAGGAGAGTTTCTCCATCGAGAGCGCCAAGGGGCGCGCCGTGCGGCTCGGCATCGTCCTCTGCGTGCTGCTGATCGCGGTGTTCAACGTCGGCAACCTGCTGCTCGCCCGATCCGCGGCCCGCGACCACGAGATGACCATCCGTACCTCGCTCGGCGCGTCACGGGCTCGGCTCGCGCAGCAAATCATTGTCGAGGGCGGCTGTCTCGCATTTGCCGGCGCGGTGATCGGGGTCGCGCTCGCGCGCTGGGGGATCGGCCTCATAGGCGCGCTCGGCGAGTTCGAGCACATGGGCGTCGTGCCCGTGCTCGATACGCGCGTGCTCGCGTTCGCACTCACGCTCACGATGCTCGTCGCGCTCGGCACCGGATTCATTCCTATCCTGTCGCTTCTTGGCGATCGCGGTCCTGTGCGAACGCGCGAGTCACCGGTCGCCTCGCAGGGGCGCCTGAGGAGCCGTGTACAGGGCGTTCTTCTCGTGGGGCAGATCGGTGCGGCACTGACACTGCTCACCGGCGCAGGATTGCTGGCGAAAGAGCTGGTGCGGCTCGAGAAGCAGGGATTCGATTTCAATCCCACCAACATCGTCTGGTTTCCGCATTTGCACGGGACAGCGCAACGCGATCCGCTCGCGCGCGGCCGCTTCAGGGACGACGCACTCGCGCGGCTGGCGCGTGCGCCGGGCGTGTCATCGGTCTCCGCGTTCGAGGAGTTCGGCGACGACGGCTTCTACCCGCTCGGCGCGCCGGATCTGGCCGAGAAGACATACGACCTGCACATGGACGCCGCGGTGAGCGCGGGGTTCATCCGCAACCTCGGCATCCGGCTGATTCGCGGCCGCGATTTCTCGGCCGTGGACTATTCGACGCGCGCGCCGGTCGCGATCCTGAGCACGTCAGCGGCCGAGCGCTTCTGGCCGGGTGAAGATCCGCTCGGCAAGCAGGTCGTCGTGCCGCCGGGCATCATGATGATGCGCCAGGGAAAGAAAGGCGATTCACTGATCGTCACAGTGATCGGAGTCGCGGGTAATCCGCGCTTTTCCGGCATCCTCGGCCCGCCGCCGCTCACGTTGCTGAGGCCGAGCAGCGATTCGGCCGGCCTCGCGCAGTTCCTTGTGCGGACCGCGCACGATCCGGAGGAGTCGATGCCGGGCTTGCTTCGCGCCGTCAGGGCGCTCCAAGGCGCATCGGCCGTCCGGGGCGAGTACGGCACCGCGCAGAAGTTCGGCATCGACAGGCAGCTGGCGGAGCAGAAACTGACGACGCGTGCACTGGTCGCGTTCGCGGCCGTGGCGCTGCTGCTTGCGACGCTCGGCATTCACGGTCTGGTGGCCTTCGCCGTCACACAGCGCACGCGCGAGATCGGCATCCGGATGGCGCTCGGCGCAGCATCGGAGAGCGTCCTGCTGCTCGTCACGCGCCGTACGCTCGCCCTCGCCATCGCCGGGACCGCACTCGGCGTCGCCGGCTCATTCGCGCTCACGCGCTTGCTGCGAGCCATGCTCTACGGCACGAGCCCCACGGATCCGACGGTATTTTTCGGAGCGGCGGCCCTTCTCGCGACGATCGTATTCGTCGCCGGGTACCTCCCTGCGCGCCGCGCCACGCGCGTCGATCCCATGGTCGCGCTGCGGGTGGACTGAGCCGGAGAAGCCGCTCGACTCAGCGGGGAATCAGCGGGCCCACGCCGCCAGCGTCGCCCTCCCCCACTCCTCCAGCTTCGCCACGTACGTATCCGCGTCGAACTCGCCGAGGTCCGCGATCGTGACGGCGTAGGGCGTGCCGGCCGGCGGCACCGCAGGGAGCGGCGGCACGTCCCACTCCGCCGGCGGCAGGTTCTGTCGCTCGCGCATCGCGGCGGCAAGCTTCGCGCGGTTGTCGCCCTTCATCCACACGCGATAGAGCATGATCCAGCACGCGGCGAGCTGAGCCGCAGTCCGCCCATCCGGGTGCTGGAGCGCGAACGTCGAGAACGCGAGCCCATGCCGGCTGCCCCACGGCTGCACTCGCGAATGGTCGAGCGCGAGGAGTTTGTCGAACTGCTCCTCGCAACTCTGCGATGCGTCGGCGAACACGGCGCCGCACTGCGCGCATGACTTGCTCACGAACGGAGAATTACAACGTCCGCACGAAGTTGTCGATGGCCCCCGCCACGCGCGGATCGGTTGGCCCCGCGAGACCGAAGGTTTCCATCGGCGTCGTGCCCGGCGGCACCGGCTTGTACATATGTGACAGGCCGTCGAAAAAAGTGTAGGTGGTCGGCCGCGATCCACGCGCCGCGCGCAGCGCCTCCGCGTGGTGCACGGGCACGCTAGAGTCGATGCCGCCCTGCACGATCAGCACCGGTTTCGCGTACCCTGCGATCGTGGCCATCGGATCCGTGGCGTCGCAATCCCGCATGTACGCGATGGCATCGGGTGGCATGGCGGCGAGCGCACCCGCACCGAAGCTGCCGCTGGCCTTTGCGCGGAGGTCCTCGGGAACAACACCACCCGCGCGAATGTGCGCGACGATCTCTTCGAGCAATCGTGCGGGTTCGTCGCTCGCGCCGGGCTGGAGCATGCCGCGTGCCTGCTCGATCATGATGCTGAGTATCCCGACCGACGGGCCCGAGAGCAGCACGACACCGTCCGCCGCCGCACCTTCCGCGGCGATCACCGACGCGACCACGGCGCCCTCACTGTGGCCGGCCAGCACGAGCGTCAGCGGGCCGAATCCGCGCAGGGCGAGCTCGGACTTGAAGTGCGCGAGCGCCGCGTGCGCGATCGTCGCGCGCCCCCGCCAGCTGCGGAGCACTTTTGCCTCGTCCGGCGAGGTTTCCGTGCTGCCCGTACCCGGCCCCAGCTTCGCAAACCGGTATACGGCGAGCCCGCGCTCCGCCATCTGCTCCGCGAGATACGCAGAGACACGGGGAAAGCTGTTCCAGGCGGGGTAATCGCCGTCCACGTTGGAGAAAAGCGAGCCTGGAATCAGCAGCACCGCGCCGCCCGGCGCTGCATCCGGCAGCTCGAGCGCCGCAGGGATATCGTACCCCGGCGTGCGGAGCGTGAGATCGTGGCGCATGGACTCTCCCTACGCCAGCTGCTCGCCGCCGACCACGACGGCGAGGATCGCCTTCTGGATGTGCAGCCGGTTTTCGGCTTCGTCCCACACCACGCTCTGCCGGCCGTCGATCACCTCCGCGGAAACCTCTTCGCCGCGGTGCGCCGGCAGGCAGTGCATGAAAATCGCGTCGGGCGCGGCAGTGCTCATGAGTTTCGAGTCAACGGTGAAGCCCGCGAATGACCGGGCCCGGGCCTTCTGCTCCTCCTCCTGTCCCATCGATGCCCACACATCGGTGTTCACCACGTGGGCGCCCGCAGCCGCCTCGCGCGGATCGCGATGTAGCGTGACGTTCGCCGCGGTCTTCGCGCGTGCCAGCAACGCGGGATCGGGGTCGTAACCCTCAGGGCACGCGAGCGCGAGGTCGAAGCCGAGGCGGTACGCCGCGTCCAGCCATGAATTGGCCACGTTGTTTCCATCGCCGATCCACGCAACTTTCTTCCCCTCGTACGTGCCGAGGAACTGGCGCACGGTCAGGACATCGGCGAGCACCTGGCAGGGGTGCTGAAGATCGGTCAGCCCATTCACCACAGGGACGGTCGCGTGGCGCGCGATGTCTTCCACGTCGCTGTGCGCGAAGGTGCGCATCATGATACCGTCGACCATGCGCGACAGGACGCGCGCCGTGTCGGCGAGTGGCTCGCCGCGGCCGAGCTGAACGTCCCGGTCGCTCAGAAACAGTGCGTGGCCGCCGAGCTGGTAGACGCCGACCTCAAACGAAACACGCGTGCGCGTGCTCGACTTGAGGAAGAGCATCGCGAGTGTCTTGCCAACGAGCGGCTTGCTGACGTGCACGCCGCGCTTCACGCGGTCGGCGAGGGCGAACAGGCCCGACAGCTCATCCCGCGTGAAATCGGGGATGGCCAGGAAATTTCGGCGCGGATGGTCGTGGGTCATCAAGAAATATAGCGGGAGCCGCGGGATTCTCGACCCGGGGGGAGTGCGACGTCGAGCTCAACCCGGCGCGGAGTGCGGGAGAGGAACCGGGGGTGCGGAGAGAGAGACTTCTTACAGAATGTACTTCCGGAGGTCCTCGTCTTCGGCGATAGCCTTCAGTCGGTCCCTGACGACCTTCGCGTCGATAGTCACGGGATCCGTGCCGCGGTCGGGAAGGTCGTACATGATGTCCTCGAGCAGCG
>JBIOHR010000153.1:0-8167 GCA_044449085.1 Gemmatimonadales bacterium | reverse complement strand
TGGATCCGTGGCGTGAAGCCTGTTGCCTCGAAAAGTGCCAACAAGTACGCTACAGCGCAAAGCAACCACGGCCGCAGCGAGACCGGGTGACCCTCACGTTCCGAATGCAACGTGGGCGCCACTAGTGCGCTGTGCCTCTGTGACCCTCCTCGCCCTCACGGGCGGCGCAAGCTGCGCACGTTCGCCGCGGGCGTCGTCACGGAGCGGTACATTCATGTGGCTGACGACGACCCGGAGTTGCGCGCGATGACCGGGGACGAACGAGGTAGCCGGGCGCACCACACGGAGGAGACCGGACTCGCATGAACACTCTCGTGCACGACCTCCGCCACGCGATTCGCGCACTGGTCAAGTCGCGCGGCTTCGCTGCGACCGCGGTCCTCACGCTCGCGCTCGGTATCGGCGCGAACACGGCCCTCTTCTCCGTCGTGAACGGCGTCCTGCTCAACCCGCTCGCGTATCCGCATGCGGACCGGCTCTCCGCGATCTACGACGATGCCCCGGGGTTCGACAAGGCACCGGTCAGCTACCTGAACTTTCTCGACTGGCAGCGCGAGTCGCAGGCGTTCGCGTCGATGGCGATGTACCGCAACCAGGACTACAACTTCACCGGCGCGCAAGACGCCGAACGGCTGAGCGGGTCGATGGTCTCCGCCGATTTCTTCCGAACGCTCGGACAGGTTCCGGTCATTGGGCGCGACTTCAGCCGGGAGGACGACCACGTCGGCTCCGCGCCGACCGTGATCCTCGGCGGCGGATTCTGGCAGCGGCGCTTTGGATCGTCCCTCTCGGTGCTCGGGACCGCGATCACGCTCAACGGCGTTCCGTACACAATAGTAGGCGTCATCCCCGCCGCATTCACATTCTATGGACCGCAGCGCGATGTCTACACCGACATCGGCCGCTGGAACGACGTCTCCTTTCGCGACCGCAGCGTAGACGTGAGTTCGCATGCGATCGGGCGTCTCAAGCCCGGCGTGACGATCGCGAATGCAAGGGCGGAGATGGACGGCATCGCCCGCAACCTTGCCGCGACATATCCCGTGGCGGACAAGGACAGAGGCATCACGCTCGTGCCGCTCAAGCAGGACATCGTAGGGAACGTGCAGCCGTTCCTGGTCGTCCTGCTCGCGGCCGTCGGCTTTCTCCTGCTGATCACCTGCGCGAATGTCGCCAACCTCCTGCTTGCACGGTCCATCGGCCGCTCGCGTGAGTTCGCGATCCGCGCCGCGCTCGGGGCAAGCCAGGCGCGCATGCTCCGTCAGCTGCTCACGGAGAGCGCGTTGCTCGCCGGCCTCGGCGGCGCACTCGGCCTCGCATTCGCGTCCGTCGGCACACGCGCGCTGATCACCCTCCTGCCGGGCGCGCTCCCGCGGGCGGGTGATGTTGCGCTGGACTCGCACGTCCTCCTGTTCACGCTCGGTGCCTCGGCGGTGGCAGGCCTCCTGTTCGGCCTCGCGCCGGCGCTCAGGAGTTCACGCACCGACCTCCAGGAGGTGCTCAAGGCATCTGGCCGCGGATCGAGCAGCGCGCGCGGCAGGCTCCAGGGGACGTTCGTCGCTGCGCAGGTCGCACTCGCGCTCGTGCTGCTCGTCGGCGCGGGGCTCATGCTGCGAAGCCTGCAGGCGCTGTGGCGTGTGGACCCCGGGTTCAATCCGAGCCACGCGGTCACGTTCTCACTGTCGCTCGCGTCCACGCCGAACACAACGTCAGCCGACACGCGCGCGCGGCTCCGCCGCTTCGACGCCGCGATGAGCGCCGTGCCGGGAGTCGATGCCGTCTCCGTCACGCTCGGCTCGCGTCCGATGATCCACGACACTGCGCTCCCGTTCTGGATTGAGGGGCAACCCAAGCCCGAGACACTGCACGACATGACGCAGGCGATGTGCTATCTCGTGGAAGCAGGATTCCGCCAAGCCATGGGCGTTACCCTCCAGCGCGGCCGGTTCGTGACCGCGCAGGACGACGAACACGCGCCGCTGGTAGTCGACATCGACGACGTGTTCGCGCGGACCTACTTCCCTGGTGAGAACCCGATCGGGCGGCGCATCAATATAGGTGCGTTCGACGTGCAGGCCGAGATCGTCGGCGTCGTCGGGCATGTGAAGCAGTGGCGCCTCGACACCGATCCCAAATCCGCGGTCGAAGCACAGATGTACTACCCCTTCATGCAGCTGCCCGAGAAGCTCATGCCGCTCGCGACGAACGGCGTTGCGGTCGTGCTGCGCACGCGTGGCGATCCGGCGACGGTGATGAGCGCGGTGCGCGCTGCGGTGCATGCGGTCGAGCCGGGCGACATCATTTATGCGGCGCAAACGATGGACGACGTCATCGCGACATCGTTCGCGCCGCGACGCCTCTCGATGATCCTGCTCTCGCTGTTCGCGGCGCTCGCGCTGATCCTCGCCTGCGTGGGGATCTACGGCGTGATCGCGTACCTTTCCGGTCGGCGCACGCGCGAGATCGGCGTGCGCATCGCGCTGGGCGCGCAGCGTGCGGATGTCATGCGCCTCGTGCTCGGCGAGGGCGTGCGGATGGCGCTCGCCGGAGCGGCGATTGGCACTGTCGCCGCGCTCGCGCTCACGCGCCTGATGGCAGCACAGTTGTATGGGGTTTCAGCGCACGACCCGCTGACCTTTGCGGCCGTGGCGGCGCTGCTCGTGCTGGTGGCGATCGCCGCCTGCTACATCCCGGCGCTCCGCGCGACGCGCGTGGATCCCATGGCCGCCATGCGCAGCGAGTAGCGCGCCGGTCTCACTCCACCGGCGCGCTCCCCCGCCTTACCACCCGCCTTTCTTGCCGAGCATTACCAGCGGTGTGCGGGCCATGATTCGGAGGTCTTCCATCGTGGAGCGCCGGCGAATGTACTCGAGATCGCAGTCGAGCTTCTTGCGCACGTCGTCCAGGCAGCTGTCGTAGGCCAGGTTGACCTGCGCCCACCCGGTGATGCCAGGCAGAACCTGCTGGCGCGCCGGATAGTGGTCGATCTGCTGGCGGAGTTCGTCGAACAACTTGGGCTGCTCGGGACGCGGCCCAACCACGTTCATGTCGCCGCGAAGCACGTTGAACAGCTGGGGAAGCTCATCCAGCCGGTACTTGCGCAGTACCGCGCCGACGGCCGTGACCCGGCTGTCGTTCTTGCTCGCCCAGACCTGCGCGGCGCCGGAATCGGTGCGCATCGTCCGGAACTTGTAGATCGCGAAGGGGATTCCGCCGATGTCGTGCTTTCGGCGAATGGTTGCATCACGGTCCCGCGACCCCCTGCGGTCCATTCCGACCCTGGTCTGCTTGTAGATCACCGGCCCCGGTGACGTGAGCTTCACGATCGCCCCGATCACGAGCATCACCGGCGCGGTCAACACGATGCCAACGGCCGCCACGCCGAAGTTGAGCGCGCGAACGCGCAGTTCCCCGGCCGACCGCTTGGCGGCGACTGGCGACCGGCGATCATCCCCGCGAGAGAGTTCGAGATATGGAGAGGTGGACGCGCGGCGTTCCGCTGCCGCCGTGAGGAACGCGATGTTCCGGCGTTCTGGTTGAGCTCCCATGTCGGACCGTGTGTGGATTAAAGGGTGACACTGACTGGTTTCTGCGGCGAAACGATACCAGTCGGCACCCAGGCTGTCCGTGGTACGGCTCAGTGGCCCACGTCACCTATCCACAACACGCCGGAATGGGAATTCCGGCTCCCCAACGCTCAGTCTGCCCGCAGCGCGGCCATCGGGTCTGTTCGCGCCGCGCGTGCTGCCGGAACCAGCGTCGCAATCGCTCCCGCGAACAGCAGCGCGCCCACCGCGACGCCGAAACTCGCCGGATCGTCCGGACTCACGCCGTACAGGAACCGCGTCAGCACCTGCGCCAGCCCGAGCGCCATCACGATTCCCGCCACCACGCCAATCATCACCGGAGTCAGGCCACTCCACAGCACGTCGCGTCGCACGCGTGATGGCGACGCACCAAGGGCGAGACGCACACCGAATTCCGCGCGGCGGCGCTCGACAGCGTATGACACCACGCCATACACGCCGACTCCGCCAAGCACCAGCGCGAGCCCGGCAAACAGCGTCAGGAAGAACCTCAGCTGGATCGGCTGCGCGAGCGCTCCATCGACGACCTCCTGCATCGTCTCCACCCGTGTCACCGCGATCTGCGGGTTGAGTTCGGCGACGATCCGGCGCACCTGTGGAATGATGTTCGCTGGGTTCCCCGCCACGCGGACCGTAAGCACTCCGCCCGGCTGCGCGGATGAATGCTGTTCCAGCGGCACGAACATCGCCGCGGGCGCAGGCCCAGTGACAGTCGTGAGCTTCGCCTCGCGAATCACCCCGACCACCGTGCGCGAGATGGCCGTGCCGGTATACGACGATGTGATGTGCTTGCCGACCGCGCTCTGCCCCGGCCACATCTGCTTCGCAAACGCTTCGTTCACCACGGTTACGGGCACCGAGCCCGCCTGATCGGTCGCGTCAACACCGCGCCCCTCGAGCAGGCGGATGCCGAGTGACTTGAAGTACTCCGGCGTGGCAGCACGATACAAGGCGACTGGACGCGCTTTGCCCGAGAGCTCGGGGCGGTCGTCGATCCCCACGCCGCCCTGGAATCCACCGTCGCGAAGCGGGAGCCGGTTCGTGATCCCGGCTGCCTGCACCCCCGGCAGGGCGTCGACGCGCGTGATGGCGTCGCGCAGGAACTGGCGGTCACTCTCGGTCGCCTGATGCGCGGCACCAACCAGCGTGAACGTCGCCACGTTCCGCGGGTCCATGCCGATGTCGAGCGACCGGATGCGTCCCAGGGAGCGGATCAGCAGCGTCGCGCCAACCACCAGCAGGACCGCGAACGCCGCCTGCCCCGCGACGATCGCCCGGTGAAGCCGCTTGGTTCCCCGCCCCACGCCGCGCTCTCCACGCTCACGGCCGAACGACGCCTCGAACCGCCCGCCCAGCAGGTTCCGCACGGGCGCTATCGAGACGGCACAGCCTATCACGAGCGCCAGACCGAACGCCGTCGCGAACGTGACCCATCCCGTGCCCACTGTTGACCCGAACCCGCCGCGCAAGGGGAGGCTCGCGACGAGCGCACGGAATCCCGCGGCCGCGATCGCCGACCCAACCGTCGCCGACAGCGCCGCGATGACGAGTGACTCTGCCACCAGCTGTCGCGCAAGGCGCCACTGCCCGGCGCCGAGCGCGCTGCGCAGCGAAAGCTCGGTCGTTCGGTCCGTGGTCCGCGCCAGCACGAGCGCCGCACCGTTTGCGCACGCAATCAGGAGCAGCAGCGCCACCGCACCGAGCAGCAGCAGAAGCGGGTCGCGCACGTCGCCGAGCAGGTACTCGTGCAAGGGCATCGACGACGCATTTTTCGTCTTGTCCCACGCCGCGGTGTACGTGAAGCGCTGCCCGAGCGCGGCGGCGAGCCCGCGGACGTCGTCGCGCACTGCCGCAGCAGCCGCGCCGGCGCGTGTCCGACCGATGACCACGAGGTAGCCGACGTTGTGATAGAAGTCGCTCATGGGGTCGAGCTGCAGCGGACGCCACGCGCGGTACTCCGGGTTGGGAAAATAGAATCCCTTCGGCATCACGCCGACCACGGTCACCAGCGCGCCATCGAGCACGATCTGGTGACCGACCACGTCGCGCGCGCCGCCGAGGTCGTCCCGCCACATGCCGTCGCTGATCACGACCACGGGCGGCGCACCCGGCCGGTTGTCGGCGTCGTCAAACGCGCGGCCGATGGCGGGGTGAACGCCCAGCACGTCGAAGAGTGACGGCGAGCTCACCACGAACGGCAGGTCGGATGCGGATCCCGCGGCATCCTTCGACGGATGAAACGGCGCGTCGTTCGTCGAGAACTCCGCCAGCGACTCGAACGCGTGCGTCCGCTGGCGAACGAAATCGTACTCTTCACCGCGCCAGTTGTAGTCTGCCCAGAACACCTGGATCCGGTTCTCCGCGGCGTACGGCAGCGGCCGGACGAGCAGGTCGTTCACCACCGAGTAGAGCGCGACCGTGGCGCCTATCCCAAGTCCCAGCGTGGCGACGAGGATGAACGAGAACCCGGGGCGGCGCAACAGCTGCCGCGCGGCGTGGTGCGCATCGGACGTGAAGTCCGCGGCGGCGAGGCGGAAGTGGGAAAGAGCCGACATCGGTCTGAGACAGGGATGCGGGTTGGATACAGAGTACAGGAGCGAACGCGCGAGCTTCCGTTCGCACAGGCCTACTCTTAAGACAGCCCCGGCGCACCAAACGTTGGCAGCGCCTGCCTGTTCCGCAATCCGCAGTGCTTGAGCAGTGCTTGAGCAGCGCTTGAAGTCCGGCCCGCGGCCGCGTAGTCTCGTTCAGACTTCGCCCGCCCGTCTGCACCACAACCCGGTCGCATGCAACGATGACATTCCCCATCCTCGGACTGCACCACGTGACCGCGACCGTCGACGACGCGCAGGCCGATCTCGACTTCGGCATGCAGGCGCTTGGCCTGCGCCTCGTGAAGAAGACCGTCAACTTCGACAATCGCGGCGTCTATCATTTCTATTATGGAGATGAACGCGGCACGCCGGGAACGCTCTGGACGACCTTTCCCTACAAGACGCGCGGCGTACCGCCGGGGACCAAGGGCGCGGGCCAAGTCACGACGACTTCCTTCTCGGTTCCGGCCGGCTCACTCGACCGGTGGAAGACCCGCCTCCGTGCGCGCGGGTTCACGGTTGCCGATGCACCACCGCGCTTCGGCGAGGAATCCATAGTGGTCATCGACCCGTCGGGACTGCGGATCGAACTGGTCGGCACCACGGGTGACGGGAGAGCGCCCTGGCTCGCGTACGACATCGACGCGACGGCCGCCGTGCGCGGCATCCACAGCGTGACGCTCACAGAATCCGATCCGGGGCCGACGCTCGCCTTCATGCGCGAATGGTTCGGCTTCGGCATTGCCGACGAGATGGACGGACGGCTGCGCGTGTCGGTGAACGGCACCGGGCCGGGGAAATCGGTCGACATTCTCACGTCGCCCGATCAGGTGCACGCGAAGAACGGCGTCGGCACCGTGCACCACGTGGCGATGGCGATCGCCGAAGCGGGCGAGCAGCTTGCGCTCCGCGAGGCACTGGTGAAGCGCGGGATCAAGGTCACGCCGGTGATCGACCGCTCGTACTTCCACTCGATCTACTTCCGCGAGCCCGGTGGTGTTCTGTTCGAGGTGGCGACCGTCGCGCCGGGGTTCATGGTGGACGAACCAATCGACCAGCTGGGTCGCGGGCTCAAGCTGCCGCCCTGGGAGGAGGTAAATCGCGTGGACATCGAGTCGGCGCTGCCGCCGGTGCAGTACTAAGCAGCTCGGCGCGCATTCGGTATGACGACTCCCTGCGTCGCGATGCGGCTGATGGTGGATCAAGGCGCGGCTGGAGGAGCGCTTCCTGCGCGAGCAGCTCGGCCCGGCGGCGTACGATGCGTACGCCGCGCGGGTCCCGATGGTCGTCCCGTTTACTTCGTAGCCGCCGCCTGCTGACGCATCCGGTCCTCGCGCGCCCGCGTGAGGTGGGGCACGATTCCCAGGATGCGCTCGATCAGCATCAACTGGCCGCGGTGATGCATCTCGTGCTCTTTGGGACTGTGGAGGCTCGTGAGCCGCGACTGCGAGTGCTGCCCGGTGGGATCGGTGACGGTCTCCGAGAGGAACTCGGGCGTCAGCGACTCGAGCCATGCCGCAAAGCGCTCGCCTTCGCTCTTGAGGAGCGCGACGATCTCGGCCTTCGAGCGCGGCTTGGCCTCCTCTGCGCGCGCCTTGCCGACGACGGCCTGAAAATCGTAGCCCTGCAGCGTGGTCACGCGCTTGTGCCGGTGCATGTCCTCATAGAGCGTCGGGCCGAACGCGATGTGCTTGAGAAGCGCGCCGACCGATTGCGTACCCGGGGCGGCAACGAAGTCGTACTTGGACTCGGGAATGTCCTCGGCGATCTGGACGGTGTTCGCGCGGACAGTACGAAAGGAGCTGGCGAGCTGGGCGGCGCCGTAGGCGGACATACGTGGGATCCTTTGAGTGGTGTGTGACTGAATTGCTTGCCTCCAAATATGACGGGTGGTGCCACTTGATGCGGGATGCGGGGTCCGGGGGGGGGGGGTGGGGGGGACAGCCCGCCCGCCCCCCCCCCCCCCCCCCCCACCCAGCCCGCCGG
>JBIOHR010000152.1:0-8337 GCA_044449085.1 Gemmatimonadales bacterium | reverse complement strand
GTGGTGGTGGCGGTGGTCGTACGCGATCACGGAGCCGATGCTCAAGCCGCTGCGGAGGGTGATTCCGATGATTGCGATGATCGACATCACGCCGATCATCGCCTGGTTTGGACTGGTGATTGTGCAGGGGATTCTGATCCGGATGGTGTGACAGTAGGGCGATGACCGAGGACAATACAGGAACGGGCAGTCCCCCTTGCTCCTCGCAGTCCCCCTTGCTCCTCGCAGTCCCCCTTGCTCCTCGCAGTCCTCCGTGCCGTTCGCCCTCCGCTGCCATGGTTCTCATTCAACTTTTCAGTTGACTATTGTGCGCGCCGCATTATATTCAACCATATGGTTATGCAATCCAGAGGCCTCGACCGCGTCTTCCGCGCCCTCGGCGACCCCACACGGCGCGCGATGCTCGAGCGCCTGTCCCGCCGGGAATACACCGTAGGCGAACTCGCCGGGCCGTTCAGGATGTCGCTCGCGGCTGCGTCGAAGCACATCAAGACGCTGGAGCAGGCCGGGCTCGTCAAGCGCACGGTGCGCGGCCGGACGCATTTCTGTCAGATCAATCCTCAGCCCCTCGCGGAGGCCGATGACTGGCTCCGCTCGTACGAACGCTTGTGGACCAAGCGCCTCGCCGCGCTGGAAGCGTTCCTTCGCCATCCCGAGAAGGAGTGAAGCACATGTCAGACCAGAAGAGCACGGATCGGATCGAACAACACATTCAGTTGCCGACCCCGCGCGGCCGCGTCTGGCGCGCGCTCACGGAGTCGAGGCAGTTCGGCGAATGGTTCGGCGTGAAGTTTGACGAGCCGTTCAAGGCGGGCGCGCCCATCAAGGGCACTCTCACAATCAAGGGCTACGAGCACCTGACAATGGAGTTTGCCATTGACGCGATCGTGCCGGAGAGCCGCTTCTCGTTCCGCTGGCACCCATACGCGATCGACCCGAACGTCGACTACTCCATGGAGCCGATGACCCTCGTCGAGTTCACCCTCGAGGCGGTCGACGGCGGGACACTCCTGAAGGTTGTCGAGTCCGGATTCGACAAGATCCCGGTGTCGCGCCGTGTGAAGGCGTTCGAGATGAACACGAGCGGCTGGACGAGCCAGATGAAGAACATCGCGAAATACCTCGCGGCAGGCGGGTGAACCCGGCCGGCCGCGATTCCAGCGCGTCGCGTCAGGCTCGCGCGCTCGGTCGCGCTAGCGGCTGGCGATCTGCAGCCGTTCCTTGACGTGTGCGAACCGCGAATCCTTGCGGAACTCTTCGAATGTTGGATCCATGATGTCGACGCGAAGCGAGAAGTCGTCGATCGACTTGTCGATCCACGCGAACGCGCTGTCGAAGTCACCCAGGCCCACGTAAACCATGGCAACTTCGAACGCCTTGGCGTTCCCGCTGGACCACTGCGTCTTGAGCTTCGTCACGATCGCCTCAGCTTCGGTGCGACGGCCGGACTCAGCAAGCGCGCGACCGACGAGGCCAGGATGGCCAATGCCGCCCGGCGGCGCGGGCCCGCCGAATTCCGCCATCGCTTCACGCCACATCCTCTTCTTAGCGTAGATCAGCCCGACGATCGTCCGCACGCGGCGCACAGGCGGACGCACCGAGCGCAGCGGCGCGAGCGATGCGAGCGCCTCGTCGTCGTGACCGGCATAAAAAAGTGCGCGCCCGACTTCCGCGATGGCGCTCACCGAAAGCGGATCCAGGTCGAGCGCGTGACGCGCCTCGGCCAATGCCTCGTCTGTCCTGCCGAACCACTCGTAAGCGACGCCCAGGAACTGGTGCGCTTCCCCATGGTTGGGGTCGACTCGAACCGCACGTTCCGCAGCGGCGAGCGCGCCCGGAATGTCGAGAAGCATCCCTCGCGCATACGAGAGCTCGACGTACCCGTCGGCGAGCGTTGAGTCGAGCACGATCGCCCGTGTGGCCGCCATCGCAGCGCTATCGCATGCGCTGCGGCGCTGGGGCAGCGGCCAACTCCCCTGGCACTCGGCGGAATAGGAACGCGCCAACCCTGCGTACGCGGCAACGAAACTCGAGTCCGCGGCGACCGCTCGGTTGAAGTAGTCCACCGCGATCCGAACGGTACTGTCGGACCGCATCAGCCGCTGGTCGCTGCCCTTCAGGTACAGCGCGAACGCTTCCGGATTGGGGCTGCGATTCTGCTGTTCTGTCGGCCGTGCCATGCGGGCGCCAGCGAGACCGGCGCCGGGCGTTGCGCCTGACGGTCGCGCCAAACCATAGCCAACGACTGCCAGCGTCAGAATCACCGCGGCAGCGAGAAAGCCGCGGCGGCTCCGTGGTTTCCGTGCCGGCGCAGACGACGGCGGAGAGTCTATAAAACGAACAGAGTCGACGTCCGGCGGCGGCACTTGGACCTCCGCCTGCAACGCGCGAAGCTCCACTTCGAACGTGACGACCGCGGCATCGGGCGCCGACTCGAGTTCCGCGCGCACAACGTCCGCGTGCGCGCGGGCGAAGTCGAGCGCCCCGGCGCGATCTCCTCCTGCGGCGAGCGCGCGCATTAGCCCAAGCGCAACGCGCGAGTTGAGCCTGTCATCGGCAGCGAGTCGTCGCCACCAGTCGATCGCTGCGGCATGATCACCACTGTCGGTTGCTGCGTTCGCCAGTTCCCTCAGCGCGCGACGATAGTCCTCGGTGAGCCCGGAGCGCGTCGAGTCCACCCACTGATCGAACTCGCCGGAATCAGTCACGAACACGCCGTCGAGAAATGGGCCGCCGTTCGCGTAAATCGCCACGGCGCGACCGCGGTCGCCGGCCTCGAGCGCGTCGGCGAACTCCATCGTGTCACTCGAAATGTGCGAGCGGTCGAGGGCAAGGTCGCTTCCGGCCGCGCGGATGACGTCGTCGCCAAGTTCACCGCGGATGACGTAGAGCGAATCGGCGAGCAGGTGCCGGGCACGGTCGCCGCTGGCTTCCGGCCAGAGGAACGCCACGAGCTTGTCGCGCGACACGGGTCTGCCGCGGGCGGCAGCGAGGATCGCCAGGAGCGCGAGCCGCCTGCGCTGGGCAGCGCGTCCGGTGACCGGTCCCGTCTCGTCAGCGAGCGAGAGCCCTCCGAAGAGGCGCAAGGTCAGCGTGGGTCGGGGTCGCGTCATCGCCCGCAGAGTATGATCGAAACGGTGAGTGATGGCAAACGACGATCAGACGATCCCCAGCCGATGGCGGGCGCCGATGTTGGCTCGATATCGCACGAGCGACTGCTCGTCAGCGCCGCCGCTCGCACGGGATGCGAGCCCTGTTTCTCACCGGAGATTCACGTGGAACTGACCGTCGAACGCGAACACGCGCACCGTGGCCGGAGGGTGCGTTGGACCGTGCTGCTCATTGCACTGCTTGCATCTTGCAAGGAGAGCACTGCTCCAGCTGCGGCGGCCGCCCCGAAAGTGGCCTCGGTAGCAACGTCGATGGTTGCGATTGGAGGCAAGGACGTGATCGACACCGTTGGCGCTACGGTGCTACTGAGCGTGGTGGTAGCCGCCGCGGACGGCAAGCCCGTAAGTGGCGTCCCGGTGTCGTTCTCGCTAAAGGCCAGCGGTGGATCGATAAGCCACACCGCGATGTTGACTGATGAGGCAGGCACGGCCAATACCCTCTGGACGCTCAGTACAATAGCTGGCTCATGCTGCGACGAGGTCATCGCCGCGAGCGAACCTTTCCCTGCCATCGTTTTTTTTGCCACGACCCAAGCCGGTGCGGCCGCCGCACTCAAGGTCTCGAGCGGCGACAGCCAAGTCGGGTTTTTTTCCCTCGCCGTCCCCGTCCGACCGACCGTGACGGAGATCGACCGCTTCGGCAACGCGGTTCTCTTCTCTGCCACGGGCATCAAGTTCGCGGTTTCCAACGGTGGGGGATCGTTCTCCGGCGGCTGCTGTACCGCCGGCGCGAGTCCGGATAGCAACTATCCGATACAAGTTCAACCGACCGATGACTGGCTTCTCGGCAATGCGTCGACGACCCAAACCTTGACCGCGACAGCGCCGGGACTAGCCCCGGTTACCATCCGAGCGACGGCCACAGCGGCGCCCCTACCCTCCGGCGCGGATTGGGCGCAAGTTGCAGCGCAATTCGCCGCGATTGCCGTCGATGCATTCGAACAGGCCACGGCATCGCCATCGGTTGCCGCGAAGCTTGGCCGCGTCGGAGGTGGCATGCTGTCGTCGCGGCAGCAACCGGCGCGGGCCGCCGCGCAGCTGAACATCGCCCCGACATCCACCGCGAGCTACGTGTGCTGCAATCCCTTCGCGACGGGGACCACCGTTTTCGCGCGCAGCGTTGGTGCGGTGAACGTGGCAACCCAGACGACCACGACCCTCGACGCCGGCGGGTCCGGTTCGATCGCCTTGACCGAGACCATCACCGAGGCTGTAGCTCCGACGAACGCGACCTGTATCGTCAACTGCGACCTGCCATTTACCGCAACGCACGCGCTCGCACTTCCCTCACCGGGATTGACGGTGTCCGCCGTCGTCTCCGTCGTAAACGGCGTCGTCGGCGCCGTGCAGCAGCTGCACCTGACGGGCAGCGTCGACTACTACTCGGGCGCGAGTGGGTCGTCACACGCGTCGAGCGCGGATGTAACGCTGGCATATAATGATTTCCCGCGACAACCGGTGTCGCCGACCGGCCAATTCGGCGTCGCGCTGAGCAGCTTAGCGCTGCCGAACGTCGCGGCTCCCAATCGCGCGGACTTGCCAGCGTATCCCAGCCTGATGTCCACCACGGCTGTTGGCGTGCAGGAGCAGTACGACTATTTCGGCCCGCCAGGCACGACCAACTTCACGCCAACTGGACTGTTCTGGACAGATCTCTTCTGCCCTGGGCCGTGGTTGACCGCGACCGGGGGTGACATGTCGAACGTGACGGTAACGGGCAGTGTGGTGTGGCCGAGCATCTCCCCGGACTACGTGCCGATCCCACTCCCCATGCCCACCCAAGTCGATCTCGCCGCAGGTCAAAGCCTCCACTTGGAAAGCGGCGATGCAAATGAAGTTCAAGCCGATGTGCTCTGGGGATACCTGGGTGCCCAGGCGTCGGGGACGCGAACGCCGTGGAACGTGATATACCAAGTCAGCTACACGGTAAAGTCCACAGGTCAGAAAGCGATGTACTCGCTCGCGTACTCATGCAAGTAGACGCTGTTCGCGCCTGCAACCCTAATCGCAGGCAACCGCCCAGCGGCAGGCGGGTGCTGGCGACAGTGCTGCTCGTCGCGCTGCTCACGTCATGCAAGGACAGCACCGGCTTGCACGCGGCCTCGTCGATTGTTTCGGTTAGGGGCATGCGCGTGACCGACACCATTGGCGCCACGGTGACGGTGACTGTGCAGGTCACTGGCTCGGACACCCGCGGGGTACCGGTCTCGTTCGCCGTGACGGCGGGCAGTGGATCGGTGAGCCCCGCAAAGACCACCACCGATGAGACGGGCGTGGCCACCGCCAACTGGACGCTCGGCACGACGGCGGGCACAGGCAGCGACGGCCTCGTAGCCACGAGCGGGACGCTCCCAGCGGTCAAGTTTTCGGCGACAGCCCTGCCCGGTGCGCCGACAGCACTCAAGGTCACGACCGGCAACGGCCAAGCCGGATTCTTTTTCCTTCCCGTGGCGGTCCGGCCGACTGTCACGGCGATCGACCGCCTCGGCAACCCGGCTCTCTTCTCGGGCACAGACGTCCGCTTTTCAGTTTCCGCCGGCGGTGGATCCTTTTCCGGCGGCTGCTGCGCCGGAAGCGAGGTCGTTAGCAACAGCGGCGTAGCGGGCAGAATCGTCCGACCAAACGACGACTGGCTTCTCAGCGACGCGTCGCCGACGCAGACGTTGACCGCGACATCGCCAGGACTGGCCCCAGCAACCATCCAGGCGACAGCTACGGCGGCGCCGCTTCCCTTGAACGCCGACTGGGCGCAGCTGGCGGCACAATTCGCGGTGATCGCGGTGGATGCGTTCGAGCAGACAGTTTCGTCACCGTCGATTGCCGCGAGGCGTGGCCGCGTGGGCGGCGGCGCGGTGCGCCTGAGGGAACAGCCGGCGCGCGCGGCCGCGCAGCTGAACGTCGCCCCTACATTCACCGCGAGCTACATGTGCTGCAATCTTCTCGCGGCGGCAAGCAATGCCTTCGTAGCGAACGCGGCAGCGGTGACGGTGATGGTTCAGACGAGCTCATCCCTCGACTCCGGAGGGTCCGGTTCGATCTCCGTTATCGAAAGCATCACTGAGGGTGCAGCGCCGGCGGACTCGACCTGCTTTGGCAACTGCGATCTGCCATTTACCGCTACGCACGCCTTGAATCTTCCATCACCGGGATTGACGGTGTCCGCCGTCCTGTCTGTCGTAAGCGGCGTAATTGGCACCGTGCAGCAACTGCACCTGACAGGCCGCCTCGTCTACTACTCGGGGACCACCGGGAGGATGGCGAACGTATCAGACGCCGATGTAACTGTCGGATTTACTGGGTTCCCCCAGCGGCCCGCGTCTGCCAGCGGCCTGTTCGGCGTGACGCTGAGCAATTCACCGCTGCCGAGTGTCGCGGTTCCGAATCGCGCCGATCTGCTTACATATCCGAAGCTGCTGTCCACGTCCGACTTCGGCGTGCAAATGCAGCAGGACTATCTCGGCCCACCAGGTACGGATCCCAACGTATTCCCGGGAATGTTCTGGACATCGCTTGAGTGCAAGGCGCCGCAGCTGACCGCAATCGGTGGAGCGATGTCGAACATATTCGTGGCCGCCAGCGTCGCGTGGCCGTCCGTTTCCCCAGACTACGGATATGCCGGATGGGTGACCGTCTCCCCGAACTACCAGTCGGTTCCTATCAACTATATCGGCGGTCCGCCCACGCTCGCAGCAGGTGATACTCTCGTCTTGCCGGACTACAACTTTTACGAACCGTACTGGGGATTGTTTGGTCCGTCAGCATCAGGGACGCGAACGCCGTGGAATGCGATATACCAAGTCAGTTACGTGGTAAAATCCACGGGGAAACATGCGACGTACTCTCTCGCATACTCATGCCAGTAAACGCAGCTGGCCCGCGGCGCGCGCGAGGAACGTGGTCGCGGGCAGTGCGACGCTCAGCTGGACTCGAAGCGCTCGCCCATCAAGTTGTTTACGTCCGTGTACGGAATTGCGCGCTCTGCGAAGGTGAACGTGCCGTGCTCTTTCATTTCACGCGCAGCGCTCATGAAGCCCGTGAGCGCCGCGCGGCTCAGCGCTGACCCAACGCTGATTCTGCGTACTCCCATGGCCGCGAGTTCCGCCACGGAGAATCCGCCGCTGCGCAGTCCCATCACGACGTTCACCGGCTTCGTTACTGACTCGCACACGAGCCGGATGTCGTCGGCCTTCGTCAGGCCAGGCGCGTAAAGCGCGTCGGCGCCCGCGGCTTCGAACGCCTGCAGGCGCCGGATCGTGTCGTCGAGATCGGGGCGGCCGTGGAGAAAGTTCTCGGCGCGCGCGACGAGCACAAATGGATAGGCGAACGCACGCGCTGCTTCGACCGCGGCGGCGATGCGCTCGGCAGCGTGAGCGAAGTCGTAGATCGGACGCCGCGGGTTCCCGCTCGAGTCTTCGATCGAGCCACCGACGAGCCCCGCGATTTCGCCAGCGAGCCGGATTGTCTCGGCAGCGGCTTCGGGCGAATCGCCAAAGCCGTTCTCGAGGTCGGCCGCAACGGGAAGAGTGGTGGCGTCGGCGATCGCTTTCGCGTTTGCAATCGTCTCGTCGCGAGTGACCGCGCCGGTGCCGTCGCGCTTGCCGAGCGCGTAGGCGAGGCCGGCGCTGGTGGTGGTGAGCGCATCGAAGCCCATGCTCTCGAGGATGCGCGCGGTGCCGGCGTCCCATGGATTCGGGATGATGAACGCGCCGGGGCCGCCGTGCAGTTCGACGAACCGTCTTCCCTTCACCGCTTGTTGTTCGCGGTCAGCCATCGCCAACCTCCCGTTTGGTGTATCACCTTCGTCCCGCACCGCGTGAGGCGACACCCACGCACACAGTCACTGCAGCAGCACGGTCTCGAGAGGACGAAGTGTGGACCGGACGTATCATCACGGGCCTTGTCGCCCTGTTTCTGACATTCGTTGCCGTTCCGAAGATTATGCAGGAGCCGCGTACGGTGCAGGCCGCGGCGCTCCTGTTGACAGGCTACCCAAAGCGCCGTACTATGGGTAGCATGTCCACCCAAAATGACTCCGACCGTCGCGCACTGCTCCAGGGCACGCTCGACCTGCTCATCCTTCGCACGCTGCGCCCTGGGCGCCAGCATGGCCAGGGCGTCGCGCGCGCGATCCAGCAGAACTCCCGCGAGATGCTGCTCGTCGAACACG
>JBIOHR010000151.1:0-8568 GCA_044449085.1 Gemmatimonadales bacterium | reverse complement strand
TCCGCGCGTCGCGACGATCCAGGTCGTCCCGGACTTCAGCGCCGTGACCGCAGCCACCCGAACGCCCACCGGCGATGCGCTCGCGATTGTCGTATCACGCACCACATACGTCACGATGGGCGTCCCGGCGAGCGGGTTCACGCTCGCGTCAGTCAGCGCGACGATCTGGTTGCTGCGCGCGTCGAAGCCGTCGGCCCACACCGACCAGGTGGCGCCGGCCGTGAGCGTGTCGCACGCATGCGCGGCCGGACAGCGCAACTGGATCCGCGTGACCCGCTGCGTCAGGACGATGTCCTTGTAGCCGACGTGCCTCGGTTCGATCGTATGCACCGTGACGAAGTTGGGTGGGATGAAGATCTGCTCCGTCGTGTCCACGCTGCCGACGAGCACGGCCACTGCGACGGTGGTTGTCGCAGGTTCGAGCGGTGGCGCCAGCGACGTGAACGATCCCGGCGCGCCAGGAAGGAGGACCGTCCGACCGTCCACGACGGCATTGCCGATTCCCGGCCTGAATATCGTGACGGTGTCGACCTCCCATATGAACGCGGTGTCGGAAAACGCGGGAATCGTCTGTACCGTGTACTGCGCGGACTCGCCGAGGCTGAACAGCGTGTCGGGACCGGTGAACGTGAAGGTGACCGGCGTGTCGGGGTCGTACGGGTTTGTCGCTCCGTAGGGATCGCCGCAAGCGGCGAGAACGACGAATGCGACGAAAGCCGCCGCGGAGAGGCGACGGGCGCTCACGCGCCGGACTCCCGCACAGGACGACCGCGCCCCACGGGTGGTGTCCAGGCGCGTCACCGGAATCGGACCGTGAAGCCGGCCAGGACCGCCGCGCCGGATCCTCGTGGGGTGGCAGGCGCTGTCACGCCGGGTCGGAGCCAGAATTCGTTTTCCGCTGCGACGCGAGCGGCGTGCAACCGCTCGTGCACCTCGCCCTCGACGGCGCTCGCGATCCAGAGCGCGGCGGCGGCGGTCGCCAGCGACCGCGCGTTGGCGCGGTCGCGCTTGGCCGAGGCGCGCAAGTAGAGCGCGAAGCCATTCTGTGTCGCCACATACTTTGCGTATGAACTATTCGCCGAGTTCACGAACGTGACCGCGGTGATGGCGCCCGCCGTGGTGAGCACGGCGGTGGCGGCGCCCACCGCGCGCGACCACGTGCGGTACTGGCCGTAGCCGGGAATCAGCAGGCCGCGGAGCAAGGTCGCGCCTGGCCGGTACGACGTGCAGCGCGCGACGGGGCGCGTCCGGTCGAGCACGGCGGCCACGCTGCGCATGCGCGCCGTCGCGTCCCCTGCGTCCCCTGCGTCCCTTCCGCCACGCGGCGTGTCGATCCCGCTCAACGCGCACGGATCGATTCCGGTGAGTTCGCTGGCGACCAACGCCGCCGCGGGTGCGTCGCCATCAGCCTGAAAAGTGGCGGCGAGGGAGAGCAACGTGACGCGGCGGTCGTCGACCGCGAGCGTACGGTCGGCAAGTCTTTCGAGCGCAGTGGTCGCCTCGTCGGCGTCGCGCGCCGGGAGTCGCGCCGCCCGCCAGCGAAGGTAATCCCACCATACGGCACGTATGATGGCGCCCGGCAACGGAATGTGCGCGGGCGGTCCGCCGGCCTTCGACCAGATCTGCAGTTCCGTTTCGGGCATGTCGCCAGCGGCGTCTGGCGCGATCGCGTCGTACGGGATGTACAGTCGGAGCTGATCGGTCGGGTTGCTCGACATCAGGACGCGGCTCATCACGATGACCGGTGCGCGCGCAAGCATGGTGGGCCGCACGATGCGCAGGCGCGAGAGGAGCACAGCGCTCCGGGGGTCGCGGCCCGCGTCGTACGTGTACGCCGTGACGAAGCGCACCCCCCGGCGGATCATCGGTGGGCGGCCGAGCTCGCTGAAGCCGCATTCGGTGGATCCATGCAGCACCGGCATGATCGAGATGACGAGCGCCGGTCGATCATTCGTTGCCGAGTCGAACGCCGCCCACGGGCGCGCGGCGGCGACGTGCTCCAAGTCCTGCTCGGAAACGTTCAGCGGACGCCGGCAGGTCTCAAGCGTGCGATCGACGATGCGGCTCGTATCCATCGCGTCCATTGCGCGCGGCGTGGCGATGAGAAAATCCCAGTCGCCGGCGCGCAGCGTCCACGCCGCGGGGATGTCGTCGTGGCGCGGGAGCGGGGTACGCCGCCAGCGGGCGAAGCCGGAGTCGATGGGGTCTGCTGGCTGCTGGACGTGCGGAATGGTCGTCGGGACCGGCGGAGACACGGCGGCCTCGGGCGTCTGCGCATGGAGCGCGCTCCCGGCGATTGCGATCGACAGCCAAATCACGCAACGGCGCATGAGACGTTGAGGGAGGTGAGCGACGCGGTCGAACATACTGCATTGGCGGCGCTCGCTCCAGTCACGGAAATTCCGGATTCCGCACCGCGCATCCCCGCTATACGTACCGTCCGATGGCCATTGCCGCGACGGTGATCACCAGCAGCCGCGCCACGACCCTCGTACCGCCCGCAGACCGCGCTCCCATGCGCGCTACCGTGGCCGCCTCGTCCGCGGTGAGCGCGCGACCGCTGGTCTGGGCGGCAAGCTGGATCTTCACGATCTTCTCGAGGCTTGGCCCGATGATCGTCGCGCCGATGACCAAAGCGATGATCGCGGCGAGCCCGCCGACGCCGTAGGTCACCCCCGGGCGCGAGTGGACCCACACACCCGAACTCCCCACGACATTGCGCGCGTACATCCCGAGGCCGGAGAGCACCG
The DNA here is from genome assembly GCA_044449085.1 of Gemmatimonadales bacterium. Lineage (GTDB taxonomy): Bacteria > Gemmatimonadota > Gemmatimonadetes > Gemmatimonadales > Gemmatimonadaceae > Fen-1231. The sequence continues at coordinate 5,818 of JBIOHR010000151.1, read as the reverse complement.
TGAGCAGGGCGGCGAGCGGAATGAACACGCCGAGCTTCTGTTTCGTCATCAGTTGCTGCTGCACGGCCTGCCCGCCGGACCCGCTCCCTGCGATGGCGGGCATGAGGAACCGCAGCAGGAAAAACACGGAGCCCGCCCAGAATATGCCGCCGAAAACGTGAATCACGCGGAGCGTGAGCTGAAGCGGATCGGACATTGAGTTCCTCTCGTGTGTAGTGCCGGCTGAGCGAGCAGCGGAGCCCGTTGGGGGTCTCAGCCAGCGGTCGGTGCGCAAATGTGGGCCGGTTCCATGCGCGGGCGCCAGTCGCGCGCGCGAAGTCGATGACAACTGCGGCGTTCTGGTGACGGTCCTGGTCGACCCGCGTGCCATCATGCGCAATGCTCGCCGCCGTCCGTTCCGCTGCAGTGCTCGGGATCGAAGCGTACGACGTGACCGTCGAAGTCGACGTCGCGGCGGGGCTGCCCGCGTGGACGATCGTCGGGCTCGCGAGCAGCGCGGTGAAGGAGGCGCGCGAGCGCGTCACGGCGGCGATCGCGAACTCGGGGTTTGCGCTGCCGTCGCGGCGCGTGACGGTGAACCTCTCCCCGGCGGACGTGCGCAAGGACGGCACCGCGTTCGACCTCCCGATCGCGCTCGCGCTGCTTGCCGCGATCGGCGAACTGAAGCTGCCGGCGCTCCACGGCCTCCTCGTGGTGGGCGAGCTGGGCCTCGACGGTTCCATCCGCCCAATTCGCGGTGCGCTGCCGCTCGCGCGCGCGGCGGCATGTGGCGCGGTGCGGGCGCTCGTGCTGCCGGAAGGGAATACCGTCGAGGCGGGCTTGGTCACGAGCGCGCGGCTGTCGAGCGCGCCCACGCTGCGCGCGCTGGTGGAATCGCTGCGGCGAAACATCCTTCCGCCGGTTCCAGAAATCGCTGCTCGTCTCCACGCGAGTGACAATGCGCCGGACTTCGCGGATGTGATCGGCCAGCCCGCGGCAAAGCGCGCGCTGGAAATAGCCGCCGCGGGGTCGCACAACGTGATGCTCACGGGCCCCCCGGGCACCGGCAAGACGATGCTCGCGCGCCGCCTGCCGGGAATTCTGCCGGAACTGGACGAATCCGAATTGCTCGAGGTCGTCGCCGTGCATTCGGTGGGCGGACTTCTTCCGCCGGGCACATATCCCTCGCGGACGCCGCCTTTTCGCGCGCCGCATCACACCATCTCCACCGCGGGGCTGATCGGCGGCGGGGCGGGGCCCAGGCCCGGCGAGGTGAGTCTCGCGCACCGTGGCGTGCTGTTTCTCGACGAACTGCTCGAGCTTCCGCGCCACGTGCTCGATGCCATGCGCCAGCCGCTCGAAGATGGGCGAGTGGTCATCGCTCGGGCTGCGCAGGCCGTGGCGTTCCCGGCGCGGTTTCAACTGGTTGGTGCCTGTAACCCGTGCCCGTGCGGACGCGCGGGCGAGGCCGGCGCGTCGTGCACGTGCAGCGTCGCCGACATGGAGCGCTACGCATCACGCCTCTCGGGGCCGCTCGCCGATCGCATCGACCTGCGCGCGCACGTCGGCGCCGTGTCGATCGCGGCGCTCGGCGCGGAGAACCGCGAGGAGCGCTCGGAGTTCATCCGCGCCCGGGTCGCGGCCGCCCGCGCGCGTCAGCGCGAGCGGTACGCGAAAGTCGAACAGGTCCGCACGAATGCGGAGGTCGCCGGACGATGGCTGCTGGCGCACGGCGGCATCACGTCTGACGCGCGTGCGACGCTGGAGAACGCGTCAGAGCGCCTCGCCCTCAGCGCGCGCGGGTATCATCGCGCGCTGCGCGTGGCGCGAACCATCGCGGACCTCGACGGGCGCGACGATGTGGGTGAGTCCGCGGCGCTCGAGGCGTTGACGTATCGAGACGTGTCGAAGCCGTAGCAACCGCCCGTCGAGTGGAGCGGTGCCGCGCATCGGCTACATCGCCGGAATGAAGTCCTCGTCGACGTGGAAGGAAACGGTCACTTGCCGCATGCGCCGCCGGACGGTGATCACGTCGTGCAGCCTGGGGTCGAGGTAGTCGCGCAGCATCGGCGGCCGCGCATGGTTCAGGTAGAGCGGCAGATCCCGCCGCACCTGCGAACAGGCCACCAGCGACAGCTCCTCACGATTCGCGCAATGCTGGATGATGCACGGGACATGTCTGATTCCCATCCGTCGCAGCACGTAGGCCCGATGGCTTCCGTTGTTCAGGATGAGGCGATTTTCGGCGTAGATTGCGTTCATGAAATTCGAGCCGAAGCCAACGCCGACGCCCACCACTCCGACCAGGCTGCCCGAAGCCGCGTAGCCGGTAACGTCGCGCGGTTCCAGACGCATCGACTCGAGATATCTCAGGTCGTTCGACGGCGAAAGAAACACGAACTTGTCACCGTGCATTCGCGCCCATTTCGCCGGTGGCAGGGGATGGTCGAACGGAAGGCAGGTGCGGAATACCAGGTCATCGGCCGGCGCGGGACCAAGACGCCTCTCGAGCTCCCGCGCGAATGTAATGTCGACGCGCTCCTGATACACGACCAGCCGGTCGAGATCGATCATCGCGACCTGGGTCGGGACGGTGTTGAACCCGTTCTTCACCAGCGGATCGCGGACGAACGCCGTCAGAAGCTGGCGGTATTCGGGGCCGAGTTTCGCGATCGGAGGATCGTTTGCGATGCCCGCCTCGTCTTGTTCGAGGCGCGCGACGACATCGCGGGCCGCGTGCCACCGCCGGGACAGCACCTCATCGGGGGGCGGCTCGACGGCGTGCGAACTCACGAACCGCATGTAACCCTTGAGCGGCGGACGGCCGATCAGGTAGAGGTTCTCGTCGGTGCTCGTGGGCGCCGCCGCGTCGGTGCTGAACTCGGGGTCCGGCGGAGCCGCCTCCATCAATGACGTGGTCATCGTTCGTTCTCGTCCTGTTGAGGTGAGGATCTACCACCACGACCACAGTTCGACCTTGAATGTCCGCGCGAGGCGGCGCGCGATCACATCCCTGATGCGCCGCTCGCCCACCGTGATCTTTGCCATTCCCGTCATTCCCGGCTTCAGCAGTCCAGCATCGTTTTCGATCTCAGTCGTTACCGAGAACGTGTTTCCCGCGACGGGCGTGGCCGCGGGACTCTTCGAGCCCGAGACTTCGCTCGTATTGCTCGACATTCCCTCCGCGGCCGTGGCAATTGCGGAGATCGTTCCACGGAAGACTTCGTTGGGGTAGGCGCGCGAGCGGAGGAGCACCGCCTCTCCCGGGCGCACGTCGGCAAGCTCCTTTTCCGCCACCGATATCTGCGCGGTGACCGTGCGCACCTCATAGACCTTCGCAATCAGGTCACCCTTGTTGACGTGCTGGCCGCGCAGCGCGTGCAGTTCGCGCGACGGCGTCGCAATGACTCCGGTGGATGGACTGCGGACATCAAGCATGTGCAGCTGCATTTCCGTGAGGTGCCGCTGCGTCTCGAGGCCGTCGATCTGCGCGCGCGTTGCGTCGAGATCCTCCGTGCGCGTGCCGTGCAGCAGCACCGCGAGCCTGTCGGCGGCGGCGGCGTGATCGTGCGTGGCCGCGAGCGCCTGTGACTGGGCATCGTCGTACTCCTGATCGGACATCATGTGCAGGTCGTGGATGCTCTTGAGCCTCGAGACCTTCCCGGCAGCGAACTTCGCGGCGTCGTCCGTTTTGGCGACGTCGGCTTTGGCGAGACTGATTTCGTCGTCCGTGGGCCCGGCCTCCTGCTTCCGCAGCGTGGCCGTCGTCTCGCGGATGCTCGCCTCGGTCTTGGCGAGCTCGGCGCGGAGGTCCTTGTCGGAGAGGCGTGCGATCACGTCGCCGGCACGGACGCGCGAGTTCTCGTCGACCATCACGGTCTGGATGATGCCCTCCACTTCGGAGCGGACATCTGCGTTGTGTTCGGGGAGCACGGTGAATGGTCCGGACACGCGCAGCACGGTGCGCCCGATGAGCGTGTACGTCACCGCGCCCGCGGCGACCGCGAACCACAGGAGGCGGCGGGTCCATGCGCCCCGCCACCGTCTCCGCGACGGCGGTGCTTTCGAGGATGCCTTCTCGGCGGGCGCGGCGACGGCGGCTGGCGCCGCTGGAGCGGCCACCGAGGTGCTGTGCGCCGCCGTGGTGCGCGGTCGCATGAACAGCCGTTTCAGTCGTCGTGCGAGCCGCATCGCCGCATATCCCACGAGCAGGATCAGCGCGGCTGCCTGGTGGTGGTCGAGCAGGACACTGCCGGCCTTCTGGAGGCCAACGGCGAGCAGGACAAACGAACTCACGGTCGCGATGAGCCCGTATCCGAGGAGCACATTCCGTTCGCGCGGGGTGACGGACGCGGCCGCGCCGTCGCCGAGGCCAAGCACGCGTCTGATGCCGTCGCCGACATACCGGAACGCTCGGCGGCGAAGGTTCGGTATGTCGAGCCAGTCGCTGAGGATGTAGTAGCCGTCGAGTTTGATGAACGGATTGAGGTCGAACACGCTCTTGAGTCCCGAAATGGCCATCACCGTCAGGGCGGCATAGCTCACCCACGTGCCCGACTCCGTGATGGCCCACATGAGCGTCGCGAGCGCCCACACGACGAACTCGAAGTAGAGGCCGGCGAAACCGACCCAAAGGCGTTTCGCTTTTTCCGGAAACAGCCATGCGTCGCTGACGTTGCAGTAGAAGAACGGCTGGAAGTACACGAGCATGAAGCCGACTTCATGCACCTCGCCGCCGAAGTGCTTGCACGTGACGCCGTGCGCGAACTCGTGTGCCGAGACCACGATGAGCGCGAGCAGGATGACGAAGGGCACCACGGCGAGCGCGTAGAGATTCAGCAAGTCTCGCGCGATCTGGGGTCCGTTCGCTGCGGTCACCATGAGCGCGGCCGCTATGAGGACAGCGCCCACCTTGAGGGCCGGCGCCGAGTAGAGGAAGCGCACCTCGCGTTCGAGCCAGGTCATGAGCTTGTCCGGGTCGAACAGCGGCAGCCGCAGATAGAGGAGGTTGCCGCGCACGCGCCGCCGGTCGGGTTTCCGCGGCGCTCGCGGTTTGTTCGACTCGAGGAGTCCGCCGGCGTCGAGCTTGCCGACGAACGTGCGGAGCACGCCGTCGTCGAGCGGTGTGTCGTAGTGCTGTTCGGCGATCCGGCGGACGTCGGCGAGTGATCGCGTCCCGTCGAACTGCTGCGCGATGAAACACTCAACGGGACCAAGCCGGAAGAAGCGGCGTGATTCCGGGTCCTTGATGACGAGAACGGTGCCGTCGGGCGTTTCCTGCCGGCTGACGGCGAGGTCTCTGCGGAGCGCGGGGAAGGAGAGGGCGGTTTGCACGGCGACTGGGGGCCACCAGGCGCGCCGTGCGTTGCGCGCGCCTGATGGCGGTGGCGATCAGTTGCAGCCTGCGCCGACCGAGGCGTAGCTGGTGTGGCTCGCCGGCTTGGACGCATGGCTGGCCTGGTGACTCGCGGGCTTTGATGCGTGGCTGGCGTGGTGACTCGCGGGCTTTGATGCGTGGCTGGCGTGGTGACTCGCGGCCTTTGATGCGTGGCTGGCGGGGTGACTCGCGGGCTTTGACCCGTGGCTGGCGGGGTGACTCGCGGGCTTTGAAGCATGACTCGCGGGGTGACTCGCCGGCTTCGAGGCAGGATGACTGTTGGGATGCGTCGCCGGCTGTGAAGCACCGCCGCCGCACACGCCACCAACACTCACGCCGCCCGGGGCGATGCGCTCTTCCAAACGCTCGAGTTCCAAATCGAAGTGTCGCATTCTTGCTTCTCCTGTTGAGGTTGTTCGGTTACAGGTTTGACTTCTCTTCTGAATGTCCCGCGGCCGGCGG
>JBIOHR010000150.1:0-8653 GCA_044449085.1 Gemmatimonadales bacterium | reverse complement strand
GGCCCGCGCTCAACACGCAGAAGGGCCGACTCGAGGCAGACCAGCTCGAGCTGCTCGACGCCGTGCGCGACATCGCCCGCGCGGATTCCGTGCGGCGCGTGGAGACTGCCGAGCGTCCGGTGAACGGGCCGAAGGCGGTGAACCTCCTCCCGAACGAGCGCGTCACGAACATCGCGGTGAGTCCGAACGGAAGCGCCGTGCTGTTTACGACGTCAACGGCACCTGCCGACGCCCGCACCGCGAATGTTCCCAGCTACGTGACCGCGAGCGGCTACACCGAGGACATTCCCAACCGTACGAAAGTCGGCGACGCGCAGAACACGACCCGCCTCGGCTACCAGCTGCTGCCGCGCGGCGATGTGAGGTGGCTCAAACCAATTTCGGACGAAGCCGCCAGCGCCGCGAATGCGGCGATCGCCGGCTGGACCGACGCGGGCACCGCGGCGCTGGTGATCGGCAACGCGGACAATTTCAAGACCCGCGAAATCTCGGTGCTCGACGGCGCCACGGGCACGATGAAAATCGTCGAGACGCTGCGCGACACGGCGTGGGTCGGCGGGCCGTGCGAGCGCGGGTGCGTTGGCTTCTACGACAACGACCGCCGCATCTACTACGGCTCCGAAGCCACAGGGTGGGCGCAGCTCTGGTCGACCGCGGCAGACGGCAGCGATCGCAAGGCGCTCACGAGCGGAAAGTTCGAGGTGTACGACGTGAAGCTCTCCAACGACAGGCAGAGCTTCTATTTCCATTCGAGCGAAGTGTCGCCGTTCGACCGCGACCTCTGGAAAATGCCGGTCGCCGGCGGCGCGCGGACGAAGCTCACCGTCGGCGAGGGCGCGCACCAGGTCGTGCTCGCGCCTGACGAGCAGTCGATGGCCGACGTGCTCTCGCTCGTGAACCATCCGCCGGAGATTTATCTCGCGAAGCCCGGTGCAAAGGGTGCGGAGATGACCGTGTCGCCGACCGCCGAGTGGCTCTCGCACAAGTGGCTCGATCCGGAAATCATCTGGATCACGGCGTCGGATGGAGTGAAGGTTCCGGCGCACATCTACAAGCCGAAGGACATGAGCGCCAAGCCGAACGGCGCCGCGGTGATCTTCGTGCATGGCGCGGGCTATCTCCACAACGTCGGGCACTTCTGGAAGGACGGCTATCCGCGCGAGTACATGTTCAATCAGTACCTCGCGTCGAAGGGCTACTACGTGCTCGACATCGACTACCGCGCGAGCGCGGGGTACGGGCGCGACTGGCGCACCGCGATCTACCGGTTCATGGGGGGCCGCGATCTCCAGGACCAGGTGGACGGCTCGAAGTATCTCACCAAGACATACGGCATTCATCCGGAGCGCATTGGTATGTACGGCGGGAGCTACGGCGGCTTCATGACGCTGATGGCGCTCTTCACCGCGCCGAAGTATTTCGGCGCCGGCGCCGCCATCCGGAGCGTGACCGACTGGGCGCACTACAACAACGGGTACACCGGCCAGATCCTCAACCTGCCGCAGAACGACAGCATCGCGTACCAGCGGTCGTCGCCGATCTTCCACGCCGAAGGCCTCGAGGACCCGCTCCTGATGCTGCACGGCATGGTGGACACGAACGTCAACTATCAGGACATCGTGCGGCTCGAGGAGCGGTTGATCGAACTCGGCAAGACGAACTGGTGGCTGGCATCGTACCCCGTGGAGAACCACGGCTTCACGCGCCCCGCGAGCTGGACGGACGAGTACGGGCGTATCTTCAACCTGTTCGAGACGACGATCGGGCCGAAGGGGAGCAAGGCGAAAGAATGACCGGGGACAGAGGACCAAAGACCGAGGACGTGGGCCTGCTCGCCCGCGTGAACGCCGTAGTCCGGCGCGTGATCGGCGCGCCGGACTATTCGGTGTATCTCAAGCATGTCAGGGAGCATCATCCCGAGTGCACGCCGTTGAGCGAGGCCGAGTTTCTGGACGAGCAGCTGACGGCGCGGTATTCGCGGCCGGGATCCAGGTGCTGCTAGCGGGGCGATGGCGCACTAGCGACCATCGACCCCACTGGAAAGTGACCGATCCAGACTTTGCTGGGTACGTATTGGAGGCAAGAGTGTTTGCCGCCCCGCCTGCGCGACGCCGCGCCAGCGCTCTCCCTGGCAGAGGAAGTCGTCGTGATGAAATGGCTCTCGTTCGTGCCGCTCGCGGGTATGCTTGCCATCGCGGGCTGCGATGGGGTGCGGGGCTGCGACGTATACGTTTACTATTATGACGGCACGGTCGAGGTCACCGCGGTAGACGCCGTGACGGGCGCGCCGGTTCCCAACGCGACGATGGCTTTGCTGGTGTCACCCATCGACACAGCGGTGTTGTCCGTCGGATCGGACGTCTCCAAGTACCCGGTCGATTTCACCGGACTCAGCACCGGGACGTTCCAACTCGCAATCGTCGCTCCCGGCTACGCGACGTGGAGGAACACCGTCAGCGTAATGTGCGCCAAACCATCCGCGACGGTTACGGCACGACTGGAGAAATCGCCGTAAGTGGCCTCGTCTGCCATGATACGTCTCACGGGCGGCTTGTTCACACCGCCGCGCTCATCTCAGCGCACCCGCCGTGCGGGACCCGCCGGCCGGGTGAGGGACCACTTCGCCCTCGACCGCTTCATCGGGAACGCCCGCTCATAGTCCGCCCTCCAGGCCCCGAGAAACCGGTCGGCATCCGCGCGCGGAACCATCGCCCACACCGCCCCTCCGAATCCCGCTCCGAACGCCGACGCCGCCACCGCGCCCTGTTCGCGCGCCGCACGCGCAAGGTGGATGGTCTCCGGCACCTGATTCCGCAGCACTGACTCGGCAAGCAACTGCGAACGGTCGACCAGTGATCCGAGCGCGCTCCAGTCGCGATCCCGGATCGCATCGCCAACACCGGGGACGATCACCTCCGTCTCCTCACAAAACTGCGCGCGCCTCGCAGCGACATCGGGAGCGGCATTTTCGATCTTCGATCTTCCATCTCCTATCGCCCCTCGCATCGCATCCGCCAGCCGGTTGTATGCCGCCTTCGCGTTCCCCGTCTTGGTCGCGTGCACTCCGCTCACCGCGATCGCGATCGCATGGTCGTCCGGCCACGCGATCCTCCGCTCGAGCTGCGCGGGAAGATAGCGGAACTGCCCCACGCTTCCCTCCGCCGCGCAGACGATGGCCACGTGATCCTGCGCACCGCCGCGCACGCCGACGCCGCCATCGCGCGGGAAGTCACCAAAGGATTCGCCGGTCTCGATCGCCGCGACGTATTCGGCAAACGCCATCGGAGTCGGCACCGCCGCGCGCCAGCGGTCGTCGTTCGTGAGATCGTTCGCGTCGACGAACGCCAGCGCGAGCGTCACGACGAGCGCCGTAGAGCTGCTCAGCCCCGCGGAGGTCGGCAGGTTGCTCTGCAGCTCGATGGCGACGCCGTTGCGCGCGTGCGGAAAATCGCGCGAGAAGCGCCGCGCGACCGCCGTCACGTACGCGCTCGACCTCACCTGCGTGGCCTTCGCGTTTGGCGAGAGCGAGACATCCATCGCCACCTCGCCCGCCGCGCGGCGGAGCCGGATCACCGGTTCGGGGATCGTCGTCGCCCTCGCGCGGATCGCGAGTTCGGTCGCGACCGTGAGCGAACGGCCGCCCGCGTAGTCCACGTGCTTCCCGACGAGCTCTATCCGCCCCGGAACGAAATACTCGCGCGTCTCGGGACGCCCCGCGCTCATTCCGCGGCCGGCCAGAACCCGCGCAGCACCTGCCACACGCCCACGCCGCTGATCACGAACACGACGAGCCATGCGCCGAACTGCGGATACCGGCCATAGAGAAACGAGCCCGTGCCGAAGAGCCCCGAGTAAACGAAACAGCAGCCGCACAGCCAGCCGAGCATTCCCTGCGCGAGTGAATCGGGTGCAGGCTGCTTGCCCGACGCGGCGCGAATTTCGGTCCAGCCCCCGCCGGAGGGGCGGACGAGTTCGTAGAACTTGAGCAGCGTCGCGCGGTCGGTGGCCGGTGCGAGGAACGTCGCGCCGACCCACACGACCGTCGTGATGCCCACGGTCGCCAGGAGCGTGATATGGGACGGCACATCCACCCCGCTCTTGTGCGCAATGAAGAACCCGACCGCCACGATGAACGAACTCGCCATCGCCGCGATCTCGCTCCACGCGCTCACGCGCCACCAGAACCAGCGCAGGATATAAATGAGCCCGGTGCCCGCACCGACGGAGAGGATCAGGTCGAACGCATCCTTCGCCGTGCCGAGGGCATAGGTGAGCAGGCCGGCGCAAACCATGAGCGCCGCCGTGGTAAGCCGGCCGACGAGCACATAATGCCTTTCGCTCTTGCCCGGCCTCATGAAACGCCGGTAGAAATCGTGCACGAGGTACGACGTGCCCCAGTTGAGATGCGTCTCCACCGTGGAGCGGTACGCGGCGAGCGTCCCCGCGACGACGAGACCGAGGAATCCCGCGGGCAAGAAGCGCATCATCGCCGGGTAGGCGAGGTCGTTGCCGATCAGCGATTGGTCGACGTATGGAAACGTCGCCGAGATGTCGTGCAGCGACGGGAACACCAGCGTCGACGCGAGCGCGGTGAGGATCCACGGCCACGGGCGCACCGCGTAGTGCAGGACGTTGAACAGGAGCGTTCCCGTGACGGCGTCCTTCTCGGACTTCGATGCGAGCATCCGCTGGGCGATGTAGCTCCCGCCACCGGGCTCCGCGCCCGGGTACCAGACCGACCACCATTGCACCGTGATCGGAATGATGAAAACTGCGAGCGCGACGGACCAGTCGCCGAAGTCGGGCAGGAGCGCGAGCGTCTTCACCGGCACTTTCGCGAGGAGCCCCGCAAGGCCGCCGACCGCAGGCTGCTTGAGCGCAAACCAGGTGACCGCGAATGTGCCGCTCATCGTGAAGGTGAACTGGAGCGAATCGGTGACGAGCACGCCCCAGAGCCCGCTGACTGAGGCGAAGAAGATCGTCATGATGCCGCAGACGACGAGCGTGCGGTCCATCGGCCAGCCGAGCACGACGCTCGCGATCTTGGCGGCGGCGAGGTTCACCGTGGCGATGATTGCGCAGTTGAAGAAGAAGCCAAGGTAGATCGCGCGGAACCCGCGGAGGAACCTGGCCGCCTGGCCCGAATACCTGATCTCATAAAATTCGAGGTCGGTGAGCACGCCCGACCTGCGCCAGAGGCGCGCGTAGACGAACACCGTGAGCATGCCGGTGAGCAGGAACGACCACCAGAGCCAGTTCTCCGCCACGCCCTGCTCGCGCACCATGTTCGTGATGAGGTTCGGCGTGTCGGTGCTGAAGGTCGTCGCGACCATCGAGATGCCGATCAGCCACCACGGTGCGGCGCGGCCCGACGTGAAAAACTCGGCGGTGCTCTGCCCCGCCCGCCGCCAGAAGAAAATCGCGGGGAGAAAGGAGATAATGATACTGAGCGAGATGATCACCCAGTCGGCGGTGGCAAAATGAAAACCGCTATTCATGCGTTATCTCCCGGAGAGGAACGGCAAACGGCTTTGCCACGGATTTCGCGGATCACGCGGATCAAACAACAGGTGCATTTCTTTGTTTGATCCAAGAGATCCGCGTGATCCGCGGATGCTGTTGTAGTTGTTTTCCTGTTCAAGCGCGAGGCTTATTCCACTCGCCCCGCGTAAAGTCCGGGAACTTCATCGGTGCGCTGCCTTTGGCGACAGACATCTCGGTCAGCGGGAATGGCGAACTCCATGACGCGGCGTCGTACACGTCGTAGTCCGGCACGAGCCCTTCGTGCAGGCACTGCACGAGGCGATAGGCCATGATCGTGTCCATGCCGCCCTCACCGCCGGATTTCTTGGCGAGGTCGCCGAGTTTTGTCCAGAGCGGGTGCGTGTGCGTCGCCTTCCACTCATCTATGGGGCCCCACCGCTCGCCGCCCTTCTGCCCTTCGATGTACACGCGCGGCGGATAGTCTTCGAACGCGCCCTTGGTTCCCTGCACGCGGTTGTGCCGCGTGTACGGCCTCGGATTACACACGTCATGCTGCAACATGACAGTCCGCCCCTTCACCGTACGGATGATGGACGTGTTGTGGTCGCCGTCGATGTACTTCTCCTGCCACTTCGGGTCCGTATGGTCGGGCACCGTGGCCTCGCGATAGACGTCGAGCCCGCGCTCCGGGCCCGCAACCGACGCGATGTAGTCGAAGCGGTCGCCGTAATTCACATCCAGATACCACGCCACCGGGCCGAGCCCGTGCGTGGGATACATGTTCGCGTTCACGCGCGTGTGCCAGGCGCGGCGCCAGAGCCCTTCGTCGCGATTCTCGAAGAGAATCTCGCGCAGGTCGTGCAGGTACGCCGCTTCCACGTGCAGCACGTCGCCGAAGATGCCGTCATGCACCATCCTGTTCACCATCATCTCGGTCTCGCCATAGCAGCAGTTTTCGAGATGCAGGCAATGCCTGCGGGCTTTCTCGGACGCATCCACGAGCGCCCAGAGATCCTTGAGCGTGCTGCCGATGGGGCATTCGCTGCCGCAGTGCTTGCCGGCGTCCAGCGCGGCGAGCATCACGGGGACGTGCCACTCCCATGGCGTCGCCGTATATACGAAGTCGATGTCGTCGCGCTTGACGAGCTCTTCAAACGCGTGATCGCCGTTCCCGTACGTCGCAGGCGCTGGGTGGCCGGCGCCGGTGATCATCTTGGTGGCCTTCGCCATCTTGTCCGCGACGACGTCGCTGATGGCGACAACCTGCACGTTCTCCAGCGAGAGGAACTCTCCCAGCACCGAGCGGCCGCGCAGCCCTGTGCCGACCATCCCGACGCGTACGACATCGTGGCGCTCGAACGGCACGCCGCGCATCGTCTGGCGCCGCGCGGGTGCCGGCGGCGCGAGATCCGTGTGAGCGATCGCGTCGACGTTCTCCGCAATTGCGGCGTGGTAGGCGCCGCTTGCTGCAACGGCCGGGTGAAGGGCTCCGCCTGCCGCGAGCGCGGCACCCGCCGCCGCGCCCTTGAGGAGATCGCGCCGCGAGATGTCGCTCATTGGCTTCCTTTGGCCTCCGAGTAGTCGCCCATGGATACCGTGCCCTTCACGCCCGAGATGACCGTGTTGCCCCCGACGAGCGAGCCGGACAGCGCGCACTTGTCGATTCTTGCCATCCGCCCGATGATCGAGTCGCGCACCGTGGAGTTCGTGAGCGTAGTCCCCTCGGATATGGAAACATTGGGCCCGATCGTCGATCCGGTAAGGGTCACGTCGTCTTCTATATAAACGGGCTCGACAATCGTACAGCCCGTGAGCCCCGCAGGCTTGCGCGCCCGCCCCTTCTCCAGCATCACGCGGTTGGTCGCGATGATCGTGTCCACCTGCCCCGCGTCGTACCACCCCGCCGCCTCGGCCACGTGCAGCTTGGCGCCCTTGTCCACCATGTACTGGAACGCGTCCGTGAGATACCACTCGCCCTTGTTCTTCGGCTGACGCATGACGTGGTCGATCCCCTCGAAGAGCAGCTTCGAGTTCCTGATGTACTGCAGCCCGATGTTCGCCCGTTTCGAGATCGGCGTTGAGGGCTTCTCGACGATCTTCGTCATGTGCCCGGCTTCGTCGGCGACGATCACGCCGTAACGCTGCCAGTCATCCACCACTTTCGTCCAGAGAATGCCGTCGTCCTTGTTCGTCTTGATGATCGAGAGATCGGCGTCGAAAATCGTATCCACGAAAATGATCAGGACCGGCTGGTCCACGCGCGACCGCGCGAGCCCGACGGCGCCCGCCGTGCCGTCCTGCACCTGCTGCTCGATGAACGACGCCTTCATGTCGGGATATGCGCTTTTCGCATGGAGCTCGACCGCTTCTTTCAGGTGCCCCGTGATGTAGATGACTTCGTCGACGTCGCCGAGTTTGCGCACATCGTCGAGCACGTAGTCCATGACCGGCTTTCCCGCGACGCGCAGCATCGGCTTGGGAACGGTGAGCGTATGCGGGCGCAGGCGCGTGCCCTTCCCTGCGAGCGGAATGATGACTTTCATGGCGCGCTCGTCCCCTGCCGGCCGTAGCGATCTGTGAGGCGCACCACATCGTCGAGGTGCGGCGTGGATGCTTCGAGCAGCACGCAATCGGTGACTGCTTCCATTTGGTGAATCATCCCCGGTTCATTTCTGAAGGACTCCCCTGCCTTGAGTGCAACCTCGTGCAGCTCCGGCGCCGCGCCCTTGCCGTCATCTTTCATCTTCGATCTTCCATCGCCGTTCCCCACGCGGTAAATCATCTTCCCGCTCAGCAGATGTATCGTCTCGTCTTTCTTATTGTGATACTGCACCGACAGCGACTGCCCCGCTTTGATATGCAGCACCTTGCCGACGTACAGCTCGTTGGCTGCCCAGATCGTCTCGTGACCCCACGGTTTCGGTACGGTGCGAACTTCTGTCTTGCCGCTCACGACGGCCTCCCAATGGTTTGTGATGTGATCGAGCTTGGCGTGGTCACACAGGCCTGAATGCAAGTTCCGCACCCCGTGCAGTCGGGGCCGAGTACGGGGTGGCGCTGCGCATTGATTCTCAACGCGTTCTCTCCGGCGGGGCACGCGTGCGCGCACACACCGCACTCCACGTCACGATAAGTGATGCACCGCTCGGTGTCGATTGCGATCGCGGAG
>JBIOHR010000149.1:0-8656 GCA_044449085.1 Gemmatimonadales bacterium | reverse complement strand
GCGCTCGGCGTGACGCGGCGCCGCCTCGTCGCGCAATCGCTGACCGAAAGCCTCGTCCTTTCGTTTGTCGGATGCGCGGGCGGAGTCGCGCTCGCCCAATGGGGCGGCGCCACGCTCTCGCGATTGTACATCGCGGACGCCCCCTCGTTCAGCGTGTTTTCCGACTGGCGCACGCTGGCGGTTGCGATCGCCGCCGCGCTCTTCGCGAGCCTCGTGACCGGGCTTGCGCCGATATTCCTCGCCAAAAGTGACGACCTCGCCAAGACTCTCAAGTCCGGAATGCGAGAGGGCACGTATGTCCGCTCGCGCCTGCGCTCGTCGCTCCTCGTCGCGCAGGGCGCGATGTCCGTGGTGCTGCTCGTGGGCGCCGGCCTGTTCGTGCGCAGTCTCCGCGAGGTCGGCGCAATACATCTCGGATACGATGCCACTCCGGTGCTCAAGGCGGTGTGGGACCGGCGGGGGGTCACCGTGCCGGACAGCGTGCAGGCCATCATTCGCGCCCGCCTCCTTGCCACCGTTGCCGCACTGCCGGATGTCGAGCATGCTGCATTCGTGAGCACCGCGCCGTTCGAGGGTTCGACCACGCAGACGCTCACCGTGCCCGGTATCGATTCAGTCTCGCGACTCGGCCGATTCGACAGCCAGACGATGACGCCGGACTATTTCGCCACGATGCGAACGCGCATCGTGCGCGGCCGCGGCATTGTGGCGTCAGATCGCGCCGGCGCGCCGCGCGTGATCGTCGTGAGCGAGGGAATGGCGCACGCGATATGGCCGGGCCAGGACGCAATCGGTCAATGCGTCGGGATCGCTATTTGGCGTCCCGTGCCGAGCACCGACCCGGTGCCCTGTGCGACGGTCGTTGGCATTGCCGAGGATGCCGTGCACGATCCGATCCTCGACGAACCATTCCGCTATTACTTGTCGGTCGATCAGTATCCGGAGTTTGGCGCGTCCGAACTGCTCGTGCGAATGCGCGGCGACCCGGCGCGCGCGGCGGAGCGGGTGCGCCGCACGCTGCAGGCGCAGCTCTCGGGGCTCTCTTTCGTCACGGTGCGGCCGCTGCGCGAGCTGATCGACGGCCAGCGCCGCTCGTGGATCCTCGGTGCGACGATGTTCGTCGGCTTCGGAATGCTCGCGCTGATCGTCGCCGCTGTCGGCCTGTACGGGGTGATCTCGTACAACGTCGCCCAGCGAGTGCAGGAACTGGGGATTCGGGTTGCGCTCGGCGCGCAGCCGGGGAATATCCTTGGCTTGGTGATCAGCCAGGGGATGGGATTCGCGCTTGCTGGAGTCGGTGCGGGAGCGGCCGTGGCGCTCGCGGCGGCGCATTGGCTGCAGCCGCTCCTGTATAAGCAATCCGCGCGCGATCCAATGGTGTATGCGGCCGTCGTCGCCGTGATGTTGCTGGTTGCGTTCGCGGCGAGTGCAGTGCCGGCATTGCGAGCGGCACGAACGGATCCGAATATCGCACTTCGCGCCGACTGACGAAGAATGATGCGGCTTGGGCGATATCGCCCGAAGCTCAGAGTTCAAGCTTAGAGCGCAGTACTCAGCGTTCGCTCAGCTCAATGCTTCGAACGGCGAGCTTTGACACTCCCGAGCAATGCGCGATGAGCTTGAGCATTGAGCTGAGAGCTTCACCAGTCATGGCGCAAAGCCGGCAACTTTCCACAAGGCCGCGGTTTCGTACAATCGGCCGTCGTGCATCACATACCGCGACGTACGGATATTCGAAATATCGTCGAGCGGATTTTTGTCCAATACGAGGAGGTCCGCGTGCTTGCCGGCCTCGATCGTGCCAACTTCTTTTTCGAGGTGCAGGACGGTCGCTGGCACCGCGGTCGCCGAGCGCAGTGCATCCATCGGCGAGAAGCCGGCCATGACGTAGAGTTCCATCTCCCGGTACACGCTGAAGCCCGGGATTCCTTCGTCCGTTCCCGCGACGATCGGCACTCCGGCGTCGTGCAGTGCGCGGATCGTCGCGAGCGAGCGCTGAAGGCGGGCATGTGCAGTCGCCGTATCGATCGTCGTCGATCCCCAGTTCGCGACACGGAACTGCACGAACGGCGGCGGAAGATGCTGGAGCACGGGTTGGAATACCTGAACCGATTCCTGGCGTGAATGCCCGCCGATTTCGTTCCACGATTCCGTCGGATCGATCACCGTGCCATGCGCATGGAGAAACGCGATAATCGCCTTGGTGCTGTCCGACTGTGCGTCGCCGCGGATCGGGAGGTGAGCGAATTGATCCATCCCCGAGTCGACCGCAGCGGTGATCGAGAGCGAACGCGGCAGGTGGCCCGTGACCGACATGCCGACGTTGTGCGCTTCGTCGCAGATCGCGGAGACGACACCCGGGGCGAGAAGGTCGTAGAGTTTCATCTGTTCGAAGCCCAGCGCGTGGTACTTCTGCACAATCGCGCGCCCTTCGGCCGGCGTCGTGGCGCTGAAGGCGCCAAACGCGTTCGGACCGTCGCCGTCCACCAGGCCGGCCATGTGGATGTGCGGCCCGTTCACGCGACCGGAATCCACCTCCGACTTGAGCGCCACGATGAATGGGAGCTCGTTCCCCATGTCGCGCACGCTCGTCACTCCCCCGGCGATGTACGCGGGGAGCCACTCGATCTGGTGGAGATGTGCATGCATGTCCCAGAGGCCGGGCACGATCGTCTTGCCGCGTACGTCGAACGACTTCGCGTCGAGCGGGACTCGCGTGGTCGCGCTCGGCCCCGCGGCGACGATCAACCCGTCGGCGACGATCACCGTCGCATCCGGAATCGGCGCGCCGCCGGTTCCGTCCACGAGCGTCGCGCCGACGAGCGCCACTTTCCCTCTCGCCGCGCCCTTGACGGCCGCGGCGTCCGTGAGATCGTGAATCCCTGCGCGACCGGAGATCCCCAGCGGCGTCGCAGCCGACGAGATGGCCTCGAGATCATGCATCGCGGCGCGCGTCGCGATGCGCATCAGGTCGTCGTACTCCGGCACGAGCTCGGCGCGCACGGTCTTGGTGGAGAGCCCGCCCGCCGCCGACGTGAACATCGCGAGTCGCCCCTCGGAGTCGAGCCATGCGTACTCGATGCCCCACACCACGCCGTCAATCGAATAGCGGGTGAGCTGCACGCGGCGGCCCGCCACGGTGAGCTCGTCCGCCCCCTGCTGGCGGATCTTCACCGGGTTCAGCGGGTCACCGGGGAACACCGCGAGCGCCGAAGGCGACCCATGCGCTTTCCAGTAGCGCAGCAGTGCGAGGTGCTGCGAGACAGGAGTGTACTGCGAAATGGCGAATGCGACCGGGGGAAGGTCGACGGCGGCGCTCGTTCCGTTGCGCACAATGGTCGCGCGCTTTCCGTCGACGGTCACATCCAGCGCGGGAGTCCGTGTCGTGTCGCTGATGCGCTCGACCTTGAGCGTGCGCGGCGAATAGTCCGCAGCGAACTCCGCCGCGGCGGTCGTGCGAATCCGGCGGCCGCGATCCACGTAACTCCAGTCTGCCGTGAGCTGTGCGTCCTTGCTCGTGCGGGTCAGGGTGTAATGCTCCCACCCAACGGGCCGCCCGACATAGTAAACGCGCAGCGAGTCACTCGTCGTCTGCGCGCCGAGTGCAGGCGCGAGAACGGCTAACACCAACGTGGATATTGCCAGATCGCGGCGGCGCGCCATACATCCTCCCCATGCGAGGTATCAGACAGGACAGAACTTACTACGCCACGGGTCATCTGTCGCGTAGATTTCACGCATGCGAATACTGATCGTAGGCGCCGGCGCACTGGGAGGCTACTTCGGCGCACGGCTGATGCAAATCGGCCGCGACGTGACCTTCCTGGTGCGCCCGCGGCGGGCGGAGCAACTCGCGAAGGCCGGCCTCGTCGTCAGGAGCAAGCTCGGCGACGTGCGCATTCCATCACCAAAGGTCGCGCTCACCGGGCAGATCGCCGGTCCGTACGATCTCGTGCTCCTTGGCACGAAGGCCTACGGCCTCGCGGCGACCATGGAGTCGTTCGCGCGGGCGGTCGGGCCGGAAACCGCGATCCTGCCCATTCTCAACGGAATGAAGCACATCGATTCGCTCTCCGAGCGCTTCGGCGCGGCGCGCGTGCTGGGTGGCCTTGCAATCATTTCCGCGACGCTGGACGACGACGGCATCGTGCTGCACCTCAACGAGCTCCACAGCCTGACGTACGGTGAGCTCGACGGCGCATCGTCGCCGCGCATGGACGCCATCGCGCAAACGTTCGCCGGCGCGAACTTCGAGGCGCGCGCAACGCAAACGGTCGTGCACGAACTCTGGGAGAAATGGGTGTTCATCTCGGCGCTCGCCGGGACCACCTGCCTGATGCGCGCGCTGATCGGTGATGTCGAGCGCGCGGGTGCGGCGGATATCGCGCTCGCGATATTCGAGGAATGCTGCGCGATCGCCGCGGCGCACGGTCATCCGCCGCGGCCAGCCGCCCTCGAGCGCGGGCGCGCGATGGTGTCGACTCGGGGGTCGACACTCACGGCTTCGATGATGAAGGACATCGAGCGCGGCGCGCCGATCGAGGGGGAGGAGATCATCGGCGACCTGCTTTCTCGTGGCAGGTCAGCTGGCCTGGAGTCGCCGCTGCTTCGGGTGGTGCACGCGCACCTCAAGTCGTACGAGGCAAGGCGGGAGCGGGAAGGCTTGAAAAGCTGAACTGCGAGTTAATCCGTTTCTTGTTGGTTGGTTAACCGAGGTAGACAATTGGCCCGGGCAAGGAGCGCATCGCGCGACTCACTGCCCGGGCCAATTTTCTACGTCAGCTAACCAACCAACAAACAACGATTCGACTCGCCGTTCCCTTACTCCGGCAGCTTGACTGCGGGTTGCCCGCTCGCTTTGAGTTTTGCGTTCAGCGCCGCGAGTTGCAGCGTGCTCAGCGATCTCCACTTGGCGAGCACCTCGCTCCCCTCGCCCTTCGCCTTGGTGCAGGCGGCCACCTGATTCGCCGTCGGAGCAATGTCCGCCGCCTGCATCGCCATCGCCGCGGCGTTCATCGCGTTGCTGGCGCTCTCGAGTGTCGCCGGCCCGGCCTGCGCGGCGGCGCCACCGCGTCCACCGCCGCGTCCGCCCCGCCCGCCGCCACCAACCGGCGGCGGCGGTGCGATCGCCTCGACTTCCGTCTTGAGCTTCTGCGCATCTGCGCCCTGCGCCTTGTCCAGTTCCGCGATCAGCGCGCGCGCCCGCTCGTACGCCGCGCGCGCATTCTTCGCGCCGTCGTACATCTCCGTGGTGAGTGATGTGAGCTGCGCGAGCGCGATTGCCGGCGTCTTGATGCGCGGATCCATCTTGAGCGCAATCGGCTGCGTGTAGCTCTTGCCGCCGACGGTCAGCCGCACGGTGTACGTGCCCGGCGCGGCCCACGGCGAACTCACCGCCGGGTACGTCCGGTGCGGCACCGCGCCCATCGACCCGCCGCGTCCGCCGCCCGCGCCGATCGGATCGTAGTGCATGTCCCACGAGAAGCGGTGCATGCCTGCGGTGGTCTCGATGCGCATCTGCGGTGCGGGCCAGTAGAGTGGCAACCCGCAATCCGCCGCGTTCGGCGTCCGCTGGCAAATCTTGTTGTACGCCTCCGGATCGACCGCCGGATCCGGATTGCGCACCGGCTCGTCACTCGTGTACGAGCGCATGACCTTTCCGCCCGCGCCGAGGATCTCGAGCTTCACCGTGCCGTCTGCGTTCGCCGCGAGGTAGTAGTCGATCATCGCGCCCGGCAGCGGATTCTCACCGGCCGCCACTTCCGGCGGCCACGGCGTCGGGTCGTTCGTGCCCCAGCGCACTCTCACCGCAGTCTCCGGCTTGTACAGATATGCCGCGGTCGCGGCTTTCGCCTCCGCGTACTGCCGGAGCGGCGTCACGTCGTCGAGGATCCAGAACCCGCGCCCATGCGTGCCCGCGACGAGATCGGCGCACATGCAGGTGCTGTCGTCCTTCACTTCAATGTCGCGCACGGTGATCGCCGGCATGTTGAGGCGCAGCGATTCCCAGTGATCGCCATCGTCGAACGACACCCACACCTGCGTGTCGCTCGCGCCGTAGAGCAAGCCCTTCTTGCGCGGATCTTCGCGAATCGAGTTCACCACGGCGCCGGGCGCGACGCCGGTGTTGATCTCGGTCCAGGTCTTGCCGCCGTCGTGCGTGCGCAGGAAGTGCGGGTTCATGTCGTCGAGCCGCAGCGTGTTCACCGCGGCGTACGCGGTCTGCGTGTCGAAGTGTCCGGCCTCGATGTTGAACACCCGCGCCCAGGGCTTGACCGACGACGGCGTGACATTCGTCCACTTGGCGCCGCCGTCCATGGTTACCTGGATCGTCCCGTCATCCGTGCCGGCCCAGAGCACCTTGATGTCACGCGGCGACGGCGAGAGCGCGGTGATCGAGCCCTGCGGTCCCGGTGTAACCGTGCTCGCGTACTTGCCGGTGTTCGCGGGAACTTCCCACGTCTGGCGCGCAAGGTCGCCGCTGATGCGCGTCCAGCTGTGGCCGCCGTCCGACGTCTTGAACACGGCGTCGTTGGCGTAAAACATCGTCTTCCAGTCGGTGGGCGACCACTCGATCGGCATCGTGCGAACGTTGCGGTTGTAGCCGGTGAGGTCCGGTCCGACGTTCGTCGTCTGGCCCGTGACGCGATCGAACAGCGAGACGCCGCTGCGCGAGCTGCCGAACACGCGATCCGGATTCTTCGGGTCCGGCGCGGCTTCACCGTATTCCTGGATGTTCACCGGGTGCCAATCGTGGAACGTGATCTCGCCGTCGTTCGAGCGGCTGTCCACGCACGCGGAGCCGGAATCCTGCTGGCCGCCGCACACGCGATAGGGGAATGAGAAGTCCGTGCTCACGTGGTACATCGCCGCCGTGTTCTGGTTGTACCACTGGCTCCAGCTCTTGCCGCGATTGGCGGACACCACCGCGCCCTGGTCGCTCACGAGCAGGATGATGTCGGAGTTCGCCGGGCTGACCCACGGCCGCTGATAGTCGTCGCCACCGGGTGCGCCGCGGACGGCGGACCAGGTGAGACCGCCGTCCTCGGTGCGCCAGAATACCGTCGACGCGCTGTAGACGACGTTCGAGTTCTTCGGATCCACGGCGAGCGTCGGGAGATCGCCGCCGCCGATGCGTGCCATGGGACGCGGGTCCTGCGGACGCGGCGTATTGGGCGCGCTCGCATCGTAGTTGGCGAGATGCCAGTGGTCGCCGCCATCCACCGTCTTGTACAAGCTCACGCCCGGGCCGCCCGAGCCGCCGCGCCCGCCGCCGCCCGCGATGGGCGACGCCACCGACGCGTACACGACCTTCGAGTTGCTCGTCGCGATCCCGAGATTCGCCTCGAGCACCACCGGCAGGCCGTTCGTCAGCTTGTGCCACGTCGTGCCGCCGTCGGTGGACTTGAAGATGCCGCCCGTCTCGCCCGTGGTGCCAAACTCGCGACCCTCGATATAGGCCTGCTGCTGCGGCCAAAGCGTCGCGTACACGGTGTTCGGATCGTTCGGATCGATGCGCACGTCGTTTGCGCTCGTGTATTCATCCACGTAGAGCACTTTCTGGAATGTCTCCCCGCCATCGGTCGAGCGGAACACTCCGCGCTCGGCGTTCGGCCCGTAGGGATGCCCGAGCACCGCGACGAACAGGCGATTGGGATCCTTCGGGTCCACATCGATCATCGCGATCATCTGGCTCTCGCGGAGCCCGAGGTGGCGCCAGGTTTTGCCGGCGTCAGTCGACTTGTAGACGCCGTCGCCCACTGAGAGGTCGGGGCGGACGATACCAGCGCCCGACCCCACGTAGATGACGTTCGGGTTCGACGCCGCCACCGCGATCGCTCCGACAGAGCCGGTCGGTTCGTGATCGAACAGCGGCTCCCAATTCGAGCCGTAGTCGGTCGAGCGCCACAACCCGCCATTGTCGAAGCCGATATAGAAAACGTTCGGCTGGCTCGGCACGCCGGCGAGCGCGCGAGCGCGTCCGGCGCGCGTCGGACCGATCTCGCGCCAATGCATGGCAGAAAAGACGGGGTCGGGAGCCTGCGCGGTGAGCGGTGAGCCCGCGATGGCGGCGACCGCGGCGACGGTGACGATTGTCTTGAGGCGGGGGAGGAATGCGCGCACGAAAGTCATCTCCTGTACTAATGAAGTGTGCTTGCGAGCCGGCGAGCGTACATTGGGAATCGGGACGACTGTCGTTCAGCACCCCAACACCCCGCCGACCCGAGCGTAATTGTACGCAATGGACGAGCAAACCGAAGGAGCGAAGCCCGCCAAGCCATGGCTGAGGAATAACCTCGTCACGCTCGGATCGGCCGCGGTGTTCAGCGTGTATTCGGCGGGCTACTTCCGCACACGGGAAGCCGCTGACCGGTTCGCCGGTGAATCCGTGCAGCGCCATGCCGCCGCGATCGCCGCGCCGCAGGGGAACGGTAACTCCGCGCCAGCGCGGACCGAAGCGCCGCCCGGGGACAGGCCTCAGCTGCCTGTCATGCATCTGTCATCATCTCCGAAGCCGCACAAGGCGACGGCGGCCGCGACGCACGACAGCGCCGCGCCGACCCCGCCGTCCGCCGCTGATACCATCAAGCGCGATTCGGCCACGCCATCGCCCCTCAAGCTTGCCCCTGTCCCTTCCTCCTCCACCTCATCACTC
>JBIOHR010000148.1:0-8660 GCA_044449085.1 Gemmatimonadales bacterium | reverse complement strand
TCGCAAACTACCCGGCGGGCGGGCTCGGGTCAAGGATAGCTGGGAGCTACCGGTGAGAGGTGAGACGTTTCTCGACGCGCGGTCGGCCGCGGGCCACTCGTTGCGCCGGGCCAACTCGGACACGGCGTCTATGGGTCCTCGAAAGGCCCGCCGACGCGAGCCCCTCGCGTCCGGCCGGCCAACCATCCGTTGCCCCATTTGTGCTGTACGCAACGCGCGCGGACTGGTGTGGGCGGCGCGTACCGTGCGCGCGCGTCTGCGTTGGCCTTTAGTGTGGTGGAGCGATTCGCTTGGGAGGGAGGCCGCGGGCCGCTCGTGAAGCCGGGCCTCTCGAGCCCCATAAACGCTTTGGCGAGTTGGCCCGGCGCAACGAGTGGCCCGCGGCCGACCGCGCGTCGAGAAACGTCTCACCTCTCACCGGTAGCTCCCAGCTATCCTTGACCCGAGCCCGCCCGCCGGGTAGTTTGCGAGTCTGTTCCGTGCCGCCCGCCGGGCGATCCACGTATGAAGCAGATCGACGAATATCGCAGGGAAAATGCCGACCATTAACCAGCTCGTTCGACAGAGCCGGCGTGACGTTGCCCGCAAGGACAAGGCACCCGCCCTCAAGTCGAATCCGTTCAAGCGCGGTGTCTGCACCCGCGTGTACACCACGACCCCCAAGAAGCCGAACTCGGCGCTCCGCAAAGTCGCGCGCGTGCGCCTGACCAACAGCTTCGAAGTCACCGCCTACATCCCGGGCGAAGGGCACAACCTGCAGGAGCACTCGATCGTCCTGATCCGGGGCGGCCGTGTGAAGGACCTCCCGGGCGTTCGCTACCACATCGTGCGCGGCAAGCTCGACGCATCCGGCGTCAACGGGCGCAACAAGAGCCGCTCCAAGTACGGCACCAAGAAGCCGAAGAAGGGAGGCGCCAAGTGAGCCGCCGCAAGAAGAGCGTAAAGCGCACGATCCTCGCGGACTCGCGCTACGACAGCCAGACGGTCTCGAAGTTCATCAACGTCCTCATGTATCAGGGAAAGAAGTCCACCGCCGAGCGCATCTTCTACGCCGCGATGGACCTCGTCGAGAGCCGCACATCGCAGCCGGGCGTGAACGTGTTCAAGCAGGCGCTCACGAACCTCAAGCCGGTTGTCGAGGTGAAGAGCCGCCGCGTCGGCGGCGCCACCTATCAGGTGCCCGTCGAAGTCCGCCCGGAGCGCCGCACGGCACTCGCGATGCGCTGGCTGATCGAGTACTCGCGCGACCGCAACGAGAAGTCGATGGGCGAAAAGCTCGCCGCCGAAGTGATCGCGGCCTCGAAGGGCGAAGGCAACGGCGTGAAGAAGAAGGAAGACACGCACCGCATGGCCGAGGCGAACAAGGCCTTTGCGCACTATCGCTGGTAATCGCGCAACTCGCGTGACGGGAACGCGCCAAGGCGCGTTAGCAGGATCGGGAACGCGCCAAGGCGCGTTAGCAGGATCGGGAACGCGCCAAGGCGCGTTAGCAGGATACAGAACGCCTCGCCGCATGCTTCACGCCGGCGGGGCGTTCTCTGTTTTGTGGTGTGCCGTCGCGCTCGTGCCGCCCGTGCGCGCCGGTGCGCAGCAGCTGGACACAGTCATCTTTTCGCGCGACGTCAAGATTGGAATGCGCCTCGGTCCTGCGCTGCATGCGCGCGTGTACCGCCCGTCCGGCAAGGCGCTGCGGCCGGCGATATTCTCGCTCGAGGCGGACACCAGCGAGGCGCGCGATCGCAGCGCGCGCGCGCTGGTCGCCGCGGGGTATGCGGTCGTCATCGCCGCTCCGCGCGGTGGCGATGACAAGCACATCGGCCGCGACGGATACGATGCGGTCGAATGGATCAACGACCAGTCCTGGAGCGACCGGCGGATCGTGATGGCCGGCACGGGCGAAGGTGCGGACGCCGCGTGGAACGCAGCGCGCGAACGTCCACCGCACCTGGCGGCGATCCTCGCCCGCGCGCCGACGCGGCTGCTCAAGTGGTCGCCGACGGACCTCCGGCGCACCGCCGTCTCGGCACTCTCGATCGCGGGTTCGGCGGGCGCGCCGCAGGGAGCCGCGATAGAGAATGACTCGATCTATATGAGTGCCGCGCATCCGGGCGGGCCGCCGGCCGCATATCTCGTGATCGGCACGCTCGCCGATTCGCAGCTCGCCGAGCTTGAGCGCGAGTGGTTCGAGTGGGCGGTGGGATCCGCACAGCTGCCCACGCTGCTGCGAAAGCGGGTGAACTATCTGGTCGCGAACGATTCGACCTGGCGCGCCGCAGCATCGTTCGAGGACATACACGCGTTGCCGACGAGTTTTCCGCTCCATACGAACGCGGGTCCCCGGAACGCACCGGGTGGATTTCTCGGGGATGCCGCGCGGGACGACGAGCCGGCCGACACGCTGCCCGCCGGCGGCAAGGAGTACGAATCGCTGCTCGGCGCTCCGCTCGATGTCGCCGGGCGTCCGTCAGTCACGCTGTGGCTCGACCACGTGCCGCAGCCCGGGGTCGCGGTGGCCGTTGATGAGGTTCGCGCCGACGGCACCACGATTTCGCTCGGGGAAAGCGGGGGACGCCTGGTTCCGCCGGACACCGCCGCGCCGAAGATTGCGCAGCGGGAGTGGACGTTCGATGTGTTCCCGTGGGTCGCGCGGACGCTGGCGGCCGGGAGCACGCTGCGGCTGACCGTTCGCGCCGCCGGGAGCGTCATTTACCACGACACCGACCGCTACTCGCGCGTAATTCTCCCCGTCGTCAGGGGTAAGAAGTGAGCGTCCTTGCAATCTGCCCTCCCCAAGCTCGCAGCTGACATCCCTCCGCTTCCGTCCACCGCTGAGATCTCCAGACTCCAGCGGTGAACGGAAGCGGAGAGACGTCCGCTCCGGGCCTGCAGAGTACAGTTGACTTTCCGGTACACTGGACTATCTTCTCAAGGCTCTGGCCGATCTGCACTTAGGTCAGTCCGAACACCGGCCAACTGCGGGCCGGAACTTATGGGATCGCCAACGTCATTCGTGACGCGCGATGACTGTGGGATCAGTCGACCGACAGCAGCCGATTTCATGCGGCCGCCCAGGCTCCCGAAAAGCAACGCAGGACAATTCAACGTCGGGAGCAGTCAGCCCGGCGCGCCGAGGGTCCCCAACCGCGCAGCAGTGGCGGCTGTACCCGGCGAGAGCGGATGGAAACCGGTCTCAGCGTCGCGCATTGGAAAACAATGCGACGCATGGGGCGCCTGGTCCAGCCGCGTTTTTGCTGGCACGACCCGACTTTCAGCAGCACAGCGAAGCACACCGACTTGTACGAATACCGAGATAAACCAGACGATGGCTCGCGTTACCGATCTCAAGTACTATCGCAATATCGGCATCATGGCCCACATCGATGCCGGTAAGACCACGACGACTGAGCGCATCCTCTACTACACGGGGAAGTCGCACAAGATCGGCGAGGTGCACGATGGTGCGGCCACGATGGACTGGATGGAGCAGGAGCAGGAGCGCGGCATCACGATCACGTCCGCCGCGACGACCTGCTTCTGGAAGCGCCACGGCGCGAGCCACGACACCGGCACCGCGACGGGCCCCGAGTACCGCGTCAACATCATCGACACGCCGGGACACGTCGATTTCCCGGTGGAAGTCGAGCGCTCGCTCCGCGTGCTCGACGGCGCGGTGACGCTGCTCGATTCCGTCGCCGGCGTCGAGCCGCAGACGGAGACGGTGTGGCGCCAGGCGGACCGCTACAAGGTTCCGCGCATGATCTTCGCGAACAAGATGGACCGCATCGGCGCGAACTTCGACCGCTGCATGTCCATGATCAAGGACCGCCTCTCGCGCGACGCGTATCCGCTGCAGCTTCCCGTTGGGTCGGGTGAGCTGTTCACCGGGCACATCGACGTCATCGAGCGCAAGCAGTACGTGTTCGACGAGGAGTCGCTCGGCAAGACGTTCACCGTGACCGACGTTCCGCCGGACATGCACGACGCGGTCGAAGAGGCGCGCCACAACCTCGTCGAGGCGGCGATCCAGTACGACGACGATCTCATCGAGAAATATCTCGCGGGTGAGACGCTCACGGACGACGAAATCCGCCACGCGATCCGCGCGGCGACGATCAAGATGAAGTTCATTCCCGTGCTCTGCGGCGCCTCGTTCAAGAACAAGGGCGTGCAGGCGCTGCTCGACGCGGTGATCGACTTTCTCCCGTCGCCGAAAGACGTGCCGCCGATGCAGGGGCACCTGCCGACGCACGACGAGACGTTCGAGACCCGTGAGGTGTCCGACGAAGCGCCGTTCGCGGCGCTGGCGTTCAAGATCGCCACGGACCCGTTCGTCGGCCGGCTGACGTTCTTCCGCGTGTACTCCGGCGTGCTGAAGTCCGGCTCGTACGTGTATAACTCGAGCAAGGACAAGCGCGAGCGTGTGGCGCGCCTGCTCCAGATGCACGCAAACAAGCGTGAGGAAATCGAGGAAGTGCGGGCCGGAGACATCGGCGCCGCGATCGGACTCAAGGACACGCGCACGGGCGACACGCTCTGCGACGATGACAAGCCGATCGTGCTCGAGCGCATGAAGTTCCCGAACCCCGTCATCGACGTCGCCGTCGAGCCCAAGACCAAGGCCGACCAGGACAAGCTCGGCATCGCCCTGAGCAAGCTGGCCGAGGAGGATCCGACCTTCCGCGTGTTCTCCGACCCGGAGACGGGGCAGACGATCATCTCGGGCATGGGCGAACTGCACCTCGAGATTCTCGTCGATCGCATGATGCGCGAGTTCAAGGTGGAGGCGAATGTCGGACGCCCGCAGGTCGCGTACCGCGAGACGATCCGCAAGCGCGTCGACAAGGTCGAGGGAAAGTTCATCCGGCAGTCGGGCGGCAAGGGCCAGTACGGCCACGTCGTCATCAACGTCATGCCGGCGGAGCAGGGCCAGGGCTTCGTGTTCGAGGACGAAATCACGGGCGGCGTGATTCCGCGCGAGTACATCAAGCCGGTCGAGGCCGGCATTCGCGAGGCGCTCGAGAACGGCATCATGGCGGGCTACCCGATGGTGGACGTGAAGGTCGAGCTGATCTACGGCTCGTACCACGACGTCGACTCGTCGGAAATGGCGTTCAAGATCGCGGGCTCGATGGCGGTAAAGGAAGGTTGCCGTGCGGCGCATCCGGTACTGCTCGAGCCGGTGATGAACGTCGAAGTTGTGTCGCCGGAGGCGTACATGGGCGACGTGCTCGGCGATCTTTCGGCGCGCCGCGGGAAGATCGGCGGCATGACGCAGCGTGGTGAGGCGCAAGTGATCTCGGCGAGCGTCCCGCTCAGTGAAATGTTCGGTTACTCCACCAAGCTCCGCTCGATGTCACAGGGGCGCGCCGTGTACTCGATGGAGTTCGCGCACTACGAAGAGGTTCCGAAGTCGAAGGCGGATGAGATTATCGCGAAGGTGGCGAAGTAGGAACGACGATGGAAGATGTAAGATGGAAGATGTAGGATCGAAGGTTGGATGATGTTCACTTTCATCTTTCATCTTTCATCTTTCATCTTTCATCTTTCATCACTGATCTTCCATCGCATTTAGCAGAAGCAAAACGCAGCATCAACACTCATTCAGCAGGATTCAACAATGGCCAAGGCAAAGTTCGAGCGCACCAAGCCGCACGTGAACGTCGGGACGATCGGTCACGTGGACCACGGCAAGACGACCCTCACGGCGGCACTTACCAAGGTGTCGGCGGACAAGGGCTACGGCACCAAGTACATCGCATACGACCAGGTCGCCAAGGCGTCCGAGTCGCAGGGACGCCGCGACCCAACCAAGATCCTCACGATCGCAACGTCGCACGTCGAATACGAGACGAAGCCGCGCCACTACGCGCACGTGGACTGCCCGGGTCACGCGGACTACGTGAAGAACATGATCACGGGTGCCGCGCAGATGGACGGCGCGATCCTGGTCGTGAGCGCCGTTGACGGCCCGATGCCGCAGACGCGCGAGCACATTCTCCTGGCCCGCCAGGTGAACGTGCCCCGTATCGTCGTGTTCCTGAACAAGTGCGACCTCGTGGACGACCCCGAGCTCCTCGACCTCGTCGAGCTCGAAGTGCGCGAGCTGCTCTCGAAGAACAACTTCGACGGCGACAACGCGCCGGTCATCCGCGGCGCCGCGATCAAGGCGATCGAAGGCGACGCGAAGTGGGTCGAGAAGATCCAGGAGCTGTTCGACGCGCTCGACACGTTCATCCCCGAGCCGGTTCGCGAAATCGACAAGCCGTTCGCAATGCCGGTCGAGGATGTGTTCTCGATCACGGGCCGCGGCACGGTGGCCACGGGCCGTATCGATCGCGGCAAGATCAAGACGGGCGAGGAAATCGCGCTCATCGGTTTCGGTTCCGACAAGAAGTCGGTCGTCACCGGCGTCGAGATGTTCCGCAAGCTGCTGGATGACGGCCAGGCCGGCGACAACGTCGGGCTCCTCCTCCGCGGCATCGACAAGAAGGACATCGAGCGCGGCATGGTGCTCGCCAAGCCGGGTTCGATCACGCCGCACACGAAGTTCGAGGCCGAGGTCTACGTCCTCACGAAGGACGAGGGCGGACGCCACACGCCGTTCTTCAAGGGCTATCGCCCGCAGTTCTATTTCCGCACGACGGACGTGACGGGGTCGATCGAGTTGCCCGCGGGCACGGAAATGGTCATGCCCGGCGACAACATCCAGATGACGATCGAGCTCATCAACCCGATCGCGATGGAGACGACGCTGCGCTTCGCCATCCGCGAGGGTGGACGCACGGTGGGTGCTGGTGTGGTCACGAAGATTCTCGCGTAAAAAAACTGACTGCGGGTTGAAGCGTTTCCTGTTGGTTGGTTAATAGTCGACCAATTCGTAAACCAAGAACCAACAACGAAGAACGTTTCAACTCGCTTTTCAAAGGATCTCTATGGCAGGCAGAATTCGCATCAGACTGAAGGCCTTCGACCACGCGGTGATTGATCAGGCCGCTGGCGACATCGTGCGCACCGCCGAAAAGACCGGCGCGCAGGTGTCCGGCCCGATTCCGCTTCCGACCAAGACGCAGCGGTGGACGGTGCTCCGCTCGCCGCACGTCGACAAGAAGTCGCGCGAACAGTTCGAGCTCAAGACGCACAAGCGCATGATCGACATCCTCGACACGCGCTCGCAGACGGTGGACGCGCTGACCAAGCTCGACCTGCCGGCTGGCGTGGACGTCGAAATCAAAGTGGAGTAGTCGCGATGATCGGCATCATCGGCAGGAAGCTGGGCATGACCCAGATATTCAATGAAGAGGGCCAGCAGATCCCCGTGACGGTGGTCGAGGCTGGGCCGAATCCGGTGACGAAAGTTTCGTCAAAGGATGCGGCCGGGTTCGATGCCATCGAGATGGGGCTCGGCTCGCAGAAGGTCGCGCGCGAATCCAAGAAGGGTGAGCGCACGCCGCGTGGACGCCGCGCGAACAAGGCGGAGATCGGGCACGCCGCCAAGGCGGGGCTTACCGCTCCGCCGGCCGTGCTGCGCTCCTTCCGCCTCGACGACGCACCGGGGAAGAACCCGGAGATCCCGGCCTACAAGGTCGGCGACGTCATCACGGTCGGCGTGTTTGCCGTCGGCGACACGGTGAAGGTGACCGGCACGAGCAAGGGCCGCGGATTCCAGGGTGTGGTGAAGCGCTGGAACTTCGGCGGCGGACCGAACACGCACGGCAACACGAAGCACCGCCGTCCCGGTTCGATCGGACCAGGCACGGACCCGTCGCGTGTCATCAAGGGAAAGAAGATGCCCGGTCACTTCGGTGCCGAGCGCTGCACGCAGACGCATCTCCGCGTGGAAAAGATCGACGCGGAGCGCAACCTGATTTACATCCGCGGTTCGGTCGCCGGCCCGAAGAATGGGATCGTGCTCGTCCGCAAGCAGGGATAACTCATGGCTGAATCCAACAACACCAGCGTCGACGCGGCCGCGTTCACCGCGCAGGGAACGCCGCGCGATCGCGTCGCGCTGCCGGCGGAAACGTTCGACGGCACGGTGAACCTTCCCGTCATGCACCAGGCCGTGAAGGCCTTCCTTGCCAACCAGCGTCAGGGCAACGCGTCGACCAAGACGCGCGGCGAGGTGGTGGGCGGCAACCAGAAGCCGTGGAAGCAGAAGGGCACCGGTCGCGCCCGCCAGGGCTCGATCCGGTCGCCAAACTGGGTCGGCGGCGGCACCGTCTTCGGTCCGCGCCCGCGCAAGTACACGGAGATCGTACCGAAGCAGGTGCGCGCCCTCGCCCGCAAGAGTGCGTTCAACGCGCGGGCGCGTGAAGGCTCGCTGATCGTCATCGACGCGTTCAACTACGACGCACCGAAGACCGCGCGCCTCCAGCAGCTGCTCGCGCGTCTCGAGCTCGCGCATCGCAAGGTGCTGATCCTGACGGACGGCGTGAAGCAGAACGTGTTCCTCTCCGGCCGCAACCTCCCGCTCGCGCACGTCATGCCGTTCAGCGACGTCTCCACGTATCACATCCTCTGGTCGGATGTCGTGCTGGTGGAGTCGGGCGCGCTCGGCGAGGCGATGGCACCGGTGAAGGAGAAGGAACTCGCGGACGTGAAGGTGGTGCGGTACGTGGCGAGAACGAACGACGATGGAAGATCAAAGATGGATGATGACG
>JBIOHR010000147.1:0-8738 GCA_044449085.1 Gemmatimonadales bacterium | reverse complement strand
GTGATGGAATCCGGCTGTTCTCGTTCCCAGGGACTGTACGGAAGTTTGTGTACGAGCGGTGATCACTCGGACATCGGCACCCGGTCGCCGAAGAGGAGTGTGATGTGTTGCATGGCGACGGCTCATCTTTCGGCGGCCCGAGGCCGACGATGGCGTGCTGCACCGCGGGATACAGCCGTTCGCTAGCCGCCTCGTCGGGTGGGAAGCCCGCGGATCCTGAGCGATTTCTGGAGCGTGCGATGGAAGCTCTCGATCGCGTTGGTCGAGTAGAGTAGCCGCCGCCGCATCCTCTTGACCGCGCGTCCCCTCACCGCGCATCCGCCTCACCGCGCATCCGCCTCACCGCGCGCCCTCCTCACTCAGTTGATCTGCCCCCTCACTCGCCGTGCAGTGCCCGACTAACTTTCGCTGGTAATGACTTCTCCCGATCCGCAGTCCGACCTTCCCGCCCAATACGACGCGGGCGCCACCGAGCACGCCCTTTATCAGGAGTGGGAAGCGGCCGGCGTTTTTCGCGCCGACGCCGCGCAATCGACGCGAAACGGCGGTCGCCGCGACCCGTTCGTGCTCGTGATGCCGCCGCCGAATGTGACGGCGATCCTCCACGTCGGGCACGGACTCAACAACACCGTGCAGGACGTGCTCGTGCGCTGGCGGCGCATGGCGGGCGACGACGCACTGTGGGTGCCGGGAACCGACCACGCCGGGATCGCGACGCAAAACGTCGTCGAGAAGCAGCTGGCTGCCGAAGGCAGGACGCGCGACGACCTCGGCCGCGAGGCGTTCGTCGAGCGCGTGCGCGCGTTCGCGAACACGACCCGCGGCGAGATCCTCGAACAGCTCCGGGTGATCGGCTCGAGCGCGGACTGGACGCGCACGGCCTACACCTTCAGCCCCGAGCTCTCGCGCGCCGTGCGCGAGGTGTTCGTCCGCCTCTACGACGACGGGCTGATTTATCGGGGACACCGCGTCATCCACTGGTGTTCGCGCTGCCTCACCTCGCTCTCGGACGAAGAGGCGGAGTTCGCGGACGAGGACGGATCGCTCTTCACCGTGCGCTATCCGCTCGCGGACGACGCGACGAAGTTCATCGACGTCGCCACCACCCGCCCCGAAACGCTCACGGGCGACGTGGCCGTCGCGGTCCATCCGGGCGACGAGCGCTACGCGTCTTTTGTCGGGCGCATGCTGCGCCACCCGGTGAACGGCCTCTCGATTCCGGTCGTCGCGGACGATTACGTCGACCGCGAGTTCGGCACCGGCGCGCTCAAGATCACCCCTGCGCACGACGCGAACGACTTCGAGGTCGGCAAGCGCCACGCGCTGCCGCAGCCCGTGATCCTCTCGGCCGACGGTCACCTGCAGAACGATCCGGGCGACGGCCTGGTGCGCACGCCCCCTGACTTCGTCGGCCTCGATCGCAAGGCGGGCCGCGACCTCATGGTCCGGAAACTCAAGGCGAGCGGCGCGCTGGTGGAGCGCAAACAGCACCGGCACGCCGTACGCCACTGCTATCGCTGCGACACGGTCGTCGAACCGCGACTCTCCGACCAGTGGTTCGTGAAGATGGCGCCGCTCGCGAAGCCTGCGCTCGAGGCCGTCCGCGACGGTCGCATCCGCATCCTTCCCGAACGCCACGAAGCCGTTTACGTGCAGTGGATGGAGAACATCCGCGACTGGAACATCTCGCGGCAGATCTGGTGGGGACACCGCATCCCGGTGTGGAAGTGCGGGAAGTGCGGAGTGGAAAAGGCATATCGGGAAGATCCCACGGCGTGCGCGGAATGCGCCGGTTCCGTGCTCATCCAGGATTCAGACGTTCTCGACACCTGGTTCTCGTCGTGGCTCTGGCCCTTCTCCACGCTCGGCTGGCCGGAGCAGACGGCGGACCTCGCCGCGTTCTACCCGACCGACGTGCTCGTCACGGCGCCGGAGATCCTGTTCTTCTGGGTCGCCCGGATGATCATGGCCGGGTTCTACTGCATGGGCCAGGCGCCGTTCCACTCGGTGTACCTGCACGGCACGGTGCGCGACATGGAGCACCGCAAGATGTCCAAGTCGCTCGGGAACGGGATCGATCCGCTGGCCGTCGTGCGGACGTTCGGCGCCGATGCGCTGCGCTACACGCTGATGCAGGGGATGGGGCTCGGCGTCGACGTCATGCTCGACCCCGCCGATCTCGAGAAGTCGTTCGCGCCGGGAAGGAATTTCGCGACCAAGCTGTGGAACATCGGGCGCTTCCTGCTGATGCAGGTCGGCACCGATCCGGTGACGCCGTTCGCCAAGCTCGACGCGTCGCAGTTCCGCAGCGCGGACCGGTGGATCGTCGACCGCCTCGCCGCCGCCGTCGACGGCGCCGACGCCGCGCTCGGCCCCGCGCGTCCGGCCGCCGGCTTCTGGCTCCCGGCGCAGCGCCAAGCCGGCCTCCGCCTGGACGAATACGCCGAGGTCGCGCGCCGCTTCGTCTGGAACGAGCTCGCGGACTGGTACGTCGAGGCGTGCAAGTCCCGCCTGATGCAGCCGGGTGCGGACCGCGAAATGGCGCGCTCGATCCTCGTGCACACGTTCGATCAGGCGCTCCGGCTGTTGCATCCGGTCATGCCGTTCATCACCGAGTCCCTCTGGCGGCGCCTGCCGGGTCACGAGGAGGGGACATTCCTCGCGACCGCGTCATGGCCCACGCGCGGTGCGCGCGTTGCCGCAGGCGGCGAAGAGCCCTCGTTCGCCGCGCTTCAGGAGGCGATCCAGGCGGTGCGGCAGCTGCGCAGCGATTACGCGATCCCTCCGGCGCAGATCGTCACGGCGCACCTCGCCGGCCCAGCCGTGCTCACCGCGTTCGTGCGCGAGGAGCGCGCGCTCTTCGCGCGGCTGGCGCGCTGCGAGATCGCGGACGGCGCCGCGCCGTCCGGGGCCGCGGCGCACGCGGTGCTCGCGCGCGGACTCGAACTCGTCCTTCCTCTGGCCGGCATCGTGGACCTCGCGAAGGAGTCCGCAAAGCTCGAGCACGAACTCGGCGGTCTCGAGCGGCAGCTCGCGGTGCTGCGTGGCCGGCTGGCGAACGAAAAGTTCACGAGCAAGGCACCGCAGGAAATCGTGGACGCCGAGCGCGCGAAAGAACGCGAGTGGAGTTCACGCGCGGAGCAGCTGCACGCAAAGCGGAAGGAACTCGCCGGGTGATGCGCCACGCGCGCCTCGCGGCCATGCTCGCGATACTGGCACTCGTCGCCGGCTGCGCCTCCGAGGGGATGCCGCCGGGAGGCCCGGTCGACACGACGCCGCCCAGGCTGCTCGTCGTGTCGCCCGAGTCGGGTTCGCTGCACGTCGCCGCCAAGCAGACGGTGACGTTCCGCTTCGACGAAGTCATCGCCGAGCGGACGCGCGCGGGGGCGCCGCTCGATCAGGCCGTGGTCGTTTCGCCCACGGAAGGCGCGGTGAGCGTCGACTGGCATCGCACCTACATCAGTGTCCGAAATCACAAAGGGTGGCGCCCCGACGTCGCATACACGGTCACCATGCTGCCCGGACTCATGGACCTCAGCGGCAACACGACGAAAAAACCGTTGCAGACCGTGTTCTCGACTGGTACCGTCATTCCCAATGGGGAAGTGAGCGGCGTCGCCTTCGACTGGGTGACGCAACGGGTCGCGAGTGGAGCGAGAATCGAGGCGATGACCGGCAAGGACACCGTGCTGAAATTCACCGCCGTCGCGGATTCGACGGGGCGTTTCGTCATGCCGACGCTGCCGAGCGGCCCGCTCCAGCTGCGCGCGTATGTCGACGCGAACCGCAACCAGAAGCTCGACTCGCGCGAGCTGTGGGATTCGGCGTCCGTGTCGCTCACCGACACGGCGAGCCGCGAGTTCTACTTGTTTGCGCACGACACCATCGGGCCGAGCATCACCGACGTCACGCCGATCGACTCGGTGACGCTGCGCGTACACTTTGACCGGCCCCTCAGCCCTACCGCGCCGCTCGGGGCATCGCAGTTTTCGCTGAAGCTGCGGGACACCACCAAGACCGACTCCGTGCCGCTGGCGGTGCGCCGCGTGTCGTCCGCGGCGCGCTACGACACGCTCGCGCAGGCGCGCAAGCTGTTCCTGGCCGACTCGACGATGCGCGCGGACACCTCGGCCGCGGGACGGAAAGCACTCGTGCGCCGGGATTCACTCGCCCGTGCCGCGGCGCTCGACTCGGCCTCGGCGGCGCAAGTGGCCGCGGTGAAGGCCTCGCGCGACACGACGAAGGCGGTCGTGCTGCCCAAGCCGTCGCGCCCTGCGCCGCTCTCGGAGTTCATCCTCGAGCTCGCCGCGCCGCTGCCGTACGACATGTTCGGCACCCTCTCCGTGACCGACGCCACCGGCCTCACCGGCCACGTCCACCATCCGCCGCGCAGCAAACAGTTCGTGCTGCGCAAGCCGGCGCCGAGGGATTCGGCGGCGGTGAAGCCGGCGAAGCCGTGACCACGGATCGGCGCCGCTCGCTTCCCGCGGTGGGCACGCTGCTCGAACTCGACGGCGTGCAGCGGCTGCTCGCGACCGCGCCGCGCGACCTCGTCACCGACGCCGTGCGGTCGGTGATCGACCTCGCGCGCCGGACCGCGGCCGCGGCGCCGGCAGACGACACGGCGTGGGTCCGCGCGATCGAAGCCGCGCTCGCGCAGCGCCAGCGGTCCACGCTGCGCCGCGTGATCAACGCCACCGGCGTCGTGCTGCACACGAACCTCGGCCGCGCGCCGCTCGCGGACGCGGCGCTCGACGCCATCCGCGCCGTCGCGCAGGGCTTCTCCACGCTCGAGTACGACGTCGCAACCGGCGCACGCGGGTCGCGCCACGCGCACTGCACCGCGCTGCTCGCGGAACTCACGGGCGCGGAGGACGCACTCGTGGTGAACAACTGCGCGGCGGCACTGGTCCTCGCGCTGAACACGTGCGCCGACGGCCGCGACGCCATCATCTCCAGGGGCGAGCTCGTCGAGATCGGCGGGAGCTTCCGCGTCCCCGACATCATGGCCAAGAGCGGTGCGCGGCTGGTGGAAGTCGGCACGACGAACCGCACGCACGCGGACGACTACCGGCGCGCACTGTCGGCGGGGACCGGCGCGATCGTCTCGGTGCACCGCAGCAACTTCACGATCGAAGGGTTTGTCTCGTCGGTGTCCGTCCGCGACCTGGTGCCGATCGCCGCCGAGGGCCGCGTGCCGCTGCTGCACGACTTCGGCAGCGGCCTGCTCCTCGACCTCTCGCCGTGGGGGCTGACCGGCGAGCCGAGCGCCCGCGACGCGGTGAGGGCCGGCGCTTCGCTCGTCATGATGAGCGGCGACAAGCTCCTCGGCGGACCGCAGGCCGGCATCATCGTTGGCGGCTCCGCGCTGGTCGGCGCGCTGCGCCGCAACCCCCTCGCCCGCGCGCTCCGCGTGGACAAGCTGACGCTCGCCGCGCTCGAAGCGACGCTCGCGCTCTACCGCGATCCCGCCCGCGCGGTCTCGGAGATCCCGGCGCTGGCCATGCTCACGGCGCCCGTGATGGCGCTCGAGGCGCGCGCAGGCCGCCTCGTGGCGACGCTCGCGGCCAACGGCGTGCCGCCGGCGGTTGCGCGCGTCGTTCGGACGAGCGCGACCGTCGGCGGCGGCGCGTTCCCGGGAGCGAGCATTCCGTCCGCCGCGGTGGCGCTCGCCACGGGCGCACCGGAGTCGCTCGAAGCGAAGTTGCGGGCCGGCACGGTGCCCGTCATTGCGCGGATCAGCGACGGCACAGTCGTGCTCGACCTCCGCAGCGTCAGCGCGGGACTGGACGACGAGCTCGGCGCGCTCGTCGCGAGGGCGCTCGCATGACGGGCGTGCCGCAGCCGGACCCGAACCTGGGCCACGCGGGGATCGGACGCGCGCTCACCGGCGAGCATCAGCGCGTGAGCCTTCGCGCGATCAGGTCGGCGATGTTCATCGATCGCGACGGCACGCTCATCCGGGACGTCGGCTACATCAAGAACCCGGACGACGTCGAACTCATTCCGCACGCGGCGAACGCGGTGCGGCGGATGAACTACGCGCTGCGGCCCGTGATCGTCGTCACGAACCAGTCGGGGATCGCGCGCGGCATGCTGACCGAGGTCGACTACGAGCGCGTGCGCGCGCGGGTCGACGACCTGCTGGCCGAGCGCGGCGCCTATATCGACGCGCATTACCACTGCCCGCACCACCCCGACTTCGGCGGCGCGTGCGATTGCCGGAAGCCGCGCCTCGCGCTGTTCGAGCGCGCGATCCACGAGCACGCGATCGACGCGGCGTCGTCGCTGTTCGTCGGCAACCGCTGGAGCGACGTCGAGCCCGCGCTGCATTACGGTGCGCGCGGCGTGCTCGTGCCGAGCGACGAGACGCCGCCGGAAGAGATCGAGCGCGCCCAGCGCGAGGCCGAGGTCGCCCACACGCTCACGGACGTCGTGCACGTGATCCTCCCGGGATGACGGAGCGGACTCCGCCGCTTCGCGTGGCTGTCCTCGCATCCGGCGGAGGAAGCAACCTGCAGGCGATCATCGACCACGCACAGCGCCTCGGTGACGAGAGCGCGGTGCGCGTCGTGCTGGTCGCGGCGAACCGGGCCGGTGCCGGCGCGCTCGAGAAGGCGCGCGCGGCCGGCGTCGCGACGGCCCTCATCACGAACCACGCGGACGGCCCGGGTCTCCTGCACCTGCTGGAGTCGCACGGCGTGGAACTCATCGCGCTCGCCGGGTACCTGAAGCTGGTGCCGACTGACGTCACCGCGCGCTGGCGGGGCCGGATCGTGAACATCCACCCGGCGCTCCTTCCGAAGTTCGGCGGCGCGGGAATGTACGGACACCGCGTGCACGCGGCGGTCCTCGCCGCGGGCGAAACGGAAAGTGGAGCCACCGTGCACCAGGTGGACGACGCGTTCGACCGGGGCGCGATCCTCGCGCAGGAACGCGTGCCGGTCGAGCCCGGCGATACCGCCGAGTCGCTCGCCGCGCGCGTCCTGGCCGCCGAACACCGCCTCTATCCGCGCACGCTCGATGCACTCGCACGCCAACTCATCACCTCACGCTGACAGGATCCACGTGCCCCGCGCCCTCCTCTCCGTCTCGGACAAGTCCGGCCTCACCGATTTCGCCGCCGCCCTGCACGCCCTCGGATGGGAACTCCTCTCGACGGGCGGCACCGCGCGCACGCTGCGCGACGCTGGGCTCGCCTGCACGGACGTCAGCGCCGTCACGCAGTTCCCCGAGATGCTCGACGGGCGCGTGAAGACGCTGCACCCGGCCATTCACGGAGGGCTGCTCGCGCGGCGCGACCTGCCGGCACACATGGCGGCCATCGCGGAATACGGCATCGCGCCGATCGATCTCGTGTGCGTGAATCTCTATCCGTTCCGCCGCACGTCACGCAGTGCCGGCGCGGCGCCGGACGAAGTGATCGAGCAGATAGATATCGGTGGCCCGTCGATGATCCGGTCCGCGGCAAAAAACTTTGCGGCGGTCACGGTGGTGGTGGATCCGGCCGACTACGGCGAGGTGCTCGCCGCACTGCGCGGCACGGAAGACTTCTCCGCGCTCCGCCGTGCGCTGGCCGAGAAGGTGTTCGCACATACGGCGGCGTACGATGCGGAGATCGCCGCGTGGTTCGCCGCGCAGCGGGGAGACCGTTTTCCCGAGCGGCTGTCGCTCTCGTTCGAGCGGCGGCAGTCGCTGCGCTACGGCGAGAATCCGGGCCAGCTCGCCGCGTTCTATGTGGAGGAGCCCGGGGCCGGGCTCTCTTCGCTCACGCAGCATGGCGGCAAGGAACTCTCGTTCAACAACCTGCTCGACCTCGAGGGCGCGCTGCTCGCCACGGGGCAGTTCGCCGGCGAGACCTGCTGCGCGATCGTGAAGCACACGACGCCGTGCGGGCTCGCGACCGG
Organism: Gemmatimonadales bacterium; assembly: GCA_044449085.1. GTDB lineage: Bacteria > Gemmatimonadota > Gemmatimonadetes > Gemmatimonadales > Gemmatimonadaceae > Fen-1231. The sequence goes on along the minus strand of JBIOHR010000147.1, from coordinate 831 downwards.
CACGACCGCCGTGGACGCCTACCGCAAGGCGCTGGCGTGCGACCCGATGAGCGCGTTCGGCTCGGTGATCGCCTTTACGGTTCCCGTCGACGAGGAAGCGGCGCGCGCCGTGGCCTCGCTGTTCGTGGAGTGCGTCGTCGCCCCGTCATTCAGCGAGGATGCGCTGCGCGTGCTCGGCGAGAAGAAGAACCTCCGCGTGCTCGAGGGCGACGCGCGCGAGCGCGCCGGCGCGCTGGACTTCAAGCGGGTGCGCGGCGGCATGCTCGTGCAGGAGCTCGCCGGCGCACCGCTCGACGAGACCGACTGGCAGGTCGTGTCCGCGCGCCAGCCGACGAAGGAGGAGCGCGCCGACCTGCTGTTTGCATGGCGAACGGTTGCAAGCGTGAAGTCGAACGCGATCGTGCTCACCCGCGGCGGCGCGACGATCGGCATCGGCGCGGGCCAAATGTCGCGGGTGGACGCCGCGTTCCTCGCGGCGCACAAGGCGCGTGCCGCGGGACACGAAACCGCCGGATCGGTGCTCGGCTCGGACGCGTTCTTTCCCTTCCGAGACGGCGTGGATCAGGCCGCCGAGGCGGGCGTGCGCGCGATCGTCCAGCCCGGGGGGTCGGTGAAGGATCCGGAAGTCATCGCGGCCGCTGACGAACATGGAATGGCCATGATCTTTACGGGGAGGAGGACATTCAGGCACTAGAAGTGGTTTCTAAACTGGCGAAGCGTGATCAGCATGCATGCCGCATACAGAAAGGCGCGGTAGTGCTCGAGCTTGTTGTCGTAGCGCGTGACAAGCCGGCGAAAGTTGTGGAGCCACGCGTTCGTGCGTTCGATGAT
>JBIOHR010000146.1:0-8797 GCA_044449085.1 Gemmatimonadales bacterium | reverse complement strand
CGCGACGATGCCCTTTCGCCGGAAGTCCAGATACTCCGCGCGCCGCGCGCGATCCTGCTCCTCCTGGCGCTCGGCGTCGCTCTGCGTGCCGGCGGGGAGCGCAGCGCCATATCCGGTTGCCTTGATGCGCTCAACGAGCGTGTCCGGCCGCACGACCGAGGGATCGAACACGACGGTCGCACTGTTGGTCATGAGGTTCACGACGGCCGACGACACGCCCGCGCCCTCGATCGCGTGCTGCACGCGCCCGACGCACGCGGCGCAGTGCATGCCGGTGACCGGGAGCTCGAGCGTGACCTGGTCGTTCATGCGGTTACTCCGTGGCTATTCCTTCTTGTCGTCGCGTCCGCGACGGTTCATCCGGCGGACGAAATTCACGTTCAGCCCAATGATGAGGCAGATGGCGACGACGAGCACGATCCATTTGTCGATGGTCATGCAAGGAATCTATATACCCCAGTAGGGTATGTAAAGCAACCCAGCGCGTCGGTGGCTGGTCTGTTTGGCCGGGCTGGCCCACTGCCGGTGCCGCTAGTGTCGCGCCGCGAGACACATAGTTTTCCCGCATGCCGCCTCCGCTCAATCCCGCGCGACCTGACCGGACTCTGGCGCCCGCGCCGGGCTTTCTCACGGACTTCGCGACCGTCTGGGTGACGGGGGTATTCGTCCGCGTGGTGCTCTTCTCGGCGGTGACCGGTTCCCCGCTGCCGAAGACGTCGCTGCGCTGGTTCGAGTTGTCAGGGCTCGTCGCGCTGCGTTTCCTCTCAATGATTCCCGGTACGATGGTTTTCGCGGCGTGCTTCACGGCGATCCGCCTGGCGCCGCGCCTCGCGGCCGCGCGGGCGCGCACCATCAGGGGTTTCTCGTGGGCGGTGCTCTTCGGCTTTGCCTTCGTCATGATGAGCAGCTGGGCCAGCCTCTACGCCACAGGACAGTTCCTCGGCTTCGAAGCGTGGTCGCAGGGGCTCGCGAGCCCCGCACTGATGATCGAACACGTCATCGAGATCGCACCGGCCGCGCTCGTGCTCGTGCCGGCTGCAGCGCTCGTCGTCCTGCTCCTCAACGTGCGAATCGTGGACTGGACGTCAGCATGGCCGGCTGGGCGCGCGCGGACTCTCCAGTACGCGGTTGGTGCGACGCTCGCGCTGGCGATCGGCGTCGCGGGTGCGGCGGACATTGCGTCGGAGCGCGACACCACGCCGGTGGCGAGCGGACCAAACGGGCCGACCGTGACGCCGCACGAAGAGTATGTCAGCATGGGAATGGACAAGAGCGGCCCGGTCGCGCGACTCCTCGTCGATGCATTCCGTTCGGTGGAGCTGAGCACCATGCGCTCAGGCTCGGGCGACCGCGGCGCGCGTGTCATCTCAGCCGCCGATTACGCGCGGCTCGTCCGGCCCGCGCGCGAGCGGCGCCTCAACGTGGTCGTCGTCCTCGTCGAATCGCTCCGCAAGGACGAGCTCACCGCCGAGGGCAGCGCGCGCGAAGTGATGCCGGTGCTCGACTCACTCGCACGCGAGAGCACGGTCTACACCGACGCGGTCGCGCCTGCCGCCCAGTCGGACTATGCGACGACGTCGATTCTCTCGTCGCAGTTTCCGCTGCGGAATACGGCCTTTCGCCCCTTTCCCCCGACCGTACCGTACCCGCGGGTGCTCCCCTACGACGTCCTCAAGCCGCTCGGGTACCGCACGGCGGTTTTCTCGTCGCAGAACGAGAACTGGATGGGCATGTACAACTTCCTCAACACCGGCGGCGTGGAGCACTTCCTGCACGCCGAGACGTTCAAGGGGCCGACGTATTCGGCGAACGCCGACCGCGGATTGCACGACTGGATCGAGAAAACCGGGCACGCGGGAAAGATCGACGACGGCGACAACATCACGGAAGCGATCGCCTGGACCGACAGCATCTCACCGTCCACGCCATTTTTTGCGTACGTCAATCTCCAGTCGAGCCACAACCCGTACCTGTTGATGCGGAAGTTCAAGCCGCGCTTCGGCCCCGGGTTTGTCTCCTTTCCCGTGCTGTTCGACGTCTACCCGGCCGATTCTGCCAGCGCCGTGCGCGACATGTACGACAACAGCCTCGCGTACGCCGACATACAGCTGGGCCGGCTGTTCGCCGCGCTGAAGAAGAGCGGCCGATGGGATTCGACCGTCGTCGCCGTGATGGGTGACCACGGCGAAGCGTTCTACGAGCACGGGTTCGGCGCGCATGGAAGTCAGCTTTTCAACGAGGTGACGCACGTGCCGATCATCATCCACGCGCCCTCGCAGCCGCCGGCGCGCGACACACTTCCGGCGTCGAGCATCGACGTCATGCCGACGATCCTCGGCATCCTCAAGCTGCCACCGCATCCGGCGTACCAGGGTGTGGACCTCGCGAGGCGCGCGGGACGCAGTGATCGCCCGCTGTTCACGCTCACGCAGACGGCGATGGCCGACGAAGTGAGCATCGAGCAGGATCAGTGGAAACTGATCTTCGACCTGCGGCGTTCAGCCGGGCGCATCTACGACCTGCGCAACGATCCGGGCGAGTTGCACGACGTCGCGGCACAATTCCCGGCACAGCGTGACGCGCTGATGGAGACGATGGCCGCGTGGTGGTCGCGGCAGATCGGCTACTACCGCGAGCTGCCCGCGCGGCCCGACTACTACGCGCCGCCCGCGCCACGGAGTGCGCCGCTCACGCGGCCGGCCGCCCTCCCGAAAACGGCGCACTAGGCAGACCAGCGGTCGAGGGCTGGCGCAAGAGCAGCGTGGCTGCCCCTGAACACAATTAGGCCATCGCCAGCCGCTTGCGACGATGTCGGATTTCTGATTTCTTACGAGATTCCATGAAAACCGACACCGTGCTGCTGCGCCTGGATTCCGAGCGCCTTGCCGACTTGCGTCCTGGCCGTTCCCACGGCTTCGATACAGCGCAGGTGCGCGGAATCATGGACGGCATCTACGCGCGCGGCGACCGGCTGATGCTCTGGTTCCTCACGGGCCACATGGCGCTCGCGGTGCTGTTTGCGTTCTACCACGGCACATGGATTCAGACGTGGGCCGTCGGCGGCGGCGCGCTGGTCTCCTTCGCCATCTGCTCGACGCTCTGGCCGCGGACGTTCTTCACCCGCGCGTTCGCGGGGATCGCGCAGCAGGCGTTCGTCGCGCTGCACATCTACCAGCTCTACGGGCAGAGCGAACAGCACTTCTGGTATTTCACGGCGTTCACGATGATGATCGTGTACCAGGACTGGGTGTGCATGTGGCCCGGTGCCCTGTTGATCATCCTGCAGCACTCGATATTCGCGGGCCTGCACAACGCCGGCTATCCGGTGCACTTCTTTCCGGAGCCGTACGTCGGGTTCACCAAGCTGTTCTTCCACTTCGGCATTGCGCTCGTGCAGGTCGCGATCTGCGGCTACTGGGCGCACCTCCTGCGGGAGCAGACGCTGAACGACGCGTGGCGGCGGCTGCAGCTGAGCGATGACCAGCGCCTGCTGCAGCAGCAGCTGGCACAAATCCAGACATCGGAGGCCGCGCTCAAGGCCTCGACCGACGCGCTGGAGGAAGTTTCGCGGCGCCACCGCGCGATTCTCGACAACGTGCCGGATGCGATGTGGGTGAAGGACCTGCGCGGACGCTACACCGCCGTGAACGAGGCCTTCGCGCGGCTCTTTGGCCGGCCCAAGGAACAGTTTGAAACGCTGACGGCGACGGACATCGCCCCGCCCGAGGCCGCGCTCGCCGCGACTGACCAGGAGGAGCAGGCGGTCGCCGCGCGCAAACCCGTGAGTGCGGAACGCGAGCTGGTCGTCGACGGCGTCACGGTCGCGCTCGATACCACGGTGAGCCCGGTGCTCGACGCGGACGGCGTGCCTGTCGGCACCACCGGCATCGCGCGCGACGTTACCGATCGCCGGCGCGCCGAAGCCGAGCGCCGCCACATCGAGGATCAGGTGCAGCACGCGCAGAAGCTCGAGAGCCTCGGCGTCCTGGCCGGCGGCATCGCGCACGACTTCAACAACCTGCTCGCCGAGATCCTTGGCAATGCAGAACTGGCGCGCCGCGAGCTCGCGCCGGATTCGCCGACGCTCGCGCTGTTCAACGACATCGAGGCGTCCGCCATGCGCGCGGTCGAGCTGACGCGCCAGATGCTCGCGTATTCGGGGCGCGCGCAGCTCGAGTCCCGCCCGCTGGACCTATCGTCCATCGTCGACACGATGGCCGACGCGCTTCGCAAGACGATCTCGCCGAACGCCGACCTCCAGCTCGAGCTCGCGACGGCCCTGCCGCTCGTCGAGGCCGACCTCTCGCAAATCCAGCAGGTGGTGACGAACCTCGTCATCAACGCCTCGGAAGCGCTGAAGGACGGCGTCGGGACGATCACCGTGCGCACCGAGCGCGCGAACATCACCGCCGGCCAGCTCTCGCAGCTCGAGGCGCAGGGTGAGTTGCGCGAGGGCGCGTTCGTCGTGATCGAAGTGTCCGACACCGGCGAGGGAATGTTCGCCGACACGAAGCAGAAAATGTTCGATCCATTCTTCACGACGAAGTTCGTCGGCCGCGGGCTCGGCCTTCCGGCGGTGCTCGGCATCCTGCGCGGGCACCATGGCGCAATCATCGCGAACACGACGGTTGGGCGCGGCACGACATTCCGGGTGCTCTTCCCCGCCCTCGCGACGCCGGCGGCGCAAGCGGGGCAAGCGGCGCCGGAGTTCCCGGCGCCCATCGTCGAGCACGGACAGGAAGTTGTCCTGGTAGTCGACGACGAGCCGGGTGTGCGCAGAACGGCCGCGAGAATCCTGGAGCATGCGGGCTTTGCCGTGCTCACCGCCTCCGACGGCGTCGAGGGGCTTGCGCTCGTTGAGGAACACCGCAGCGCGATCGCGCTCGTGTTGCTCGACGTGCTGATGCCGAGGCTGAGCGGCGTGGAGGCGCTGCGCGCGATGCGGGAGGTGATGCCGGGTCTTCCGATCGTGCTCACCAGCGGGTTCACCGGCGACGGTGCGGCCGAACGGCTCGGGAAGCTGGAGTTCGTGAAGTTCATCCAGAAACCGTACCGGATGAACGACCTCGTTGCGATGGTCCGCGCGTTGATCGACGAGGCGTCGATCCGGTCGTGACGGGCGCTCGATGGGCCCTGCTGCTCGCCGCAATCGCGGGCAGCGCCTGCGGTCGCGAGCGCTACAGCGCTGCGTCGTTCAACGGCTACGTCTTGAACCCGCCGTTCGCAAAACCCGCCGTGGTCTGGCACCTCGCGGATGGTACGCCATTTGACGTGCGCCGCGAGACCGCGGGGCGCGTCACCTTGCTCTTCTTTGGCTACACGCACTGCCCGGACATCTGCCCGATGCAGCTCGCGAACATCGCGGCGGCGTTTCAGAGGATCGGCGCGGACACGGCGGCGAAGGTGCAGGTGTTGTTCGTGACCGTGGATCCCAAGCGCGACACGGGCGAAGTGCTCAACCACTGGGTGCACGCGATCGACCCGCGTTTCACGGCGCTGCGCGGCGACACGGCGTCCGTCAATGCGGAGATCGCGCGATTCGGCCTCGCGCCGCCTACGGACGATCCGCAGTCGGCGACGGTATTTTCACATGCGTCGTCGGTCATTGCGTTTGCGCGCGACGACAGCGCGCACTTCGCCTACCCGTCGAGCGTCAACCCTGAGGCGTGGGCGCACGACTTGAGGAAGCTCGTGGCGGAGGGTGCGCCGTAGCGGCTACCTGCGGCTCCCCGTCCAAAACGCCACCACTCCGCACTTCGTGTCATTGACTTGCAGGCCGATCGGGACATTCCCCCCGCGCTCATACACCTCGATTGCCATGACGTCGTTCACGTTGATCAACTGATCCACATTCACTGCCCCATAGATCTGCGTTCCGTCGAGGACCACCGCCAGCGGACATGCGGTGCCTGGCAGCAGTCCTCCCGGATTCGTCGACTGGATGCTGCAATCGCCGGACATATCACAGATCAGTCGAATCCCGTTCAGTCCCGCGAGCATGCGTGACACTTTGATCGGGTGCCGAAACTCGATCTCCTCCGGTCCGAAGAACACACCGGTGAGCGCGCCCTTCTGGCGCATCATCCATCGGTCGTAGAACCCCGCGAGCGGCAGCGATGCTTTCGTCTGCGGGCCACCAGCGCCGCCAGTCACCGTCACTGGCGTGAGCAGTTGCGCAATTTGTGGAAGCGTGACCGTCAGCGTTGCGGCGACCGGGAGATCGACCACCCCGAACCAGGGCGCGAACCCGATTCGCGCGACGCGCATAGATACCTTCCGGCGCGAGCCGGGCCCCAGGTTGAGCTCGCCTTTCTCATTCGTGATGCGCACGGTCCCGCCATCGAGCGAGACGTTCGCGTACATGATGGGCTGTCCGCGGTCGGATACCACCCTGACCATTCGGCCCTGCGTCCCGGCTGTGTCGAGTTGCATTGTCCCGATAGGCGTCGGAGCGCGCAGCAGTTTCAGGCCGATACCAACCGTCGAATCGGGCGGGAGGCGAAGCTGAACCTCGATCGCCACGAATCCATTGTGTTCCGCGCGGAGCGCCATCGGGCCGGACGGCAGTTCGCCGAATTTGAAATATCCGTTTTTGTCGGACAACGTCGCGTAGAGCGGATCTTCCGTGTAAACGAGCGCTGACGGAATAGGATGGTTGGTCGAGTCGACGACCTGTCCCTGCAGATGTGCAGGGTTGAGCAGCTGCGCTGCGGCTCGAACCTCGACGGTCGGCAATCGCTGCGCCGTGGTGTCGATAGCCGCAATCGCGGCGGCCGCGTCGTGACGCAACCAGATCACGAAGACCTCCGGCGCGCAGCCGCGGGCCGCGAGATTGCCCGAAATGTCGCTGTTCCAGTGTATATGTGGATCCTCGCTTATCGGAAAATATTCGATCGTTTCCACCTGATCGGCGGTGAAATCGGTCAACATTCTCATCTGGCACGTCGCGCCGTCGAGGAGTACGCGAAACCGCTTCTTGCTGCAGTCGCTCGGTCCAAGAAACACGTAGTGGCTGCCGCCGGCAGTCCGCGGAATAGCATCGCAGAGGTCCGCCTTGCCCTGCTGGGCGAGTTCCTCGCGCGATATCGCCCCGGCAAACGCGCTCTTCCAGCGCGTGCGCTGATCGAGGTCGCGATAGACCCACTCGTCGATGCCGAACCCGCTCCTTTCTTTGATCTCGATGGGCGTGAGCGATCCCGCCAGCCGTGACATCCGGATCGTATCAGCGCGCTCCGCAAGAACACGAAACGACTCGAAATACGCGGAATAGCCGATCTTGCGAATCCGCAGCATCAATGTGCCCGGCCCGAGTTTAGGGACGGTGAAGCGTCCCATGTCGTCGGTCTTGAGCTGACTGTTGATTCCCATCGCGACCACTTCCGCGCCGGCGACCGGCACATCGTACTGGTCCAGCACGACGCCTGAGTACTGAATCCCAAGCGACTTCTCGCGAATGTGAATCGCGTCGAGCTCCGCGGGGATTGCGACGAGCGTAATCGTCAACGTCACAGTCGAGTCCGCAACGGCGACGCCGACCTCGGTGGGCGCGTAGCCGATGCGGCGCGCGGAAAGCACGTACGCACCCTGAGGGATTCTGGCGATAGCGAAATGCCCGTCATCGAGGGAGACCGCCCGATGCGAGCCGGGCAGAAGCTCAACCTCGGCATTCTCCACTGCGCGGCCGGTCTCGTCGACCACCCTGCCGCGAACCCCGCCGACCGTCTGTGCCTGCACGCCGTGAGCGGCGAGGGCACCAATCAGCAAAGCGGCAAGTGGGAAGTTGCGCATATCCCAACGGCACGTGAGAGTCGTTGAGCCCCTAACTGCAATTGCAGTGCCCCCGGGCCGATTCGAACGGCCGACCTAGCGTTTAGGAAACGCTTGCTCTATCCACCTGAGCTACGAGGGCAATTGCGCTGAACATTAGCCGCGCGCCGCAACATACGAAAGTTCTAGTACACCACCAGCGATTCCACACGCCGGTCGCCGAGCCGCGCACGTCCGCCCAGCGCGCCCAGCTCGATCATGAACGCACATCCCGTGACTCGCCCGCCCGCCCGCTCCACCAACCGGCACGCGGCGGCGGCCGTGCCACCCGTCGCAAGAACATCGTCCACAACGAGAACGCCTTTCGCGCCGCGCAGCGCATCCGCGTGCATCTCCAGCGCGTCCGTTCCGTATTCCAGCGCGTACTCCTCGCGCACCGTCGCCGCCGGCAGCTTCCCCGGCTTCCGCATCGGCACGAACGCCGCCCGCAGCTCGAGCGCCACCGGCGCCCCAAGAATGAATCCTCTGCTCTCGATCGATACCACGTGCGTGATCGACGCCCGCTCGAACGGCGCCGCGAGCGCCATCATCACCCTGCCGAACAGCGACGAACTCGCCAGCACCGGCGTGATGTCCTTGAACAGGATCCCCGGCTTCGGAAAATCCGGAACCTCGCGAATCGCTCGGCGGACTTCAGCCGCCAATATGCTGCGCTCTTCACCGTTCATGGCCCTCCCTCCCGCTACGCGCTCCAGCCGTGATCTCCAACGAGCGGCACGAACCGCACCGGCGTCAGCGTCTCGCGCGTGAACGACGCCCCGTTTCGTGTGATCAACAGCAGCTCCTGCTCTTCCCTCGATCCCACGGGCACCAGCAGTCGCCCGCCTTCCGCCAGCTGATCCAGCAGCGGCTGCGGCACATCGGGGCTCGCCGCACCCACGAGGATCGCGTCATACGGTGCATAGGTCTTCCACCCGTACGTCCCGTCGCCGAGCATCAGCGACACATTCGAGACCTCACACAGCTTGAT
>JBIOHR010000145.1:0-8805 GCA_044449085.1 Gemmatimonadales bacterium | reverse complement strand
GCGCAGCGTGAACGACTGGATGACTTTCCCGGTGTAGCCCGGATGTTTCACGGTGACAGCGTCGGCGCCCACCGAGAACTCCGTCACATCCGACGCGATCGGCAGCTGGCACTTCGCCGCGACGCGCGGCGCGAGGTCCCGCCCCTGCGCACTCGCAACGAAAAACGCCGCACGATACGCACCGCCCGCGAGGCGCGCCGCGACCGTCGCTGCGATTGCCTCAGGATTGTAGTGCTCGAACCCCGCACCGGAGAGCACCAGCACGACATCCGCGCCGTGCGCCTTGAGCGCGGCAACCGCACCGGCGGCCTCGGCCTTCATCGCCACCATGGCGTGCACCTTGCCACCGGTCGTATCCGCCACTCCACGCGCCGCTGTGACTGCCTCGAGCGCCGCGCGCCGCAGCTCGCCGCCGCGTGACTCCGCGAACGCAAAGACGTTCGTGGTCGCCATCAGAGCACCTTCGCCTCTTCCTTGAGCAGCCGCACGAGCTCCGGCACCGCGTCCTTCCCCTCGCCGATGATCCGGCCCGCCGCACGTTCCGGCGGCAGCTCCATGCGGTCGAGCTTGTAGCGCTCCTCGCCCACCTGCGCCGGCTTGGTTTCCAGCGGCTTCTTCTTGGCCGCCATGATTCCCTTGAGCGACGGATAGCGCGGCCGCGCGATCCCTTCGTCGATGGTCACCACCGCGGGCATCGGGCACTCGACCAGCTCATACGAGCCTTCGAGCTCGCGGCGCGCCTTCACACGGCCGCCCTCCACATCCAGCTTCGAAATTGCAGTGACGATCGGGAGGCCGAGCAGCTCCGCGACGATCGTGCCCGTCGCCTGGTTTGCGGTGTCGATGGACATCCGGCCGAACATCACGAGATCGTAACTTCCACCCTTCAGTTCGCCCGCAAGCGCGCCGGCAATCGCGTACGGATCGTGTACCGGCGCATCGTGCTTGAGCTGCACCGCGCGGTCGGCGCCCATACTCATCGCCTTGCGCAACGTCTCTTGCACGACGTCCGGTCCGAGCGAAATGACAACCACTTCGCTCGCGGCAGGATCAGCCTGCTTTTCCTTGATCTGGAGCCCGGCCTCGACGGCGTAGCCATCGAAGTCACTGATGTCGAACTTGAGCCCGGATTCGTCGACGGCGGTGCCGGACGGGGCGATCTTGAAGCGGACGTCCATGTCGGGGACGCGCTTTATCAGGACGGCGATTTTCACCCGCGAAAGATACGCGCAGTCATCGAACTGCAAAAGCCGGCCGTGCGTGGTAACTTCTTCCCATGAACTCGCCCGAATCCGCCGCGGAACGGCCGGTTGCACTGGTCACTGGCGCGTCGGCGGGGATCGGGAAGGTGTTCGCTCAGCGCCTGGCGGCGAGCGGACATGACCTCCTGCTCGTGGCGCGCGATGGGGTCCGGCTGCAGCGCATTGCGGACGACCTCTCCCTCCAATACGGCATCAACGCGGAAGCGATGCCCGCGGATCTCGCCCGCGACGAGGGAATGCGCTCCGTCGCGAACAGGATCTCGCAGATGGAGCGGCTCGATTGTCTCGTGAACAACGCGGGCTTCGGGACACGCGGAAAGCTCGTGACCCGGCCGGTGGCCGAGCAGGCGACGATGCTGGAGCTGCACGTGATGGCGCCGATGCTGCTCACCCGCGCCGCCCTCCCGTCGATGATCGCGCGCGGGAGCGGAACGATCATCAATGTCGCCAGCGTCGCGAGCTTCATCTACAGCGCCGGCAACGTGAACTACTGCGCGACCAAGGCCTACCTGCGGGTTTTCACCGAGGGCCTCGCGACCGAGCTGATCGGCACGGGCGTCAATGTGCAGGCCCTTTGCCCCGGCTTCACGCGCACCGAGTTCCACGAGCGCGCGGCGATCGATATGAAGGCGACGCCGGCAATCCTCTGGCTCGACGCCACGCGCGTGGTGGACGAATCGCTCGCGCAGGCCGCGCGGCGCGGCGCGACGGTCTGCATTCCGGGAGCGCGGTACAAGATGATCGTGCTATTGATCCGCTACTTGCCCCAATGGTTTGTCAGTCTCCTGAGGACTCCGTTGATGAAGTCGAGAGTCTAGTAGAGACGTTGAGACTGACGGCTCTATTTGAAGGCGTTGAATCCGGTCACAGCCTGGCCGATTATCAGAGAGTGGACGTCGTGCGTGCCCTCGTACGTATAAACGCTCTCGAGATTCGCCATGTGCCGCATCGAGGCGTACTCGGCGAGAATCCCATTCGCACCCAACAGGCGCCGCGCCTCGCGCGCAATATCCGTCGCCATGTTCACGTTGTTCCGCTTGGCGACGCTCACCTGCTGCGGGTTGAATGTCCCCGCGTCCTTCATCCGGCCGAGGTGGAGCGAGAGCAGCTGGCCCTTGATTATTTCCGTCACCATCTCGGCCAGGCGGACCTGCTGGATCTGGAACTGCGCGATGACCTTGTCGAACATCACCCGCTGCCTGGCGTACGCGAGCGCCTCCTCGTAGCACGCCATCGCGGCGCCGAGTGCGCCCCAGGAGATGCCATAGCGCGCCTGTGTGAGGCACATGAGCGGGCTCTTCAACCCGCCCGAGTTGGGAAGGATCGCGTCGGCCGGAAGATGGACATCGCTGAACACGAGTTCGCTCGTGTCCGACGCGCGGAGCGAAAGTTTCCCCTTCTGGTCCTTGGCGCTGAAGCCCTTCGAATCGGTCGGCACGACGAACCCGCGAATCGACTTGCCGTCCGTGTCGCCGTCGGCGGTCTTGGCCCAGCAGACGCACACATTCGCCGTGGATCCGTTGGTGATCCACATCTTCGCGCCGTTGAGAATCCAGGAGCCGTCCTTCTGCTCACGGGCGCGGGTGATCATGCCGGCCGGGTTCGACCCGTAGTCCGGCTCCGTGAGGCCGAAGCAGCCGATGACTTCGCCTTTCGCCATCTTCGGCAGCCATTTCATGCGCTGCTCTTCGCTGCCGAACGCGTAGATGGGATACATCACCAGCGCGCCCTGCACGGACGCGAACGAGCGGACGCCGCTGTCGCCGCGCTCGAGCTCCTGCATGATGAGCCCGTAGCTGACGTTGTTCAGCCCGGCGCAGCCGTACTTCTCGGGGAGGTTCGCGCCGTACACGCCGAGCTCGGCCATCGGCGCGATCAGTTCCTTCGGAAATCCGCCGGCGACATAGCGCTCGCCGATGATCGGGAGGACCTGCTCGTCCACAAACCGGCGGACGGAGTCGCGCACGGCGCGTTCGTCTTCGGTCAGGGCGGCGTCGATATTGAAAAGATCGCCGTCGCGCGGCTTGAGCTGCGGAGAGGCGAGGTGGGGCTCTGAGGCGGAATTGGACATGCGTGGGAAGATAGCTCGTTCAGGGGCATGGTTCTACAGCAGAACCGCGGATCCACGCGAATCAAAGCCGGATATTCACGGATCCTTCTTGGGGGAACGTCAATCGACAGCCCGCGCCGCACGCGCAACGATCCCGACCTGACGTGCTTTCGCACGAAAGTCCGGGCCATGCCCGAGCGGCAGTTTCGCTTCATCCTGCCACTGATGCACCATCTCGTGGAGCAGCGTGTGGACCGCCTGCTCGAACCCATGCCGCTTTACGTGGCTCGACGAGATCGCAATCTCCGGCGGCGCACCGCGCTGCGCGGGCGCGTAGTGGCCGAGGCGCGAACGCATCCGGCGCGAAACGCGAACGTTGATCGTCGCGAGCAACCCGCCGAAACGCTCCGCGTTGAGGCGCCCGTGCCATTCGCTCAGCTGCCGCGCGATGAACTCGTCGTCCGGGTGCGTGCGCATAATGCGGCGGACGCGCGCAACGCGCGGCGGCTGAGCAGGCTTTTCGCGTGCCGCCCGCTCTGCGATCGCCGCCCGGACCTGTCGGCGGATCGCGCGCATCATTTCGTGGATCGAACTCACCCCTTGAGAATAACCGGCGCGTATTCGGGGTGCCGCTGGACGTAGGCGCGCACGAACGGACAGCTCGCGATGACCTTGCGGCCGGAGGCCAGCTCGCGGTCGAGCGCGAACTTTGCGAGGGCGGTCGCGTAGCCGTGACCCTGCAGTTCGGGCGGGGTCTCCGAGTGGAGGTACTCGATGACATCGCCCTTCATGCGATAGGTGAGAAATGCGATGTGGCCGCCGTCGTTGATTTCGAGGCGGTGGGCGGCGGTGTTGTCGACGACGCCGGGCACGGCGTTCAATGCGGGAGAGTGAACGTGAACGACCGCTGCACCACCTGCCGCACTTTGACTCCCGCGAGTTCGGCAGGTATGAAAACCATCAGCGGAAGCGCGTCGCGCACGGCCCCCGCAAAGAGCGGGTTCGTGGATTTCAGGATTCTGAGGGAAGTGGGATCGGCGAGACCGAGCGTATCGACGACGAACGAGGCAACAACCTCTCCTTCGACCTTCGCGGCCTTCAACGAGTCCGGGTACTGCGGCGATGCGCTCATCGGAGCCGGGACGGCAGGCTTGTCGACCTGATACTCGAAGTGAACGGTATTCGCGCCGCTCACCTTGCCCTCCAATTCCTTGAGCGGGTTCGACGTGGGAACCGGTTGGTCGTTCCGACGAACAAGCGGCAGGTGCTCCAGCTTGCACGGCGAATCGCACACGGCCCCGCGTGGACCAACGAGCGGCAGATGAATCACCTTGCACGGCGAGTCGCACGTCGTCGCTCCCTGCGCGCGAGCGACCGCCGGCCCGCTCGCCGCCACGCACCCCACAATCGCCGCGCAAACCCAAAGCAGCCGCTTCACGCGCCCCTCCTCACCGAGTGTACCGTGACCACATCACCCGAGCGAACTCCTTCTGCTCACCGCTCCACTGCAGAACATTCACCTGAATCGTCTTCTCGTCCACTTCGATCGCGTTGATCGCGCCCGGTCCACCGCCGCGTACCCGCGTGGTCAGCGTGCTCGCACACGCGACCACAATCCTCTGGTCGTTCGCGCCGACCGGGTTGACCGCGTCGACTTTCGCCTGGTGGTCGTGTCCGCACAGCACGAGATCCGCCCCGGTCCCCAGAGCACTCCTTATACCACCTGCCCGGTTGGAAAGTCCCCAGCGGTGCGAGAGGTCGCCCAGCAGCAGGTTGTGGTGAAAGACGAGCACTTTTGCGTCACCCGGCGGCGCGGCGTCGAACTCGCGCCGCGCCTTCGCCCACTGCTCCGGCAACAGCGCGCCAACCACCGAGAGATCCCGCGGACGCGTCGTGAGGGTGAACGACCGGATCCCGTGCGCCGAGTTGAGCCCGACGATCGTCGCACCGGGAATGCGCAGCACGGGCTCGAGGTCATCGCGCACGTATTTCCGGTACCGCGCGTACATCGCGTTCACCGAACCCATCCCCAGCGGCGCGGCCCACCACGCGGTATCGTGATTCCCCGGCACGACCATCACCGGCGCGCGCGTCTCCGCGTATTCGATGAACTTCCGCGCGCGCTCGAACTCCCGCGTCCGCGTCCGTTGCGAGAGATCGCCCGAGATCACGACCGCGTCGAGCCGCTCCGCTGCGATGAACCGCTCCACGCCCTCGACCTGCGCCGCAACGCTCGAGCGGCCGAAATGCAGGTCCGAGACGTGGAGCAGGCGCAGCGTCATCAGCGGCGGTCGAGGCGCGCGATCACGGCGTCCGTGAACTGATCCGTCGTCGCCGTGCCGCCGACATCGGCCGTGACGGTTTTCCGCTCGAGCAACGTCTGCTCGATGGCACCCTTCACCCGCGTCGCGCGCTCACCGTCGCCCATGTGGTCGAGCATCTGGCACGCGGCGAGCATCACCGCGGTCGGGTTCGCGATCCCCTTTCCGGCAATATCGGGCGCGGTGCCGTGTACGGCTTCAAAAATTGCGGCGTCCTTTCCGATGTTCGCCCCGGGCGTGAGTCCCAGTCCGCCCACCAGCCCGGACGTGAGGTCGCTCAGGATGTCGCCGAAGAGGTTCGTCGTGACGATCACGTCGAACCGCTCCGGCCGCATCACGAGCTCCATCGCGCAGGCGTCGACGATCTTCTCCTCACACGCGAGCGACGCCGCGTACTCCTTTGCAATCGCCCGCCCGGTCTCGAGAAACAGCCCCTGCGAGTACTTCAGGATGTTCGCCTTGTGCACGAGCGTGACCTTTTTCCGCCCATGCGTCTTCGCGTACTCGAACGCATACCGGATGATCCGCTCCGCGCCGAACCGCGTGACCACCGCCATCGACTGCGCCGCCGCGTGCGGATCGTCGCCGATCTTCACGTAGTTCTCAATCCCGATGTACAGCCCCTCCGTGTTCTCGCGCACGAGCACGATATCCACGCCGCTGAACTTGAGCCCCGTGATCACGGTCTTCGCGGGACGGACGTTCGCGTACAGATCGAAGGCCTGGCGCAGCGCGACGTTGATCGAGCGAAATCCCTTCCCCACCGCGGTCTCCAGTGGGCCCTTCAGCGCGAGCTTCGTGCGACGAATGCTGTCGAGCGTCGCCTCAGGAATCGGATCGTTGACCGCGGCGACCGCGGCGGCACCGGCCAGCTGCCGGTCCCAGGTGATATCGGCACGCGCCGCGTCGAGCAGGCGCACGGTGGCTTCGGTAATCGACGGCCCGATGCCGTCGCCGGGAATCAACGTAACTGAACGAGGCATGCTTCTCTGAAAGGGTTATGGAGCGACTACGAGATTCGCGATGCGGGTCGCAAGGGTGTTGATCAGGTCGGGCGGGAGTGTGGGGCCGGTCTCGGGATCGCTGCCGATTTCGCCGAGCCAGACGATGGTGCCGGCCTGCCCATCGGCAAGGCCGAGTTTCATCACGGCAATCTGCTCCGTTCCCTTGCGCACGAACCAGACTTCAATGGGCACGAGCGCGTAGCGCGCGTCGCCCAGCGCGATGACCGTGCGGAGATTGCTCACGAACGGGTCCGGGAGCGGGTCACCGATCTTGTACAGCACCGCGCGCATCGCCTGCACGCCCATGGAATACGGGTCGTTCACGTAGTCGGGGTTGCGCTTGGCGATCCGCGCGACGTCGGGAGCGTACTTCCAGGCGCGCCCCAGTCCGCGCGCGGCGAAGATCGACGCGATGGAGTCGTCGAGCTCGTGGCGGAATTTCTCCCAGTCGTGCCCGTTGACCCACGCGCCGCTGTCGGCGCGCAGCAGCTGCACCGGAAGCACGAGCACATGCTGCGAGGCCATCGGCGCGAGCGGCGGCGGCGGTTTGGTTCCGGGCGCCTGTTTTCCCTGCTGTGCCGGGAGGGCGCCCGCGCAGAGCGCGAGGGCCAGGACGCCGGCGATCTTCAGCGATCGAGTCATCGATCCCGTTGTAGAGAGGTTGTGAACGCGATGGCGAATAAAGATAGTCGCTTTCCCCCATCTATGGTTGCGAGACGGCGCCGCCGAACCGCATCTTCATCCCCATGCGAATTCTCAAAGCACTCCTCTGGGCCTGCATCGCCCTCCTCGGCGCCGGCGCGTTTGCGTTCCTCGCGCTTCAAAAGGGCGAGCACGTCTCCGCGGGCTGGCTGCTCACCGCCGCGCTCTGCACGTACGCCATCGCGTACCGCTTCTACAGCAAGATCATCGAGACGAACATTTTCATGCTCGACAAGCACCGCGCGACGCCGGCCGAGCGGCTGGCCGACGGGCGCGATTTCGTGCCGACGAACAAATGGGTCGTCTACGGCCAGCACTTCGCCGCCATCGCCGGCCCGGGGCCGCTCGTCGGGCCGACGCTCGCGGCGCAGTTCGGATTCCTGCCGGGCTTCATCTGGATCGTCGTCGGCGTCGCGCTCGGCGGCGCGGTGCAGGACTGCGTGATCCTCTGCGCCTCCACACGGCGCGACGGAAAATCGCTCGGCCAGATGGCGAAGGAGGAGATCGGGCCGATTGCCGGCTTCACCGCGCTCGTCGCGACCTTCGGGATCATGATCGTGCTGATCGCCGTGCTCGCGCTGATCGTCGTGAACGCGTTGCGCGCAAGTCCGTGGGGCACCGTGACGATCGGGCTGACCATCCCGATCGCGATCATCATGGGACTCTGGTTGCAGTACGTGCGGCCGGGGCGCATTCTCGAGACTTCGGCCATCGGCCTGATCCTGCTCGGCGTGGCGCTGTTCGCGGGGCGGTGGGTCGCCGACAGCGCGACACTCGCACCGCTGTTCACGCTCACCGCGATGCAGCTCGCGATCGCGATCGTGATCTACGGCTTCACGGCGTCGGTGCTCCCGGTGTGGCTCCTGCTCGCGCCCCGCGGCTATCTCTCGGCGTTCGTGAAGGTTGGAGTGGTGGTCGCGCTCGCGGGGGGCATCTTCATTCTCCTGCCGACGCTGCAGATGCCGCCGACGACGAAGTTCATTGACGGCACCGGCCCGCTCTTCGCCGGGAAGGTTTTTCCGTTCGTGTTCATAACAGTGGCGTGCGGCGCAATCAGTGGGTTCCACGCGCTGATCTCATCGGGCACCACGCCCAAGATGCTCGAGAACGAAGTCGACGCGCGGATGGTCGGCTACGGCGCGATGCTCAGCGAATCGCTCGTCGCGGTGCTCGCGCTCATTGCGGCATGCATCCTGACACCGGGCACGTTCTTCGCGATCAACGCACCGGCGGGCCTGATCGGTTCGACGGTCGAGAGCGCCGCGCATGTGATCAACGGCTGGGGATTCGTGGTATCTCCGGCGGACCTCACCGTGCTCGCACAGAAGGTGCACGAGACGACCCTGCTCTCGCGCACCGGCGGCGCGCCGTCGCTCGCGGTCGGCATGGCGAGCATCTTCGCGACGGTGCTCCGCAGCGACGGCTCGATGGCGCTCTGGTATCACTTCGCCATCATGTTCGAGGCG
>JBIOHR010000144.1:0-8904 GCA_044449085.1 Gemmatimonadales bacterium | reverse complement strand
CCCCAGGTTGCTTCCTGGAGGCGCACCGCGCTCACGCGCTCGTCATGAGTGGCGAGCTCGCGGATGACGATCCCGCCGGCGGGGGTTACGTTCTTCATTCGGGCAGAGGGTGTTGTTCGTGGCCTACAATACCGCCGGGGGTGTGCGTCATGCGCAAGATCACAGCATTCGTCGCCGTGCTCGTGGCTGGGTTGCTTGGGGCGTGCCGCGCGCCCGTCTCGACTGGTGTCACCGCAAGCGGCGCGCCGTATGACGTGGTGATCACCAACGGCCGGATCGTCGACGGAACAGGAAATGCTTGGTTCTGGGGGGACGTCGGCATTCGTGGCGACCGCATCGCACGAATCACCCCGCGCGGCCGGCTCGGCGCGGCCCCCGCCGCAAGACACATCGACGCGCACGGGCTCGTGGTCTCGCCCGGCTTCATCGACATCCAGGCGCAGTCGTATGACAACTTCATGACCGGCGATGGCCGTGCGCTTTCGATGGTCACGCAGGGAATCACCACGGCGATACTTGGCGAAGGCGACACGCCCGCGCCGGTCGGTGACAAGACACTCGCCGGGATCCCCGACACCGCGGCGCGCCGCCTCGCAGCGGGGTTCACCGGGCCGCACGGGTTCGGCCGCTGGCTGGATTTCATGCAGCGGCGCGGGCTGTCGGAGAATGTCGGTTCCTTTGTTGGATCGGGGACCGTGCGCTCTTATGCAAAGGGCGCGTCGATGTCGGCGTTCACCGCACCCGAGCGCGATACCGTGCGCGCCATGGTGGGCCGCGCGATGACCGACGGCGCGTTCGGCGTCGCGAGCGCGCTGATGTATCCGGTGGACAACTACAATACGACGGCCGACCTCATTGAATCCGCGAAAGCGATGGCGCCCTTCGGCGGCGTGTACATCACGCACATGCGCAACGAGGGCGACTTTCTCCTCGAGGCGATCGACGAGGCGATCCGCATCGGGCGCGAGGGCGGCGTGCCGGTCGAGATCTACCACCTGAAGGCCGCGGGCAAGGCGAACTGGCCCAAGATGCCGGCGGCGATCGCGAAAATTGATTCTGCGCGCGCAGCCGGCCAGGACGTGCAGGCCGACATGTATATCTATTCCGCGGCGGCGAACGGCTTCTCGAGCTGCATCGCCCCGAAATACGCCGCCGACGGCAAGCTGCTCCAGAACCTCCAGGATCCCGCGGTGAGACCGCAGGTGAAAGCCGATCTCCAGCGGCGGATCGACGGCTTCGAGAACAGCTGCATGGACGCGCCGGAAGACGTGATGGTCGTCGGCTTCACGCGGCCCGAACTCAAGAAGTACGAAGGGATGCGCCTGACGGAAATCGCCAAGGCGATGGGGAAGGACTGGCCCGACGCGCTGATAGACCTCAACATCGCCGAGAAGGCCGGTCTCGGCGAAATCCTGTTTCGCATGAGCGAAGACAACGTCCGGCTTCAGCTCAGGCAGCCCTGGATCAAATGGGGCACCGACGCCGCCGCTGACGATCCCGCGACCGCCAAGGTGATGGTCCACCCGCGCACCTACGGCAACTTCACGCGCCTGCTCGGCAGGTACGTGCGCGATGAGCATGTGATCACGCTCGAAGACGCCGTGCGCAAGGCGACCTCGGCTGTCGCGACGCGGCTGTCTATCGAAGACCGCGGCCTCATCAAGGAAGGAATGAAGGCCGACATCCTCGTGTTCGATCCAGCGACGGTCGCCGACAAGGCGACGTTCGAGAAGCCGCACCAGCTTTCAGTCGGGATCAGCGAAATGTTCGTCAACGGCGTCGAGGTGCTGCACGACGGCGCGCACACGGGCGCAAAGCCGGGTCAGGTGGTGCGCGGTCCGGGATGGAACGGCTGGACGGCGCCGCGATGATCCACGCATGAGCAATCCGGTTTACGATGCGGATCGCGCGGTCGCGGCCGCGTCGCAGAGTGCCACGCTCCAGCAGAATCACACGCTGCATGCCATCGCCTCGACGTTCAACTGGTGGGGTGGATCCGGGGTCATCTGGTTCACCGCGCTGATCTGGCTGGGCGCGCGCGCGCTCAAGCGCGCGCGGCTCTCGCTGCTGGGCCTGCGCGCGGCGGAAGCAATCGCCGTCGCAAGCGCGATCAGCGGCATCGTGAAGGGCTTCGCCGGGCGCGCGCGCCCGTTCCTCACGCCTGATGAGCCCTGGCACTGGAATTTCATGCACGGATGGAGTGACGCGCGTTATTTTTCAATGCCGTCGGGGCACACCACCGCGACGATCGCATTTGCCGCGGCCATCAGCGTCGCGTCGGCGCGCTGGGCACCACCGGCGAGGGTTGCGATGATCCTTGGCGCGTTCTCTTCCACTCTACTCGTCGCGTTCGCGCGCATCTATACGAATCAGCACTGGTTCAGCGACGTGCTCGCCGGCGCCGCGCTCGGCGCCACCACTGGATTCCTGATCGCGGCGTGGCACGAGCGCCATCCGCACACGGCGTTCGATCGCGTGCTCGCGGGCGCCGCCGCGGTTCGGGAGGGCGCATGAACATGCGCGCGTTGATCGTGCTGGCGCTCGCCGCCGCTCCGATGTGGGCGCAGGATGCGCAGCCGGCATCCAACACGCCGCTGTTCAAACCGTCGGACGGTGTCGTGCTTGGCGCCGCGTTCGCCGGCTCGTTGCTGCTCGTGCAGTACGACGCGCGGATCACGGCGTGGAAAGGGCTGACGCCGTTTCGGAACAGCCCGGGCACCGGCCGCGTGCTCGACGCCGCGGGATTCATCGGCGGACCCGGCTCGATCGGCGTCGCGGCGGCGATGTGGGGCGCCGGCCGCATCTGGAAGAACACGAATCTTGCCACCGACGGCGAAACGGCCCTCGAGGCCGCGGCACTGAGCGGGGCGGTGACTTTCCTCGTGAAAGGCGTTGCTGGGCGCGCGCGGCCGTATCTGGATTCTACGCGTGCGAACAATTTCAGCATCGGACGCGGAATCTCCACGAGCGAAGATTTCCAGTCGTTTCCATCGGAGCACACGAGCGCGGCGTTCGCGTTCGCGACCGCAATGACCGCACGCCTCGCCGCGCGGCATTCGCCGTCGGTGAAATGGGCGGCGCCGGTGTTGTACGGCCTCGCGACGCTCACCGGCATCTCGCGCGTGTACCGGCACGATCACTGGGCGAGCGATTGCCTCATGGGCGCGGCCATCGGCACCGTCAGCGGTTTCGTCTCGGAGCGCTGGCACGAGCGGCATCCTTGAGCGGCATTTTTGTCATCGCGGAACTCGACGGGGTGATCGGCGAACGCGTACGCGCCATCCAGCAGCGGTTCGA
The DNA here is from genome assembly GCA_044449085.1 of Gemmatimonadales bacterium. GTDB lineage: Bacteria > Gemmatimonadota > Gemmatimonadetes > Gemmatimonadales > Gemmatimonadaceae > Fen-1231. The sequence continues at coordinate 5,607 of JBIOHR010000144.1, read as the reverse complement.
CCCAAAGCTCGCCGCCGAATCGCCGCCGCATGTCACGCTGATCGGGTCCTCAGGCGCGGGACCGATTCCTGAAGAGACGTCTGTTGAACTCCTGCGCAATGCGATCGTCCCGGTGGCGGCCGCCACGGCGCCGATCACGCTGAAGTTCGGGCCGCCGATGCGCTTTCTGCAGCGCGAGATCGTCGTGCTGCCGCTCGATCCGCACGGACCGCTGCGCGCGCTGCATCAGCGTTTGAAGGATTCGGGCATTCCGTACGCGCCGGCGCGCTGGCCGTTCACGCCGCACTGCACCCTGAGCCTCTATCCCACGCTCACGCCCGAGACGCTCAAGCCGCTTCTCGCGCGGCGCGAGCGCGAAGCATGGACGCTCCATACCCTGCGCGTGTACCATACGCGCGACCCGCAGCCGCCTGCGCTGCTGTTCGACGCACCGCTGCTGGGATGATCAGAGCGCTTTCTGGATCGCCGCGTCGAGGTTCTGCGTTCCGCCAAGCCCGGTGTAGACGACTTTCCCGGTCTTCCCGATGACCACGACGAAGCTCGTGGCCGGCACATCGTAGGCGTCGATCGCCGTGCCCTTGCGGTCGTAGAACTGCACGCCGGCGAGCCCGTGCTTCTGCACGTAGAGGCGCACGAGCTCTGGTGACTCGTTGACGCTCACCGCGACGCCGACGAACTGCACCTTGCCGGCATATTTCTTTTGCACCGCGAGCATGGCCGGCTCGAGCTCCTTGCAGTTCGGGCACCAGGTGGCCCAGAACTCCATCACGACCGGCCCCTTCCCGATATACTGCGCGAGGTCGGCGGTTTTTCCGTCGAGCGTCTCGAGCTTCGCTCCCGGCGCCGCCTTGCCGACCTCGATCCCGCTCTCCTGCGCCCGCAGCGGTGCCGCGATCGCGAGCAGCGCGAGAGCCGCGACGATCCATCCGTGCCTCGGTCTTCGGTCCTCGGTCCCCGGTCGAAGGTTGTTCATCTTCGATCTTCCAACTTCCATCGCAGTTAGATCCACGCCTGTCCCGCCTTCAAAAGGTAGTATTCCGCGACGCCGATCATGACGATCGCGAACGCCCGCTTGACCCATACCATCCATACACCAGCGCGGGGCAATTTCGCCACCGCACTGCTCGATACGCCGACGACCACGAGCAGCGCCGACATGCCGAGCGAGAACGAGAAAAGATACGCAAACCCCAACCCGGCGGATTTCGTGCGCGTCACCCAGGTGAGCACGGCGGCCATCACCGGTGCCGAGCAGGGCGCGGCGACCAGGCCGCTCATCGCGCCCATCACGAACACGCCGGCGAGCCGTCCGCCGCCGCCGGCCGTCGCGGCGCGCTGCAGGATCCACGACGGCAACTCGATGGGGATCACGTCGAGCATCCCGAGCCCCGCGAGGATCAGCAGGTTCGCCATCGCGAAATAGAGCCAGGGATTGCTGCTCACCGTTCCGAAAATCGTCCCGCTCAGCCCGGCGAACAGGCCCAGCGTCGAGTACACGAGCGCGAGCCCGAGCACATACGTCAGGGTGAGCGCGAGTGCGCGCGCTTTGGTCGGGGTGCCGCCGACCGTGCTCCCGCCGACGATCGCCGCGGTGATCGGGATCATCGGGTAAATGCAGGGCGTGAAGCTCGTGAGCACGCCCGCGATGAACAGCAACGGCAGCGCCGTTGCCGGGCTGCCGGAGAAACGTTCGGCTATATGGGAAAAGTCCACGCGTGAATAATACCCGGGCGCTACGCTTCGCGAGTGTGCGCGCGGTACCACGCGCACGCGGCTGTAACCGGGCACTCCTCGCAGCGCGGCACGCTGGTCTTGCACGTCGACTTCCCATGTTCGCGCAGCAGCAGCGACGCCTCGGCGAGCGCACCCGCCTGCTTCGGAAGCTCGGTGGCGGCCGCGTCGCGCGCCGAGCGGTACGTCTTCGTGTAGTTCTTCGATTCCTCGCCGTAGCCGATCCGGCAGAGCACGCGCAGCGCGTTGGACTCGAGCCCCAGCACTGCGTGCGACCCGCAGAGCATGAGGATTCGGTCCGCACCCGGTTCCGCGACCGAGGGGAACTTGCGGAGGGCCTTCACCGCTCTGGCGTAGTCCCAGGTCAGGACCTGCGAGAGGTCGCCGGCGAAGTCGTCCCTGACGAGCGCGGCGACCAGCTTGATGCGCTTTGCCCGCTCGGCCGGCTGGACCGGACCGCCCATGCGGCAGATCGCCGTCAGGACCGGGACCGGCGCGGCGAGCAGGGCTGACGGTGCGAGCCCGACGCGATCGCGAAGCGCCTCGAACGCGGTGCGCCGCGTGTCGTCGTCCGCGAGGTACGCGACGAACTCCCACAGCACAAGCGCGAGCGGGTCGAGGCCCGCGGGCGGCGGCTTGGGCTTGCCGTAGCGCTCCTTCAGCGCCGCCACGATCCGCTGGAGTGAACTCTGTGCCATGGGTGTTAGCTTTCCCCGTTCAAGAAAACCCCACTCCATAAGGGCAGCGATCGTGGCACCGCAATTCATCTACGTAATGAAGGCGCTGCGCAAGGTGATTCCGCCTTCGCGCATCATTCTCGACGATATCTGGCTGTCGTTCTACCCGGGTGCGAAAATCGGCGTGCTGGGCCCGAACGGCGCCGGCAAGTCGTCGCTCCTCCGGATCATGGCCGGGGTCGACAGCGAATTTCAGGGCGAGGCATGGGCGCACAAGGGAACGCGCATCGGGTTCCTGCCGCAGGAGCCTGTGCTCGACCCAAAGAAGGACGTGAAAGGGAACGTGGATGAAGCGGTGAAAGAGCAGCGGGCAAAGCTCGACCGCTTCAACGAAGTCTCGATGAAGTTCGCGGATCCCATGAGCGACGATGAAATGAACAAGCTTCTCGAGGAACAGGGGAAGCTCCAGGAGTACATCGACGCGCACAACCTGTGGGAGCTCGACCGCAAGGTGGAGATCGCGATGGACGCGCTCCGCTTGCCGCCGGGCGATGCCGACGTGACCACGCTCTCCGGCGGCGAAAAGCGCCGCGTGGCGCTCTGTAAAGTCCTGCTCGAAGAGCCGGACATGCTCCTGCTCGACGAACCCACCAACCACCTCGACGCCGAAAGCGTCGCGTGGCTCGAGCGTTTCCTCGCTGATTTTCCGGGAACCGTCGTCGCGATCACGCACGACCGTTACTTCCTCGACAACGTCGCGAAGTGGATCCTCGAGCTCGACCGCGGCAAGGGAATCCCGTGGGAGGGGAACTACAGCAGCTGGCTCGAGCAGAAGGCGAACCGCATGGCGCTCGAGGAAAAGACGGCCAGTGCGCGTCAGAAGACGCTGGCGCGGGAACTCGAGTGGGTGCGCATGGCGCCGCGCGCGCGGCAGGCCAAGAGCAAGGCGCGCATCCAGGCGTTCGAGGAACTCCAGAGCGAAGAACAGCAGGCCAAGGTCGCGACCAACGAAATCGTGATCCCGCCGCCCACGCGTCTCGGCAACGACGTCGTCATCGCCAAGAACCTCAAGAAGGCGTTCGGCGACCGCCTGCTGTTCGAGAACATGAACTTCTCGCTCCCGCGCGGCGGCATCGTCGGCATCATCGGCCCGAACGGCGCCGGCAAGACGACACTGTTCAAGATGATCAACGGCAAGGAGAAGTCGGACGGCGGCGAGCTGAAGATCGGCGAGACCGTGCAGGTCGCCTACGTGGACCAGACGCGCACGCTCAACAACGAGAAGAACGCGTGGGAGGAGATCAGCGGCGGCAACGAGATCGTGCTCGTCGGCAAGAAGGAGATCAACAGCCGCGCGTATCTCTCGAGTTTCAATTTTCGCGGCGCCGACCAGCAGAAGAAAGTCGGCAACCTTTCCGGCGGTGAGCGCAATCGCCTGCACCTCGCGAAGACGCTGATGGAAGGCGGCAACCTGCTCATGCTCGACGAGCCGACGAACGATCTCGACGTCGACACGCTGCGGGCGCTCGAAGTGGCGTTGCTCGATTTTGCCGGCTGTGCGGTGGTCATCACGCACGACCGCTGGTTTCTCGACCGCATCGCGACGCACATTCTGGCGTTCGAGGGCGACTCAGAGGCCGTGTGGTTCGAAGGGAACTACGGCGCCTACATCGAGGACCTCAAGAAGCGAAAGGGCCCGGATGCCGACCAGCCGCACCGCATCAAGTACAAGCCGCTCACGCGGGCGTAATCGCGCGCGCAGTAATCCCGCTTCCGCATCCCAACCCCGCATCTCGCATCGGGTAGTTAGAGAACCGGTCCCGTATCCGACGGCAGCAAGATCCGCCGAATCAGCTTGATCGGCAGGCCGCCCTGTTTCACGAAATCATCGTGGAACTGGCGCAGCGAGTACGCGCTGCCCTTTGCCTTCTCGTAATCCGCGCGAAGCTTGTAAATCTCGAGCTTGCCGAGCGTGTAGTAGAGATACGTGGGGTTGTACGCGCCGCGGCGCGCCTCCTCGAACCCGTTCGCCGGCTCCTGGAAGCACTTCTTCGCGAAGTACTCCTTCCCGCCGTCTTCCACGGACAGCCCCCGCGTGTGCTCCTTCATCCCGACTACCCAGCGGCAGTCGCGGAGCAGCGCGTCACCGAGCTGCGCGAGGTGCGCGCGCGGGTCGTGATTCTCGAATCCCTCCTCGATCATCATCTGCTCGGCGTAGTGCGCCCACCCTTCGACGTTCGTGCCTGAAGCGAGAAGTTTTCGCGTCTTCGTCGGGAACTGGTGCACGTACAGGAACTGCAGGTAGTGTCCGGGATACACCTCGTGCACCGTCGTGATCGGCATTTCGGCGGCATTGAACGACTTGAGATGCTCCTCGACGTGCTTCGCGTCCCAGTCTTTCTCCGGCGGCGTCACGTAGTAGAACGCCTCGGTCGCCTTTGTCTCGTATGCGCCCGGTGAATCCATCGACGCGAACGATCCGTTGCGCGCGTATGGCGGCGTCTCCATCACGATCGGCAGCACCTGTGACGGCACGTCCACGATCTGTTTATCGATCAGGAACTGGCGCGCGCCCTCGACCGTCGCGCGCGCTTTCTCGATCAGGTTCGCCGCCGTGGGGTGATCGGCCTCGAGCGACGCCATCGCCTCCTGTGGCGTCTTCCCGGGCGCGACGAGCTTCGCGGTCGCGACAAAGTCGGTGGAATCCTTCGTCAGGTTTGCTTCGCCGAGCGCGAGGAGGCGGTCGAGCGGAATGTCGACCATCTCGTCGTAGCGGAGCTTGTCGGCGAACGCCTTCGCGCCGATCGCGAACGATCCCTTCGAGCGCGGCTTGAGGTCCTTCTTCAGCCACGCGGCGGCCGATTGCATTGCCGCGGCGGCGGAGTCGTTGACTGCGGTGAACTCGCGCAGCGCCGCAGTGTCCGCGCCCGCCGATTCTTTCGCCCACTTCGCGACGTCACCCTTGAAGAACCCGACGGAACCGTCGGCGATCTGGATCGCGAGATCGGTGAACTCCTTCGGCGGATTCTCGATGTTCGCGCGCATCGCGGCGAGCACGGCCGGTATGCCGCGCAGTCGCGAGGTCACCGACCTGAGCCGCTCGACCGGAGGCGCGAAGTTCCGCTTCATGAGCAGGTCGACGGCGTTTCCCGCGAGCCCGGCGTACCCCATCGGGTTCGTTTGCCACGAGCGCACGACT
>JBIOHR010000143.1:0-9097 GCA_044449085.1 Gemmatimonadales bacterium | reverse complement strand
GTGCTCGCCGGGTTGGCGCGATGGCGAAAGGTCGACGCGACGAGCGTGGCGCTCATTGGCGCGCTGGTCGTGAGCCACTGGGTGCTCGACTACGTCACGCATGTCGCCGACCTTCCGCTCTGGCCCGGCACGTCTCCCCATTTCGGACTCGGGCTTTGGCATTCCATCCCGGGCACGTTCGTCGTCGAGGGGCTTCTCTGGATCGTCGGTATCGCGCTCTACCTCCAGCCGAGACGCGCGAAGAGCTGGATCGGGCCCGTCGCGTTCTGGTCGCTTGTCGTGACGTCAACGGTGATATGGGCATCGAGCCCATGGGCGCCGCCGCCGCCGAGCGTGAGCGCGCTGGCGTGGTTCGCGCTCATCGGATGGATCGAGTTTCCGTGGGCGGCATGGGCCGATCGAAACTACGTACTCAGAGCGGGAACGGCGGCGGGATGAGCTTCCGGTCTCCTTCGTTCTCCGCTAGTGCCCGCTCGTATCGCTCACCGTGCGCGTAATTTTCCCGCTCGCGTCGAGAAACTCGAGTCGCGGTGAACCCGCCGAGTCCACGCGAAGCCGCAGGCGCGAGTTGCCCGCGGCGTCCTTGAGGATCACCTGCGATGATCCATCCTGTGTTCGGCCCGCAAAGAGGCGGCCCTTGCCGTAGAGTGTGCGTTCGAGTGCGTCGATCGAATCGCGCCGCACGACGGTGTCCTTGATCTGTCTCGCCTGATTGTAGAGATCGACGTAGGTCTTGAGCGAGACACGCGTGGGGAACTCCGCAACCGAGAGGCCCGCGGAACGCCGCCCGTTTGCATCGCTGTACTGCAACGCCACAGTCTGGTCTTGATCAAACTGATCGAACGTGAGGATCCCGCCGGCGGAATACCTGCCGGTGGTGTCGCGGTGGCCGCCAAATGTAAGGCCACCGGCCTCGGTCTCTTCGTCGTTGTAGTAGATCAATCCCGGACGCCCGCCGGCCGGCGAGCCCCATTCCACGCCGCGCTCTTTCACGCGCGGTGAGCGCTCCTTGTTGGAGATGACGAGCCGCTGCCTGCCGTCCTTCTCGACGATGTTGATGCGCTGGACGTCGATCTCGTCAAATGTTGCGTGGCCCGCGCGCGCGAATCCAGACGAGACCAGTCCGAGCACGGCAACCGTGCACCCGATCGTATACGTGCGCAGGATGCGAACCTGACGCTCGAGCCGTTCCACGGAGGCTGGCATATGCACTCCCTGACGCAGTGGGTGAGAGGGCGATAACCTGAGCTTCTTAGGTAAGACCGTTCGATCGCGGCGAGGGTTTACCGGCGCGCCGCCGCGCGGCTATGAGGATCCCAACACCCACGAGGTTCATGAGCAGGATCACCGTCGAGATCTTGAAGGCAAACGCCGCCGCGCTCTTCACTTCTATGATGGGTACCACCGAGAACACGATGTTGAGCACGGTCATGATCAATCCCGAGACCGAGGCGATCTTGAGCCACATTGGCGGCGGCGGCGTGATTCCGCGCAGCCCCCAAACGGGAATCGCGAACATCACGACGTACGTGAGGGCGTACAGCGCGCTGCTCGCGTTGAACACCAGCTGAAACGCTTCGGCCTGCCCGACGCCGATGTTGCTGAGCACCGCGATGACGAACGACGCGATGCCGACCACGATGATCGAGTTCACCGGCGTACGGTACTTGGAATGCAGCCTGCTGAACCACGACGGCAGCAGGCGGTCCCAGCCCGCGACCATCGGCAGGCGCGTGACAGCCGTAAAGCTCACGCTCGCCTGCGCCACGCGCGATGCGAGCGTCATCAGGATCGCGATCGTCACGAGCGGACCGGCGATCCCGAACGGGCCGAAGCCCACGCGAAGCACCTGCGGCATCGGACCGATCAGGTCCATCTGTTCCGTTGGGATGTACGCGACCATAGTGGCGGTGCCCATCACGAACATGATTGCGATGATCGGTGCGGCAATGATCACCGATCGTCCGACGGAGCGCGCCGGTGACCGTGTTTCGCCGGCGAGAATCGCGACGTACTCGAATCCGCCGAGCGCGCCGAAGCCGAGCTTGCTCAGGATGTTCACGTTGTACAGCGAGAACTTCGGAATCTCGGTGTGAAACGGATGGAACTCCTTGAGATGGCCGGTCGCCAGCCCGAGGAACGGCAGGAGAATGAGGGCGCCAAAGATCACGAGCATCATCGTGCCGCCGATGTTGTGCACCCACTTGCCGACCGACAGTCCGATCGTCGACGCGACCACCATGAGCGTGAGAATCACCGCCGCCGCGAGCGCCGGAAACCAGCCGCTCGTCGTCATCCACGCCGCGCTCGGCCCTATCGCATAGGAGAGATATGTCGCGGTGGTGAGTCCAATCTCCGACGTGAACACGATCACGTAGAGCCAAAGGTTCCACGCGAGCATGAAGCCTATGGTCTGGTTGAAACCGAGTTTCGCCCACTGGTACAGTCCGCCCTCGAGCGGCATCAAGCCGTTCAGGTATATGACCACCGCGGCCGACGGCAGATAGAACAGCACGAGCGCGAGCAGCCAGAAGACGACGTGCGAGGGACCGAGCTTGCCCGCCACGCCGATCCAGGTGAGGCCGACGATGAACAGGATTTGCGTGAGCGTGAGATCGCGGACGCTCAGCTCCTTCTTCAGCGACTCGCTGCGCGCGGTTACAGCCGCTTCGGCGGTTGCGAGTTCGCTGGACCGGGTCATGCGCGCGGTTCGCCGAGCAGGTGCCAGAGCCGCGCCCACGCTTCGAGGCCCTCGTGGAGCCGGTGGATGCGGAAGAATTCGTTCGGCGCGTGGTAGTCTTCGTCAGCTGTTGAGAAGGAGAAGAAGACGGTGTCCAGGTGCATGTGGCGCTGGAAGAGTTCGGAGATTGGTACGGTGCCGCCCATCCTGACTATGAGCGGGGGGACTCCATAGACAGTGGTGAGTGCTGAGGCGGCAGTTGCGAGTGCTGGGTGAGTGCGTGCGATACTGGCGGGGCGGGCGCCGTGGTCCCCGATACGTACCGTGAGCGAGGTTCCAGACGGGACGTGTGACTCCAGATGTTTCGCGACGAGGGCGCTGATCTCCGCGGGGTCCTGATCGGGAACCAGGCGGCAGGTGATCTTCGCGTGGGCCTCGCTCGGGATGACCGTTTTCTGGCCCGGGCCGGTGTAGCCGCCCCACATGCCGTTCACTTCGAGCGTGGGGCGGGTCCACTGTCGTTCGAGCGTCGAGTAGCCTGCCTCGCCGAATGCTGCCGGCGCGCCGACTTGTTTGAGGTATGCGGTTTCGTCGAACGGGAGCGCCTTGATTGCAGCGCGCTCGTCCTTGGTGAGTTCGGCGACTCGATCATAAAAACCGGCGACCGTAATGCGGCCGGTGGCGTCGTGCAGCGAGGCGATCAACCGCGCCATCGCGTGCAGCGGATTGGCGACACCGCCGCCATGACGGCCCGAATGCAGATCCTTCGCCGCCGCGGTGAGCGTGAGCTCGAGCCCGGCGAGGCCGCGGCTCGCGACGGTGAGCGAGGGTTCGGTGATGCGCCACATCGCGCCGTCGGCGGAGAGGACAAAATCCGCGGCGAGGAGTTCCTTGTGAGTTTGTATGAACGCTTCGAGATGTTTGCTGCCGATTTCCTCTTCGCCCTCGAACATGAACTTCACGTTTACGGGAAGCGATTTCACCTCAGCGAAAAACGATTCGGCCACCTTGATCGGAATGAGCATTGGCCCCTTGTCATCCGAAACTCCGCGGGCGTAAAGACGGCCGTCGCGCACCGTGGGCGTGAAGGGCGGGGTGGTCCACTTGTCGAGTGGGTCCGGCGGCTGCACGTCGTAATGGCCGTACACGAGCACGGTGAGTTTCCCGGGCGCGCCGAGCCACTCGCCGTAGATGACCGGATTGCCGGGTGTCGCGATCGTGCGGACCGTGATCGGGCCGGCGGCGGCGAGCGTGGTCGCGACCCAATGCGCAGCGGCTTGCATATCCGAGGCGTGCGCGGGATCCGTGCTCACGCTCGGAATCGCGGCGAACTCGACGAGCTCCGCGAGGACGCGATCATGGCTCGCCCGAAGGTGCGCGAGGACTTCGGCAGGCCCCGCGAACTTCGCTTGCGTCACTTGCCGCCGTCTATCGCGAGCACCTGGCCAGTGATCCAGTCGGCATGTTCGGAGGCAAAGAAGAGGACGCCGTTGGCAATGTCGTCAGGCGTGCCGAGTCGCTTCAGCGCAATCCGCTCGATGAGCGCCTGCTGTCCTTCGGCGCCGTACGATTCCCACTGACGCTCGGTGGCCGGGTTGGAGCGCACGAAGCCGGGTGCGATGTTGTTCACCGTGATGTTCCACGGGCCCAGCTCGTGCGCGAGCTGCCGCGTGAGCCCGATCTGGGCGGCCTTGGCGGAGGCATATGCCTGGATGCCCGTGAGGCTGATACCGAGTCCCGCGCCGCTGGAGATGTTGATGATGCGCCCCTGGCGCGCCGCCTTCATTCCCGGCGAGACTGCCTGCGCGCAGTAGAACGCGCCGGTGACGTTGACGGCGAAGATGTCCTGCCATTGTTCAGGCGTGACATCCTCGATCGGCCGGCCTGTCTGCCCGAGCACGCCGCCGGCGTTGTTGACCAGGATGTGCACCTGGCCGGCGGCGCCGGATGCATCGGAGACGAGTTTCCCGACTGCGCGCTTGTCGCGCACGTCCACCGTGCGTGCCGTGCAGCTGCCGCCCACGGAGACGATGAGCTGGCGGGTCTCGCGCAGTTCGTACTCGAGCACGTCGCACGCCCAGACATGTGCGCCGCGGGCGGCGAAGGCGAGTGCGATCGCACGGCCGAAGCCGTGGGCGGCGCCGGTGACTAGTGCGGTCTTGCCGTTGAAGGCGAGGGTCATGGTCGATCTGCTATGGTTTATCGTTGACAGTTTGTTGTTCCTGGTCTGTCGTGCACTGGGACGAGGGCGGCGAGAGCGTCCAGCGTGGCGAGAGACTGCGGCTTTGTACCATGTTCGATTTCGTGGATCAGCTCGACCAGGCGCACGGTGAGAGGTGTGGCGACGCCGCTTTCCTTGCCGAGCGTTGCTACGATCCCGAGCTGCGGATCCACTTCGGTCGGGCGCTTGCGCACGGCGAGGTCGCGCCAGATGCCGCTGTGCGTTTTGGCCGACCGTCGGTTGTGCGCGACGAGATCGTCGAGCGACCGCTCGGCGGCGCCGGCTGGTGCGTCGGGAAAGTACGCGGCGGGATCGAAGCCGTCGAACGCTTCCGGTTTGACGTTGCGCGCCTTGGCCACCGCGAGAACCTCGCGCGCGAGCGCTTTATATAGATGGCGGTACGCCGGCATCGCGAGCGCGTCGGCAATGGATTCGTTGGTGAGGGCCGTGGCGAAGAGCATCGCGCCGTAGGCTTCCTTGCCCCACAGGAAGCCCCAGATATTCGGCGTGACGATCGCGCGGTCGTCGAAGTCGCGCCACGCATCGCATATGGCGGTCACGCGCGGCGTAATGCGCCCGTCTGTTTCACCCACCACCACCGCGGCACGGCTGCCGTGCAGGATCACGCCGGGTTCGAGATAGTCGGCGCCGAAGTTCACGAAAGAGCCGACGGTGCGGTCGGCGCCAGCGAGTCTCGAGATAGTCAGTTCGTTGAGGCCGTTCTGCACGGAGATCACGCAGCCGTTTTTCGCGAGGTGCGGCATGAGTGCGCGCGTCGCGGTCTCGGTGTGGTGCGCCTTGGTCGCGAGCATGATCGTGTCCCACTCGCCGCGGATCGCATCGGGCGTGAACGCGGGCACGCGCTGCGTGAACTCCTGCACCGGGCCGGTGATCCTGATGCCACCGGCATTGATGGCTGCGACGTGCTCGGGCACGTTGTCGACCATCGTGACATCGTGCCCCGCGCGCGCGAGGTATGCGCCCATCGTCCCGCCGATCGCGCCGGCGCCCCACACGAGAAAGCGCATCGGGGTGTTCGCGCTCAGGACGGCTGGCCCCACGAGCCCGTGAGCAGGGCGCGCGTCTCCTCGACTGCGACTTTCCAGAGGGCGAGCAGGTCGTCATCGGGACGCTGGTAGAGGCCGCCGTAGTTGCCGTCGCCGAGGTATGCGCGCAGTGCGACCGGGTCGAGCGCGCGCACCGTGGCGAGATCGACCATGGCGCGCTGGGTTTTCGGCATCTCAACGCCCGGGAGCCGCGTCCACGGAAAATTCTCCATCCACGATCCGTGCGACGCGACGGGATCAATGGCCTGTACCTTGGCCCACGTGAGCGGCGCGTTCCACCAGTTGTGACAGAGCACGCGGCACGCTGGATGATTTGCACCCCATTCCTGCGCGTACTGCTGTACGGCGTTGTTCCCGCCATGGCCGTTCACGATGAGAATGCGCCGGAAGCCGCTGTGCGCCATGCCATCGAGGATGTCGCTCACGACGCGGAGGTGCGTCTCAACGCGGAGCGAGATCGAGCCGGGAAACTCGCGGAAGTAGGGCGTGACGCCGTACGGCACGACGGGAAAGACCGGAATGCCGAGCGGCTCGGCGGCCTCCGCCGCGACGCGCTCGGGGAGAATGCAGTCGACGGTGAGCCGGAGGTGGCTGTGCTGCTCGGTGCTGCCAAGGGGGAGCACGGCGCGGTCGTCGTGCTGGAGGTATTTCTCGACCTGCATCCAGTTCATGTCCGAAATGCGCACGGCGGCCCGGGCTCCGGTGGAAGAGTACAAGCCAACTTACGTGTTCATTGTGCCATGGGCGAGGAGCGGCTAGCGTATTCGCATGACGGAGCCGATCGAGGTGCGCGAGGTGGAGCTGGCGGACGCGGCCGAAGTGATGCGGCTCCTCGCGCAGCTGGGGCATGCACAGCCGGCCGGCGAACCCGCGGCGCGGCTGACCGCGTTTCTCGATCAAGGGGAGCGGGTGCTCGTTGCGGCGCGCGCGCCGTCGGCGCCGGGTTCGGCGCTGGTCGGCGCGGTGACGCTGCACATCATGCCGGTCATGCATCGCGCGGGGCCCATCGGGCGGCTCACCGCGGTCGTCGTCGACGAACCGGTGCGAGGCAAGGGGGTTGGCCGTGCGCTCGTCGCCGCGTCGGAGGCATTCCTGCTTGCGCGCGGCTGCGCGATGATCGAGATCACGAGCAACAGGAAGCGCACGGAAGCGCACGCCTTCTACGAGGGGCTCGGATATGCGGCCACTAGCCTGCGCTTCGCCAAACAACTTCTTTGAGGAACGGGATGAAAGGAGGAAGGTGATCTTCCCCCGCGGTCAGCCGCGCTTTTTCCTGGCGGGCGCGACCTGACAGCGATGGGCCTCAGTGAGCAAATCGCGCAGCTCGGGCACGCGCACCTTGTCCAGCTTGACGAGCACCGCCGGATACCCGTTGTAGTGCGGATCGACCACGTACTTGTCGGGCTCCGCGCGCATCATCAGATCTTTGTCCAGGTTGTTCGCGACGCGTACCGCGAGCACGCGGTGGTTGGGTACGCGCGGTTTTTTCGGCACGATGCGTTCCTTCCAGCACCACGCGAACCCCTTCGCTTTCCCCTGGACCTCAACGGAGAAGGCGAAATCGTTCGCCGCCTCGACGGCGCCCGGCAGCGTGAGTGCAATTCGTCGGACGTCGGCTTCGGTGGCCATATCTCAATATGGGTTCCGTCAGCGTGGGCCGGCAAACCGGCGCGATGAGGCTCCGGCTCACCCTTCAACATCAAGAGTGCTAGGTTAGGTCGTCATTCCCCGAGAGGCACGCGTGACCGGCAGCGTTTCATTCATCGCAGTCGCTTCAGGCGCGCGATGATCAATGGAGGGACGGGATGAAAGGAGGAAAGGGCGGCCGCAAACGAAAAGGCCCCGGCGGAGGGACGCACCGTCCGAGCAGCGGACGTGGAACGCCGATGAAAGCGAGTGAAAAGATTCCGGCCCACGCTCCACCCCGGAAAGGGAGCAGGAAGAATCCTCACTTTGGCGCGCGGTCGACGTCGGGCGACGACAACTAGGCGTCCTTCGTTCATTAGAGATCCAATGCTCCCCCGCCGAACATTTATCCAGCAGTCCGCCGTCGCGCTCGGCGCGTCTCTCGCGTTTCCGGAGATTGCTCGCCATGCGGCGAACGCGCCTGTGCATTCCGTCGCGCAATCAGGATTTGTGGACCTTTACCGCCAGCCTGACTCGGTCACCGCTCAAACGGCAGATGGCGACCTGACGCTCACTGCCCGTGCGAACGGCAGCTGGGACGCAAAGGGAATTCATGTGCGCACCGCACGCACGGGCGGCGCACTGCGCGTAGAACTCTCCGCATCGTCCGTAAAGGCCAAGCGCATCGGCCTTCGATGGCACGTCCCGCTACAGGCCACGCGCGCGATCCTTGGTGACGCGTGGGAACGCGCCTACGGCGATCTCGCGTGGCGCGGCTTCGAGCCCGACCGCATCATGCCCTGGTACGTCGCGCTCTGGGATGGCACCCGCACGCACGCATACGGCGTACGCACCGGCGCCGCTGCGTTCTGCTCGTGGTACGTGGATCCCGGCGGCATCAGCCTCTGGGCCGACGTGCGCAGCGGCGCGGCGCCGCTCGAGCTCGGCGGCCGCACGCTCGCGCTGTGCGACGTGATATCTCGCGCGGGGCACGACGGCGAATCATCTTTCGCTGCGATTCACGCGTTCTGCAAGGAGATGTGCGCCGCACCGCGGCTGCCACCGGCGCCGATCTACGGCAGCAACGACTGGTACTACGCCTACGGCAACAACAGCGCGTCCACCGTGCTCGCGGATGCCGATCATATAATTGAGCTCTCGCCCGGCGGCACCAACCGCCCGTTCGTGGTGATCGACGACGGCTGGCAGCCGGGCCGCGGCGCCAGCCGCGATGGCGCGGGCAACTGGGATCACGCAAACGAGAAGTTCCCGGACCTTCCGAAGCTGCTCGCCGACGTAACGCAGCACGGCGCGCGCCCCGGCATGTGGATCCGGCCGCTGCAGGCCGGCGCAACAGTACCCGACAACTGGCGCCTCCCACGTGACCGCAGCGTTCTCGATCCGACTGTCGCCGGGGTGCGCGAGAAGGTCGCCGCCGACATCGCCCGCTTCCGCCAGTGGGGGTGCGCGATGATCAAGCACGACTACTCCACCTACGACATC
>JBIOHR010000142.1:0-9209 GCA_044449085.1 Gemmatimonadales bacterium | reverse complement strand
GGAGCAGGCGCCTCCGCTGCCGTCGTCGATCACGAGGCTCGTCGGCGTTGAACCGCCACCTTCCACAGTCGACGACCCGCCGGCGGCGCCCGCGTGGAGCGAGCCGGCGGACGTATTGCTCAGCAAGCCGGCGAACGCCGAGCAGGTTCAGCTCGCGCGGGCACTGGATCGTCACCGCGCCGTGCTGGTGCAGGGTCCGCCGGGAACCGGGAAGAGCCACACGATCGCGAACCTGATCGGGCATCTCGTCGCGCAGGGGAAGCGGGTGCTCGTCACCGCGCACACCACCAAGGCCCTGCGGGTGCTTCGCGATCAGGTCGTTGAAGACCTGCGGCCGCTCTGCGTGGCGGTGCTCGAGAATGACCTCGAGGGGCGCAACCAGCTGGAGCAGGCGGTGCGCTCGATCGTGACGAAGCTCTCCGTCGCAAATGCGAGCGCGCTGCACGCGGACATCGAGCAATGGACGCAGGCGCGATTGGCGCTGCTCGCCGAGATCGAGCAGCTGGCCGGAGCGCTCGTGCGGACGCGCGAGGGCGAATATCTCCCCGTGACGTTTGGGTCGGTGGAGGTCGCTCCGTGCGCCGCGGCAGAGGAAGTACGCCATGCCCGCGATGAGCACGCCTGGCTTCCACCTGGTGTGCAACCCGGCGCGCCGCTTCCGCTCACGCTCGACGAAGTGGATGAGCTGTACGCGATCAATGGAGCGCTCGACCCCGATGAGGACGCGGAGCTAGGCGCGCCGCTTCCGGCGAAGGAGTCGCTATTCAGCGCGGCCGGCTTCGCACTGGAGGTGAGCGCGCTCACCGCGAGTGAAACATTCGAGCAGCGCGCCTTCTGGAACAGCGACGTCAGTGCCTCGGACGCGGAAGCGTTCACCTCGCTGCGCGCGACGCTTGCGACAATGCTCGGTGAGCTCAGCGGAGCCGCGCCGTGGCAGCTGGCGGTGATCGAGGCCGGTCACGCGGGCAAATCCGCCGCGGAGGTCTGGACCAATCTCGACGCGAAGGTCGGCAAGGTGGTCGAGACGCACAACCAGCATCGCGAGCTCTTCCTGGAATGCGCGCCGCACATAGACGAGCGCGAGATCGACGCCGAGCTGGCCGGAGCGGTCGTGGAGATGCGAGAGCACCTGGCGGCTGGGCGCAGGATTGGCTGGCTGACATTGCTGACCAGACCTTCGTGGAAGCGCGCGCGGCGGGTGTGCCGTGTCAATGGCGGGCGCGCGGCCCCGCTGACGCAAATGCGGGCGATCGCGGGGTTCGTCGAGCTGCATGCGCAGCGCCGCGAACTTGGCCAGCGGTGGGATCATCAGGTCGTGCCGAGGGGGCTCCCGAAATTCGCGGAACTCGCGAGCCCTCCGGAGATGACGGCTCACGCGTCGACCGCGCAGTTCGCGCGGCTGCTGTCCTGGTGGAACCGGTCGTTCCCGCCGCTGCAGCAGGCGCTCCACCGACTGGGGTTCCGGTGGCAACCGTGGCACGACCGCGCGTCGGCGCGCGCGGTTCAGCTGTCGCCGTTCGAGCGCGACCGGGAGCTGCTCGCCGCGTCGCTGATGCCCCTGGTCGAAGTGCGGGCACTCGTCGCGCGGCGCGCTGCGGCAGAAGACCGCCTGCGCCAACTGGCGGCGGGTCTCGCGCCATTTCGCGGGCCCGTATGTTCGGCGTTGCGCGCGGCGGTGGAGAGGCGCGACGCGCCTGCGTATGCCGCGCGCCTTGCCGCTCTCGAGGACTTGCTGGGAAAACGGGACGTGCGCGAGCGCCGCGAGGCGCTTCTGGGCCGCTTGAGAAGCGCCTCGCCGGCGTGGGCACACGCCGTGGCGAAGCGTGAGTCGCCGCACGATCAGGTGCGCGCGCCGGGAGATGTGAACGCCGCGTGGCGCTGGCGGCAGCTGCTCGAAGAGCTCGACCGCCGATCCGCGCTCGATGACGTTACGATCGCGCGCCGTCTCGAATCCGCGCGGCAATCGCTTCGCGTCGCGACGGCGACGCTCATCGACCGAAAGGCGTGGCTCGCCCAGCTGCAGCGCACCGACCTTGCCGCGCAGCAGGCGCTGTACGGCTGGCTGGACACGCAGCGAAAAATCGGGAAGGGGTCGGGGCGGCGGGTGCCCGAGCTCCGCGCGCAGTCGCGCAAGCTGCTGAGTGTTGCGCGCGAGGCGGTGCCGGTGTGGATCATGCCGCTCTCGCGCGTCGCGGAGAGCTTCGATCCCGCGCGTGGCATCTTCGACGTCGTGATCGTCGATGAAGCGAGCCAGTCGGACGTCACCGGGCTCCTCGCATGGTACCTCGGCCGCGAGGTCGCGATCGTCGGAGATCACGAGCAGGTGAGCCCGCTGGCCGTCGGCCAGTCGGTGGACTCCGCGAGCACGCTCATCAGCGAACATCTGACCGGGATTCCCAACAGCCACCTGTACGACGGCAAGACGTCCATCTACGACCTCGCGCGCCAGTCGTTCGGCGGCGTGATCGGACTGCGCGAACATTTCCGCTGCGTTCCGGATATCATCGACTTCTCGAACCATCTCTCCTACGACGGAGAGATTCGGCCGCTGCGCAATCCCGCTACGGCGGAGCAGCCGCACGTGGTCGAGGTCGTTGTTCCGCCGATGCTCGCGACCGGGCGCGATGACAAGACGAACCTTGCCGAAGCCCGAATCATCGCGGCCCTCGTGAAAGCGGTCTGCGATGACCGCGAGTTTGACGGCAAGACACTCGGCGCCATAACGCTGCTGGGCGACCAGCAGGCGAAGCTGATCCAGGAGATCACCGTGTCGCTCGTCGGTCCCGTTGAGCTCGACCGGCGGCGGTTCGCGGCCGGCAACTCCGCGCAGTTTCAGGGAGATGAGCGGGATATCATCTGGCTCTCGATGGTCGATGCGCCAACGGGCAGGCCGTTGCGCTTCAGCGACACCCAGGCGATGAAGCAACGGTACAATGTTGCCGCCAGCCGGGCGCGGGATCAGCTCTGGCTCATACACTCGCTGGATCCGGCGACTGATCTTCAGCCGGGAGACTTGCGGCGACGGCTGATCGATCATGTTCGCGATCCCGGGGCGAACCGGCGCGCGACGCAAAAGGCACTGGCGCGTTCCGAATCACCCTTGGAACAGGACGTGATTCGCCGCCTGACGGCAAACGGATTTCGCGTGACGCCGCAGGTTGCGGTCGGGCACTATCGAATTGATATGGTCGTGTCGGATGGAGCCAGGCAGGTTGCGGTGGAGTGCGATGGCGATCGTTTCCATCCGGTGGAGCGGATTGGCGAGGACATGACGCGGCAGGCGATTCTCGAGCGGGCGGGGTGGAAGTTCGTGCGGGTGCGGGGGACCAGGTTCTATCGGGATCCGGATGGCGCAATGGCCGGCGTGATGAAGGAACTGCGACGCCTGGCGATTCGGCCGATGGGTGAGAGTGGCGAGCGCCCCGAAAGTTGGGGCGATGAAGTGCGAGAGAGGTTGTTGACCCGACTCTGGAAGACGATGCTGGAGCAGGGTTGGGCTCCTGAGCCCCGCGCCGCGGAGTGAGTCGCGACGTCGACGTGAGCAGCGTGTATAGCCCGCGCCACAGTGTTTTTCAGGCACGCTTCATGCGATATACCAATACGATGTGCCAGACGCCGCTCGCTGTTTGCCCCGGCCAAGCCGAGGAGCGCATGTCAAAGCAGCCCGAGACGCAACTATCCAGCAGCGACGCCGGCGACGGGCGGGATCCGGCGTTCGAGCGAAGGCCGGAGTTCCTGCTTCTTGCCAAGCACGCGATTGACGCCGCCTTCCAGCTCGCGGCCATCGTCGAGTCCTCAGACGACGCGATCATCAGCAAGGATCTGCAGGGGGTCATCCAGACGTGGAACCGCGGAGCCGAGCAGATGTTCGGTTACCGGGAGGATGAAGTCGTCGGCCGGCCGATCACGATTCTCATCCCGCCGGAGTTGGCGGACGAAGAGCGGCGGGTTCTGCAGCAGATCGCGAGCGGCAACTCGATCAAGCACTACGAGACGGCACGCCGCCGGAAGGACGGTTCCTTCGTCGACATTTCGCTGACGGTGTCGCCCGTCAGGGATGCAAGCCGGCGGGTCATTGGTGCATCGTCGGTCGCGCGCGACGTCAGCCAGCAGCGGCGCGACCGGGAGCTCCTGCGGCGCAGCGAAGAGTTGATGCGCGTGACGCTCGCGAGCATCGGCGATGCGGTGATCGCCACCGATCGCGACGGGCGCATCACCTTCATGAATGCCGTGGCGGAGCAGCTCACCGGCTGGCGTCAGCATGAAGCGGCCGGTGATCCACTGCAAAATGTGTTCAACATCATGAGCGAACTGACCCGGCAGCCGGCCGCCGATCCCGTCGCGAAGGTGCTGAGGACAGGTCGCGTGACCGACCTGGGCAACCACACGATTCTCATCGCCAGGGACGGAACTGAGAATCCGATCGACGATAGCGCGGCGCCGATTCGCGACACCGGCGGTGAAGTGATCGGAGTGGTCCTCGTGTTCCGGGACGTGAGCGAACACCGCGTGCGCGAGGAACTCACTCAGCGGCTCGCCGCGATCGTCGAGAGTTCGTTCGACGCGATTTATTCGACCGCGCTGCCGCAGGACGCAGCCTCGGACGGAGTCGTCCAGCACTGGAATCGCGGCGCGGTCGCGTTGTACGGGTTTGCGCCCGACGAAATCATCGGGCACCGCGTCTCGGCGCTGATACCTGCCGACCTGATCGCCGAGGATCGCGACGTCATCGCCCGCCTCCGGAATGGCGAGCACATCGAGCCGTACGAGACAAGACGCCTGACCAAGGATGGGCGGCAGGTGGATGTGTCGATCGGACTGTCGCCACTGAAGGATGCCCAGGGCCGGATCGTCGGCGTCTCCAGGATCGCGCGCGACATCACCGCGCGCAAGCAGGCCGACGCCGCGCTGCGCCACACCGCATCGCATGATGCGCTCACCGACCTCCCGAACCGCGCGTCCTTCCTCGGACAGCTGGCTGAGGCGCTCGAACACGTGAGGCGGGACTCCGGGCGCCGCATTGCGACGCTGCTCATGGACCTCGACGGCTTCAAGGTCGTGAACGACGCACTCGGACATGCGGCGGGGGACCGTCTGCTGACGGAAGTCGCAGCGCGCCTGCGGACCTGCGTGCGGCCTGACGATGTCGTGGCGCGCCTCGGCGGGGATGAGTTCACCGTGCTGCTCAACGATGTCACGGGGGTTGCCGACGTAGAGCGCGCGGCGCGGCGCATTCAGAACGCCCTCGCGATGCCGATCGCGCTCCAGGGCCGCGAGATCGTCCCGACGGCGAGCATCGGTGCGGCACTGAGCGAACCCGATCACACTGAGCCGCAAAGTCTCCTTCGCCATGCGGACCTCGCCATGTATCACGCAAAGCAACAGGGCGGCGCGCGATATCAGGTCTTCGACACTGCGCTGAGAGAGCTGGCACAGGCGCGCATGACGATGCAGAGGGATTTGCAAGACGCCGTCGAACGCGGGGAGCTTCGCCTGGCATTCCAGCCTATCATCGAGCTGGACACGGGGCGGCTCTTTGCGTTCGAAGCGCTGCTCCGGTGGCACCACCCGGCGCAAGGGGTGATCATGCCCCGCGACTTTGTGCCACTCGCGGAGGACACTGGCCTCATCCTGCCGATCGGCGCGTGGGTGCTGCGCGAGGCGTGCCGCAACGCGCGGAGCTGGCAGGATGCGTTTCCGGGTGAGACGCCGGTGCGGGTGTGCGTGAACCTGTCCGGCAAGCAGCTGCGGCACACGAGGGTCGTGCAGGACGTGCGCGGCGCGCTCGACGACGCGGGGATTCACGGCTCGTCGCTGATCCTGGAGATCAGCGAGAGTGTCGTGACGCAGAGCGTCGACTCCGCGGTCGTGCTGTTGCACAGGGTGCGCGAGATGGGCGCCGAACTGCATGTCGACCACTTCGGCACCGGCCACTCATCACTGACCGAACTGCCTCACCTCCCGCTGCAGGGGATCAAGATCGACGGATCGTTCGTGCGGCGGATCGGAGCGCGGCGGACGGATGTGGAGATCGTGCGGTCCATCGTGGAGATGGCGCATACCCTCGAGCTTCGAGTGATTGCGGAAGGGGTGGACACGGTTGTGCAGCGCGAGCGGTTGATTGCGTTGAGATGCGAGCTGGGGCAGGGGGAGGTCTTCGCCAAACCGCTGGATGGAGCGGGCGTCGAGGACTATCTGCGGCAGATGACGCGTGGAGGAGGAGCCGCTTGAAGAGCTTTCCGCAGGGAAGCTATTGGCTACAAGCTCCGAGGGTTTGAGGTGTGAGCAATAGCCGCAGGCGATCAGCTGACAGCTCTTCTAATGGTCGCCCATGCGGACGCCGCCGGTCGCGGGTTTGCGGAGGAGAACGATCAGCGGGATGCTCACGGCGATCAGCACCGCGACGTACAAGAAAATATCCCGGAACGCGAGCATCGTCGCCTGCCGCTGCACCAGCCCGTTCAGGATCCCGAGCGCTTCCTTGGCCGCGCTGAACGCATCGGCGCCCTTGGCGATCAGTCCGTGCGTGATCGCCGCGACGCGCGCGTCGGTCGTCGGATCACCCTTGACGAGGTCGCCGACGAGGCTCGCACGATGGATTGCGGCCTGATGGGTCAACAAGTTCGCGAGCACGGCAATCCCGACGCTCCCGCCGAGCTGACGCGACAGGTTGAAGAGCGCCGACCCGTGGGCAAGGTTCTTCCCGCGGAGCCCGCCCACCGCGTAGGTCGCCAGCGGAATGAACATGCACCCGGTGGCAAAACCGCGCAGGGCGATGGGCCAGATCATGTCGCCGCGACCGGACTCGGTGGTGAAGTGCGAGTGCAGCACCATCGATGCGCTCAGCAGCACGGCTCCAGCCGCAGCGACCCATCGCAGGTCCTTGATCTTCGACCCGAGTCGCGCGAGGAAAATCATCGCGATCGCGCTCCCGATCGCGCCGGGAAATAGCACCCAGCCGGATGTCTCTGCGTCCCAGCCGAGCAGCTGCTGCGTGTAGATGGGGACGGCGAAGATGCTGCCGTAGAGTGCGACCCCGAGGACGACTCCGAACCCGGCGCCTCCGGCGAGGGATTTGTCCTTGAGGACGTGCAGGTCGAGGATCGGCTCCTTCACCGTGAGCTCGCGCCAGATCAGCAGGATGATCCCCGCGCCGGCGCAGACGGAGAGCACGCGGATCAAGTTGGAGTCGAACCACTGATAGTATTCGCCGCGCTCGAGCACGAACTGCAGCGACCCGATCCCGATCGCGATCAGGGCGATGCCGGGGACGTCGATCGTCGAGGCGCGCTCCTGATGCCTGGAATCCTTGACATTGGCCCAGACGAGCACCGCCGCGAGAATGCCGATGGGAATATTGATATAGAAAATCCACGGCCAGGTGAACCGGTCTACGATGTACCCGCCCAAGGTCGGGCCGACCGCGGGGCCGACCATCATGCCGAGCCCGAACACGGCGGCGGCCATCGTCGCTTCCTGCGGGGGAAACGATTCGAACAGGATTGCCTGCGAGGTCGCGATCAGCGCGCCGCCGCCGATCCCCTGCAGGATGCGCGCGAGCACGAGCGCGGTGAGCGTCGTGGACTGGCCACAGAGCGCCGACGCGACGGTGAAGATGATGATCGACGCAGTGAAATACCGCCGGCGGCCGAAGTAGCCGGAGAGCCAGCCGGTCATCGGAAGGACAATCACGGCGGCCACGATATAGCCCGTGGAGACCCACGCGATCTCGTCGAGTGTCGCGCCCAGGTTGGCGCTCATCTGGGTCAGCGCGACGTTGACGATGCTGGTGTCGATGAGTTCCATCATCGAGGCCAGCGTCACGGCGATCGCGATGATCCATTTTCGGGCGTAGGGATCGCCGTCAGTCATCGTACGGGCATGGTTCCACAGCGGCGAATGGTCGTCAGAAGAATAACTCCGCGCTACATCGACCCCCAGGGCTTGAAGCCCTTGAGGTAGTAACTCGGACAGACGTACTTGAAGAGATTGGCGACGGTCTTCTCGCGATTGGGCGTCGCATCGTCGGCGTCGCGCTGGGTGGCGAACTGCTTGCCGAAGACCTCATTGTAATACGCGTGCGCCGCGGCGTGTCGGTCCGCGTCTGTCTTGTACGCCGCGCGAATCTCCGCCAGCTCGCCGGCGAGCAGGAAGATCCCCCCGCACTTTGGGCACTCGTCCACCGCCATCTCGCGCGCGGTGCTCCAAAAGTGGCGCATCATGACGATGTCCGTGTCGCGCGGACAGTTGCGCCGCTTGGAGGTGTCCACCTTGCTGGCGGGATTCTGGTCGATATGGAGCAGGGCCTCACCCGCCGACTGATCCGCCTGATCCACGTTCCCGAGGGCCCGCGCGTCGAACCAAAGTCCGCCGCACCCGCCTTTGCAGGCCTGAACCTTGATGGCGCCGCTCGTGACGTCCGTCATCTGCGTTCCGCATGCCGGGCAGTTCATCGTCACAGTTCCTCGGGAGTGTGGATCATCACCGGTGGACACCGTCTAACTTAGCCACGGCTCCCCGGCACGGCCAACGGTGCGGCCGATCGGAGCCGGGCGTGCCGGCGGGCGGTTCGGGCCGGGCGAAGTTATGTTATGCCGCGTATTCCAGCCCACTTTCGTACGGAGCCACGACCGTGACGCGCACGCACTCCTTGCTCACCCGGATCCTTCCCGCGGCCGCGCTCATTGCGTGTGCCGCAACGCTCGCCGGCGCGCAGGACGCCGCCGCGCCGTCCGCCAAAAAAACTCTCGGCGTCGCAGACTACACGCGCTGGCGAACCATCGAGAGCGCCGGCATCTCCGGCGACGGCCGCTGGGTCGTGAGCGTCATGCGGCTCACCAACCTGCCGGCGAACGAGACGAAGCCTGAGGTGCACCTGCGCAACCTCGATTCCGGCGCGGAAGTCGCGATCGCGCATGCGTCGAGTCCGATGTTCTCGAGTGACTCGAAATGGCTCGTGTACGAGATCGATTCGATCCCGGCGCGCGCCGCAGGACGCGGCGGACGCGGCGGGACCGCACCGGACGCCGCTCCGGGCGCGGGAGCGCAGGGCGCGGCCGGCCGAGGCGGCGCGGGAGGGCCGCCGCAGCCGCTCCGGCGCTACGAACTTCGTGAGCTCGCGTCGGGCACGACGCGCGCGTGGAAGGATATTTCGAGCGCGACCTTCAATAATTCGGCGACGCACCTGATCCTCCGGCGCCGCGCGGCCG